>DATMYL010000068.1:0-28146 GCA_035560975.1 Chlorobaculum sp. | reverse complement strand
GACCGCATCGTCGTCCTGAACTCCGGGGAAAAGCTGGCGGAAGGAACCCCGGAACAGATCACCAGCAACCCCGACGTCATCGCAGCATACCTGGGAGGAGGCCATCATGCTCAAGATTGAGAAGCTGAACGCAGGTTACGGCGAAATGCCGGTGCTCAGGAGTATCTCCCTGACGATAGAAAAGGGTGAGATCGTCTCGGTAGTCGGCAGCAATGGCGCCGGCAAAACCACCCTGCTCAAGGCGATTTCGGGAATAATCAAGGCGAAAGGAACCATCATCTGCAACGGAGAGCCGATAAGCGGTCTGCAGCCCCACGTCATCGTTCAGCGCGGCATCGTGCATGTACCTGAAGGAAGAAAGATCTTTCCGGAAATGACCGTCACGGAAAACCTCATGATGGGCGCATTCCTGCATCAGAAAGAGTACAGGCGGAACCTCGACAAGGTATTCGCCCTCTTTCCGAAACTTGCCGAACGCAAAAAACAGCTCGGTGGAACCATGTCGGGCGGCGAGCAGCAGATGCTGGCCATCGGCAGGGGATTGATGGGAAATCCCAGACTGCTGCTTCTCGACGAACCAAGCCTCGGGCTCTCTCCTCTTTTCACCGACGTCGTGTTCGGTGCGATCAGCGAGATCCGGAAAACCGGAGTAACGGTGCTCCTTGTTGAACAGAACGTTTACCAGTCACTCAGGATCAGCGACAAAGGATACGTCATCGAAACCGGCAGCATCGTGCTGAACGGAACAGGACCGGAGCTGCTTGACAACCAGGAGGTCAAGAAAGCCTTTCTCGGCATGTAGCACGCTGCTCCGTGGTAAGAAGCAAATCGACCTGACTTTGACGGGTAAGTGAAATTCATGGAAAGTATGTTCGATAACCGGCATTTTGAGTACTTTCCTGAATCTTCTGCAACAAGCACATTACCTGTGATTATTGGATGAAAGCCGAGCTTTACATAGCGCGAAGGTTCGCTTTCAAGCCGCGGTCGCTTTCGAAACCCACATTCATCGTGCTCGCTTCCATACTCGGCATAGCCGTGGGTACGGCGGCGTTGATTCTTACACTCTCCATCGTCAACGGCTTCGCATCCGTCATCGAGGGAAAGCTTATCAGATTCACCTCCCATCTGCAGGTAAGACAGCCCGACGAACAGCTTTTTCAGGAAACCCGTCATGAGTTCCAGTCCCTGAAGGCTGTTCCGGGAATCGTCTCTGTTTCGCCTTTTCTTGAAATGAACGTAATGCTCAGGAGCCGCGGGCGTACTTCAGGAGGAGATGCAGGTTCGATCGTGCCGGCCGTCGTCAGGGGAATCAAACCGGAAGAAGCAGCAAGGTTCCTTGGCAAGGAGCGTGCGGAAGCCTGGGCGGTTCAGTCCGATGAGGAAGGGGCGTTGCCGCTTCTGCTTGGAAAGTCAATGGCAGAAAGCATGGGCGTCAAATCCGGAGATCGACTGATGATTGTCGGCATCGGTGGAAAAGGCAGCCCCGGCAGCATCGCTGGCAAAGAGGGCATCGTGGCACTTCTTTCCGGGCTCGATCTCCAGGTGGCGAAGGTTGCGGGAATCTATGAAACCGGCCTGACCGAGGGCTTCGATGACATCGTGGTGTTTGCGGGCCTGAACAGGCTTCAGGGAGTGTACCATCCCGGCCTGATTTCCGGGTACGAAGCCAATGTCGCCGATCTGCGAACCCTGCCCGCAGTTTCAGCCGACGCGTCACGTGCACTCGGCTATCCCTTCTATACCTATACTGTTTACGAACGCTACGCCAATCTTTTCGAGTGGCTGAAGCTCCAGAAGAACATCATGCCTCTGCTGGTCATCACCATAACGGTCGTAGCTGTGTTCAATATCGTCTCGACGCTTCTGGTGCTCATCATCGAAAAAACGAGAGAGATCGGTATGCTCTCGGCGCTCGGCCTCAAGCCCGGCAGCATCAGCGCAGTTTTCATGGGACAGGCGTTCATGATCTCGCTTGTCGGAATCGCAACCGGCAACCTGATCGCCCTGGGGCTGTCTCTCTTCGAACAGCGATTTCACCTGATCACCCTGCCTGAAAAAAGCTATTTCATCAAGCATGTGCCGATCCTGATCAATCCGGTCGATTACCTGGTTGTTTCCGGCGGTATCGCGTTGCTTACACTGCTGTTTGCGTTCATTCCCTCACGAGTCGCCGCATCCCTCAGGCCCGGCGTTGCACTTACTGCATAACTTCTTTTTTACGTAAATTCGAAAATTATTCGTCAAAAAGCTTGTTCTTATACTGTTTGTTCTGTTAATTAAAGTGGTTTAGCTAATCAAGTATAAGTCGATGCTTGAAAGCCGGTCGGGTTTTGTTATGAACGAGTTCATGCGTCCTTCTGATGACGTCTTGTTACAAGGCAGTAACATAACTGATATACCTCAATATCGATGCCAACGAACGACAACCGATCGATCGGCGAATCACCCGATGGCGGAGCGTTTGCAATTCTCGCTTCATTATCGGCTCCGGCATTCATAATCGACATCTTCGGCACGATCCTCGATGCCAATCGGGCATTTTCCACACTCCTTGCCTTACCAGACCTCAAAGTCTCCGGTCTCAATGTTTATGGCATCCAGACCGCAGGCAAAACGATATCATCGCTTGCTACCGGGTTAAGGGAAAAGGTCGAGGAATCCATTGTATCCGGTAAAAGAGTCACATTCGACGAAGTGATGCGCGGCAAAATCTTCAGGCATGTCATCGAGCCGATAAGATCCGCCGACGATGAGATTACGCAATTGCTGGTCACCGTCAGGGACGATGCGATACATGATGACCCTGACACCATAGATATCGCCAGGGCAGGATCCCTTCTTGAAATTATTCCCGGCATAGCTTTTTTCATGGATGAAACCGGGCGGATGCTCGGCTGGAACCGACATGCCCGTGATCTGTTTTTCAGCAAACATGAAGAGGAGATGACAGGAACCAACGTGTTCGACTGCATACATCCTGACAGCCTGAGCTATGTTCGGGAACAATTCCGCATCGCATTTACCGACAGGATCGAAATACCTGTGGAGACCAGGGTGCTTCATCCAGGAATCTCGCACCACGAATGGTGGAAAATTGAAACCAATAGAGTCGTGATCGAAGGACAGCCGTGCCTGATGATCACTGGTACTGATATCACCGGGCTGAAACTGCGGGAGGTCAAGCTCAACGAACAGAAGACGAGGTTCAGCCAGGCTCTTGAAGCAGCTTACGCCGGAGTTTGGGAGTGGAACCTCAAGACAAACGAAAATATCTGGTCGGACGAGATTTGGCCTTTGTATGACCTGGAAAAAGGTTGCTCGAAGCCCTCCTTCGAACTCTGGACAAGCACTATCTGCGCTGAAGACAGGGAGATGGTGATCCTTACCGTGAACGATGCCGTTAAAAGCGATGCCAGGATAAATGTCGAATATCGCATATGCTGCCTCGATGGATCGGTCCGATGGCTGATGGTGCGGGGACGGCCGGTGCATGATAACCATGGACATACGGTCAGCTATATCGGTACGGTTATCGACATAACCGAACGCAAACAGCTCAAGAAGCAGTTGATCAGCAGCGATGACAGATATCATTCTCTTTTTAACGCCATCCCGAAAGCCATTGCTCACTGCAGGTTGATTTACGTGAACGATATCCCGGTGGATTTTATCTACCTGAACGTAAACATTGCTTTCGAAAGCCTGACCGGGTACCGGAACGTGACCGGGAAGCGTCTGACCGAAGTCATGCCGGTCAGTCATCACGCGTCGTTTGAAAAATTGTTCAAGCTCTTTTGCCGTGTTGCAAACACCGGAAACCCGGAACAGATGGAGTATTACATCGAAACTTTCGATGAATGGACATCCGTTTCGGCTGCCAGTGCTGAAAAGGACCATTTCATTGCGACGTTCGATGTCGTTACGGAACTGAAAAAAGCCGAACACAGAGCCCTGGAGGGCAAGGCAAAGCTGGAGGCGGCCTTGTCCAGCATGACGGATGCCGTTTTCTTTTCTGATGCTGCCGGGCGTGTCGTCGATTTCAATGAAGCCTTCGCAACGTTCCACCGGTTCAGGAGCAAGAAGGATTGTTTCAAGAGCCAGGCTCAGTACCAGGAGATTCTCGAAGTATTCATGGAGAACGGCGAACCGGCCAACCTCGATCAATGGGCGGTGACTCGGGCGCTCAGGGGAGAAACGGCTCGGAATGCCCTGTATACGTTGCGACGCAAGGATACCGGCGAAACATGGGTGGGGAGCTACGGCTTCGCCCCGATTCGAGACAATCACGGTCAGATTGTCGGATCGGTGGTGACCGCTCGAGACGTCACCGATCAGATAATGATCGAGAACGAACTCAGGGAAAGCGAATCCAAATTCAGGAGCATCTTCGATCATGTTCCTGTTGCCATCAATATCGCAGATATTGCGGACGGTCATAAGCTTGAGGTCAATGCGACATGGTTAAGGTTATTCGGATATTCTCGGAAAGAGGTCATAGGACGAACGGTAAGGGAACTTGGGATGTATTCGGACATCGAGGAGCGAGAACAGATAATCGGACTCCTCAAAGCGCATGGCAGCGTTGTCGACAGGCCTGTTCTGCTCCGGAAGAAAAACGGCGAGCTGATGAACCTCCTGCTTTCGGCACAAAGCATAACGCTTAACGGTTCACCTTGCCTTATGGTGATGGTGGTCGAAAACGCTCAGTTGAAACGAGAGGGCGAAGGGCGAGACCTTTGTCGGAAAATTGACCGGAACGCAGAGAACCCCGTCGAAGACGTTACTTCTGGACCGCATCACAGGGATGAACGGTTGCAGAACTTCATGAGCATCATGTATCATGAATGCATTTCTTCACTGGCAATGATACGCGCCAATGTCGGCCTCATCGAACTGAAAATGAAGTTCGGCGATTGCATGAATGATATAGAACTGAACAAGATAAACCGGGCGATAGAGCAGATCGAGGATCTCCTGAAATTTGCCAATCAGGTCGGCAGAGGCTCGGAATCTCATAAAACCGAGACGATAACTGTTTTCAGGATGGCTCCTGTAATCGCTGCCCCGATAGAGTCGTTTCGGGCAATGTGGCCGGAACGGTCGCTCATCTATCTGGAAGAGGTCGATGACGGTGAAATTATGGGAATACAGTTCCAGATCAAGGTGGCCATTTTCAACCTGCTCGATAATGCCCGCAAATATTCACCACCTGATTCGTTGATCAGGATGCAGAGCTGTCTTGAAGGCAGTGAAGTAGTCATCCGGTTGCGTTACCTTGGTACCGGCATAACCCAGGATGAGGCGGAAATTACTTTCGAGAAGTCCATACGCGGGCACAACTTCTACTATAAGACAGGATCAAGGCTTGGGTTATGGCTGGTAAAGGATATTGTGGAGAGCCATAACGGGTCGGTTACGCTTGAATGCATCGAATCCGGGGTCGAAATCACCGTGCGCCTGCCACTGATTGATCGTTCGGACTGAGTCTGCCGTAATCCCGCATATAAGATCCACGTTGGCGGAGGAAAAGATTTATGGTATATCTTGGTAATATGCCAATCCTGCCATCAACACCTATGAATCTTCGATGAAAACAGGTTTCTGGATAGCCGGTCGATACAGTTTCGCACGCAAGCGGTTCAGAGTCATCAACATCATATCGGGCATCAGCCTGGGAGGCATCATCGTCGGCGTTTCGACGCTTCTGGTGGTAATGAGCGTGCTCAATGGATTCCAGAAGCTGGCCAGGGACCTCTTTGTGACGATAGAGAGCCCCGTGCAGATCGTACCGGTCCAGGGGCGTTCGATGGTGGTCTCGGATTCGCTTATGGCTGCAATAAGGAAAATCGATGGAGTCGGTTGGGCACAGCCGTTCGCGGAAGGTCAGGCAATCCTTACGGTTTCGGGCCGCAGTGAACTGGTCATGGTCAAGGGACTTAACGACCAGGCCCATAAGCGGCTCATGAAGGAAACTCGACGCAGTGAACCATACTTCGCTGAAGGAAGCGTTTCGGCCGGCACCCTGCTTGCCTCCCGGCTTGGCCTGTATCCGGAAAGAAGCGTACGGATGTTCAGTCCCGAACTGATTTCGGTCGGGCTCCAGTCGCTATCACAGCCCGAACTGCTGCCGGCGCTTTCACTGAGCGATGCAAGCGTCGGTTCGATCTTTTCACTCCAGAAGATATTCGATGACCGATACGTTCTCGCGCCGGTATCGATGGCACAGAACATCCTGTTGCTTGGCCAGGGTCGCTATTCCGGCATCGACATCCACGGCAGAAAAGGGGAGTCGGACACTGAGCTCGAACGGCAGCTTCGCCAGTGGCTTTCGACGAATCGCCTCGACGCTCAATTTCGTATACAGACGCTTCAGGACAAGCACCGTGACATGTTCACGGTCATGCAACTTGAAAAATGGTCGAGCTTCAGCGTGCTGATGCTGGTTATCATGGTGGCTTTGCTCAGCCTTGCCGGTTCACTCGCCATGACCGTGATAGACAAACGCCAGGAGCTGTTCTATCTGCGATGTCTGGGGCTCGAACGGCCGCAGTTCATGACGATCTTCATCGTCGAAGGAGGGCTGACCGGATTGGTCGGAACGGCGATAGGCTCGGTCGTCGCCTGGTGCATCTGTTGGGCACAGGAACTATACGGATTCGTGCAGCTTCCCTCCAAAAGCGCATTCATCATCTCCTCCTATCCGGTAAGCATGAAGCCTGGGGATTTTCTGGCTGTAGGATTTTCGACCGTCGCGCTCTGCCTTCTCGTCAGCCTTTATCCGGCAGGGAAAGCCGCTGCCATCGCAACGAGCAAATCGCTTGAAAGTAAAGCCGATTGATAATTGCCCGGTCGTTCCGGGATTTCCCGGAAAAAAAAAGCCGTCAGGACTCGATTTTTCGGAAATCGTCCTTACCGACTCCGCAAACGGGACACTCCCAGCTTTCGGGAATCGATTCGAAGGCTGTTCCGGCCGCGATGCCTTCGTCAGTATCTCCGGTATCAGAATCGTAGACGTATCCGCAGATCGTGCATTTCCATTGTGCCATATCGAAGAGGTTTGGTGATTTATCGAGATTGGTGCTTACAACTGCGAATCGAAAATCCTGAACTGCTCCTTCGTCCGGTTGCAGACAGGGCAGGTCCACTCTTCAGGCAGTTTTTCAAACGGCACACCGGGCCTGATGTTCCATTCAAGATCACCTTCGGCGGGGTCGTAAACGTGTCCGCATTCAACACATATCCATGCCGGATAATCGACGGCATCCTGTTTGCCCTGGTCAGCGTTCATAAGGAGTTCACCGGGTTACGTTTGAAGTCAGATCATTTTTCTGAACACCGCCATCTGCGAACGCGAAAACCCTTTTCCTGAGTAAAAATGCTGGGCTGAATCGTTGTCTCCGTCAGTCAGCAGCGTAATCCTTCCGTATCCTTGATCCCGCGCCCATCCGCAGGCGTGTTCGACAAGCCTGGAGCCAACGCCCTGGGCCCTCCATGCAGGATCCACGATCATATCCTCGAGCAGCAGGACCTTTCGTCCCAGCGCAGTGCTTACGAGCGTCAGCAGGGTAACCATCCCGATTATATCGCCATCTTTTTCACAGACGAAGATGGTTCCATTGTCGGGGTTGCCGATGATCATGCCCAGACCAAGCTCTTGGTTCCGGATATCGGGAGTGAACTCGTGCTCCTGGCCGAACAGTATCCCGAGCAATCGGGCGCACGGCCCTATATCCCTGTTTTCGGCTCTGCGTATTTCCGGCATAGGTGGCAAGTCGGCAGGTGGATTAATCATTAATTTTAATGCTATTAAAAAACGGCGACAATACCAATGCAAACATGCCGATCAAGGCTGAACTCAATGTTCATTGAACTTATGGGCGCCTGAACCTGTTGTCTTTGAATATCGACAGTGTTCAACCATTAGAATGACAAGCCATGTTCTCGAACATCTTTCACAGGAAACCGCCGGTCAATGCGCCGGAGACCGTCGCTCAGGTCGATGTACAGAAATACTGCGGCACATGGTACGAGATCGCCGCAATTCCCGGTAAACAGCAGCGGGGTTGCACAAACACGAAAGCGGAGTATACCCTTGAACCGGGCGGAGGCCAGGTGATGGTTCGCAACTCGTGCCGGAGAAAAGGACGGGATGCATCCATCAGGGCGACTGCAGTGCCCGTCGGGGGAAGCGGCAACGCAAAGCTGATCGTAACTTTTTTCAGGTTCATCAAGGCCGATTACTGGATTGTCGGGCTGGCCGACGACTACTCATGGGCGCTGGTTTCAAATCCCTCGAAGTCGAGATGCTGGGTGCTTTCGCGGACACCCTATCCTGATGAGGCAATCTATATGAAGATGCTCGATCTGCTCCGGCAGAAAGGAATCGACACATCAAAACTCGTCAGAACGGCCCACGGTTGAGCTTTCATGAACGGGTGCTGTTGGAGAATGACGGGCTTTGAGATATTTTGGCTCAGCAAACAATAGCAATCCGAAATACTTTTCCCTCGTGCAATGGACGCGTTCTGGCTCTCCCTAGTGATGATTTTCCTGGCCGAACTGGGTGACAAGACCCAGCTTGTGGCGCTGACCCTGGCGACTTGCTACAACACGCGAGTCGTGCTTTTCGGCATTTTCTGGGCGACTCTTGCCGTTCATGTGTTTTCGGCCGGAATCGGATGGGTGATGGGTGGACTGCTGCCTGCCCAACTGATAACTTTCGTTGCAGGCATCTCATTTATCGCATTCGGTTTCTGGACCCTCAGGGGAGACAGCCTCGACGATGACGAGGATGAAACGTGCAAAACCGGCGTCAACCCGTTCTGGATTGTCTTTTCGACCTTCTTCATGGCCGAGCTCGGCGACAAGACCATGCTGTCGACGATCAGCCTCGCCACCACCCATCCCTTTATTCCCGTATGGCTCGGTTCGACCATCGGGATGGTAGTCTCCGACGGACTGGCCGTCGTGGTCGGCAGGATGTTGGGCAAAAAGCTACCCGAAAATGCCATCAAGATAGGGGCATCGGTCATCTTTTTCGCATTCGGCGCATGGAACATGTACGAAGGGGGCAAGAATTACAGCATGCTCATCTGGGGTGCGGCCCTTCTCGCCATTGCCCTTGCCGGCATTCTGTTTCTGCGCAAACCGGCGATTGCAAAGCAGGAGTGACAACGCGAAACATTTGACCATATGCCGAATCTGCTCGAACTGCGCGATGTCACCTTTGCCTATGACGGGTCAACTTCCGGTAAACCGTTTCTGCTCGATCGGCTGAACCTCGGGGTGCAAAAAGGTGATTTTATCGTGATCAGGGGAGCATCCGGTTCCGGCAAGTCAACCATATTGCGCCTGATCTGCCGTCTCCACTCGCCGCAATCGGGCTCGATCCTGTTCAGGGGGGAACCTGTAGGATCGATCAAGCCTTCGATCCTCAGGGCTTCGATCTCCTATGTCGCCCAGATCCCGGTCATGGTGGAGGGAACGGTTGCCGACAACCTGCTTTTACCGTTTTCTTTCGATTCCAACAGTGCCAGACCGGCCCCCGATGTGGCTCGGCTCGAATCGATGCTTGCACAGTTCTACCTGCAGGATATTTCGCTCAGCCAGCCGGCCCAGAAATTGTCGGTCGGCCAGAAGCAGCGCCTGGCCCTTATGAGGACCCTGCTGCTCGGGCCGGAAATCCTGCTGCTCGACGAGCCGACCTCTGCACTCGACAAGGAGAGCGCCGTCATGGTATTTTCGATCATCGAGCGCCTCAATGCCGAAGAGGAAAAAACCGTCATCACCGTGACGCACAGCGACTACTCACCATCGGTTCCTCATCCGAAGTCTTTCATGCTCAGGAACCATAAGCTCGAACAAATATAATGGCAGCTCTTTTTATTGTCGTGAGCGATTTGAGTGCGAGGCGGACGGAACGGAGAAACCGGAGTCCCGACATGTCGGGATGAGGATTTCGATCCCGACTCGTCGGGACAACGAAGCAATCGAATGGCGTAACAAATAAAAAGAGCTGACAACAATGAACGACGGAATCATCAACATCTCACTAACCCAGCTCCTGCTGGCGTTGCTCTTCATCCTTGTCGCACAGATAACGTCGTTCGTTTACAAGCTCGGCCTGAACAGGGATATAACGATCGGCACGCTCCGGACCGTCTCGCAGCTCTTCCTGATGGGCTATGCCCTGACTTTCATCTTCAAGGCGGAAAACCTCTGGCTGACTCTCGGTATTTTTCTCGTGATGGTCTTCTCGGCGATCTTCATTGTGAAGGGACGTGTAAAGGAAAAGGAGGTGCCCTATATGCTGCCGACCTTCCTGACCATGGTGTCGAGCTACTTCCTGACAGCGTATTTCGTCTCCATTGCCATAGTCGGAGTATCTCCGTGGTGGGAGCCCCGCTACTTCATTCCGACTGCGGGGATGGTGATCGGCAACTCCATGTCGGCGCTCTCTATCTGCATCGAACGCCTGTTTTCGCAGATGCGTCAGCAGCGGGATGTCATTGAGATGAAGCTCTGCCTCGGAGCCAACTACAAGGAGGCGAGCGGGGAGATATTCCGGATTGCCGTCTCGGCAGGCATGATTCCGTCGATCAACGCCATGATGGGGGTCGGCCTGGTTTTTCTGCCCGGCATGATGTCCGGCCAGATCCTGGCAGGCACCGACCCGCTGATCGCAATCCGCTACCAGATCGTGGTGATGTTCATGCTGGTGGGTTCTACCGCCATGAGCGCGATCATCGTCATGAACATCGTCCGTCGCCGCTGTTTCGGCAGCGGGGAAGAGCTGTTACTTACTCCCCGCTGACCGTTTCCCCGTAATCAGTACAACCACTCCGGCCGCGATCATGAGAAAGCAGAGTACCTGGCCCATCGAAAAGCTCAGGAAAACGAAGCCGAGCTGCGCGTCGGGCTCACGGAAGAACTCGATGAAAAACCTGACCACGCCATAACTGACGAGGTAGATGCCGGACAGGAATCCTGCATAGGGTGATCTCCTGCGGATGCTCCAGAGAAAGATGAACAGTACGATGCCCTCAAAGAATGCTTCGTAAAGCTGGGAAGGATGGCGCAGTCCGGCGCCTGGCGCTTCAGGGAAATGCATGCCGATGGCGGCATCGGTTATCCGCCCGTACAACTCTCCGTTGATGAAGTTGCCGAGACGGCCGAATGTATAGCCGAGTGGAAGGGCAGGAATGAACAGGTCGAAGGTCTCAAGGAAGCCTTTGCGGCTCCTCATGTTGAACAGCGCTATGGCGATGACCACGCCGATGAGCGCTCCATGGTACGACATTCCGGAGATGCCGGAAAATCTGCATCCGCCGCTGGGGCTCAAGCCGATCGGCAGCAGAGTTCCCAGCGGATCTGCCAGAAACCCCTGAAAACCGTAAAAAAGAATATAGCCGAGCCTTCCTCCGAGCAGAACGCCGCCCATCGCCCAGGTGAGTGCGTCACCGGGAAACGACTTGTCGAATGGGAGCTTTTCCGTATCGATCCTGTACCTGGAAAGAAGGTAAACGATGGTGAACGCTATGACGTACATCATGCCGTACCAGCGTATCGAAATTCCACCCAAAGTGAAGATAACCGGATTCATCGACGACGGAAGATTCTGCCACCAGGCAAGAAAATCGTTCATTATGCGACGTTTTAGTGTTTTTTATGGCGTTTTTATGGTGTTGAGCACCCCTAAGGCCTTGGAGCGAAAACAAATATAGTTATATATTGATCCTGCACTCATCTTTTCTGCGCAATACCCATAACATAAACTTCATAGAGGCATGGCTAAAATCCTTGAAGGGCCTGCCATGAAATTATTCAACAAATGGGGCATTCCTGTGCCCAATTATGTTGTGATCATGGACCCTAATCGTCTTTCACAGCTTGGCGAAGCTAATAAATGGCTGCGAGAATCAAAACTGGTCGTTAAAGCCCACGAGGCTATCGGCGGCCGTTGGAAGCTCGGCCTGGTTAAAATCGGTCTCAACCTCGACGAAGCGATTGAAGCTTCGAAGGAGATGATCGGTACCAAAATCGGCACAGCCGAAGTTCGCCAGGTAATCATCGCCGAGATGCTCGAACACGATGAAGAGTATTATTTCTCGATCATCGGCAACAAAGACGGTGCTGAACTGCTCCTGTCAAGGAAGGGCGGCGTCGACATCGAGGACAACTGGGACACGGTCAAGCGCCTGTTCATACCTCTCGACGAGACTCCGACCATCGAAAGCCTTACTGAAGTGGCTCTTGAAGCCGGCTTCGAAGGCGAGATCGCCGAACGCGTAGGTAAAATCGCCTCACGCCTCATTCTCTGTTTCGATAACGAGGATGCTCAGTCGATCGAAATCAACCCGCTCGTCATCCGCAAGAGCGACATGCGCTTCGCGGCTCTC
Organism: Chlorobaculum sp.; assembly: GCA_035560975.1. GTDB lineage: Bacteria > Bacteroidota > Chlorobiia > Chlorobiales > Chlorobiaceae > Chlorobaculum. The sequence continues at coordinate 15,745 of DATMYL010000068.1, read as the reverse complement.
GACGCCGTCATGAACGTGGATTGGGATGCCCGGTTCCGCCATGCCGACTGGGATTTCAAACCGGTTTCCGAAATCGGACGCCCGTACACGGAAGCTGAACAGCAGATCATGGATATCGACTCCAGGATCAAGGGCTCTGTCAAGTTCGTCGAAGTCCCCGGTGGGGAAGTCGCACTGCTGACCGCAGGCGGCGGAGCTTCGGTATTCTACGCTGACGCAGTAGTGGCAAGGGGCGGAACGATCGCCAACTACGCCGAATATTCCGGCGACCCGGCCGACTGGGCAGTGGAAGCGCTAACCGAAACCATCTGCAAGCTGCCGAACATCAAGCACATCATCGTCGGAGGCGCCATCGCCAACTTCACTGACGTGCGTGCAACCTTCAGCGGCATCATCAACGGTTTCCGGGACAGCAAGTCGAAGGGATACCTTGAAAATGTCAAGATCTGGGTGCGCAGGGGCGGGCCGAACGAAGCCCAGGGCCTCGCTGCCATCAGGAAGCTGCAGGAAGAAGGTTTCGACATCCACGTCTACGACCGCAGCATGCCAATGACCGATATCGTCGATCTGGCTTTGAAGTCTTGAGGACTTCTCCCTCATCGCCTTTTAATTCAAGTATATAGCAAATCACTAAACTGATTGAACCGTGAGCATTCTCGCTAATAAAGATACTCGGGCGGTCATCATAGGCGGCGTAGCTGGTGTCAATGCGGCAAAACGCATGGCCCAGTTCGACTTCCTGATCAACCGTCCGCTGACCGTACAGGCATTCGTCTACCCGCCTGAAGCCGGCCAGCAGAAAGAAATATTCCGCGGTGGCGAACTCAAGAACGTTACCGTTTACTCGTCGCTTGCTCCTGCGCTGCAGGAAAGCCCGGGAATCAATACTGCCCTGATTTACATCGGCGCATCGAGGGGTTACCAGGCCGCCAAAGAGGCGATCGAAGCTCCCAACATCAAGCTGATCTCCATGATCACCGAAGGCATCCCCGAAAAGGACGCCAAACGCCTGAAAAAGCTTGCCGACCAGAATGGCAAGATCTTCAACGGGCCCTCTTCGATCGGCATCATGTCGGCCGGCGAGTGTCGACTCGGCGTGATCGGCGGCGAATTCAAGAACCTGAAGCTCTGCAACCTTTACAGGGCAGGTTCCTTCGGTGTTCTTACCAAGTCCGGAGGCCTTTCCAACGAAGCCATGTGGCTTTGCGCACAGAACGGCAACGGCATCACCTCGGCCGTGGCCATCGGCGGCGACTCTTTCCCGGGAACCGATTTCGTTACTTACCTTGAAATGTTCGAGAACGATCCTGAAACCAAAGCCGTCGTCATGGTCGGTGAGGTTGGCGGAAGCCTCGAAGAGGAGGCCGCGGAATGGCTCGCAGCCTCGAAGCGCCGCATCCGGCTGATCGCCGCGATCGGCGGTACCTGCCAGGAGGTGCTTCCCCAGGGTATGAAGTTCGGCCATGCCGGTGCAAAGGAAGGCAAGAAAGGCGCAGGTTCGGCCCGCTCCAAGATGAACGCCCTTCGCGAAGCAGGCGCACTGGTGCCCGACACCTTCGGCGGCCTGAGCAAGGCAATCAAGCAGGTCTACCAGGAACTGCTCGCCAGCGGCGACATCAAGCCGGAACCGGACATCGACGAAGCGGTGCTGCCACAGCTTCCTCCGAGCGTCCAGGAGGTCATGAAGCAGGGCGATGTGGTCGTCGAACCGCTCATCCGCACCACCATCTCCGACGATCGCGGCGAAGAACCGCGCTACAGCGGCTATGCAGCCTCCGAGCTCTGCGAGAAAGGCTACGGCATCGAGGATGTGATCAGTCTGCTCTGGAACAAGAAGCTTCCGACCCGCGAAGAGTCCGAGATCATCAAGCGCATTGTCATGATCTCCGCCGACCACGGACCGGCCGTATCGGGCGCCTTCGGCTCGATCATCGCCGCCTGCGCCGGCATCGACATGCCGCAGGCCGTATCGGCAGGCATGACCATGATCGGCCCCCGTTTCGGTGGCGCCGTGACCAACGCAGGAAAGTATTTCAGGATGGGCGTCAAGGATTTCCCGAACGACATTCCCGGCTTCCTGTCGTGGATGAAGGATAACGTCGGCCCGGTTCCCGGCATCGGCCACAGGGTAAAGAGCCTCAAGAACCCGGACAAGCGCGTCAGTTACCTGGTCGATTACGTGAAGAACCATACGACCCTGCACACGCCGTGCCTCGACTTCGCGCTCGAAGTCCAGAAGATCACGACCGCCAAAAAGGACAACCTGATACTGAACGTCGACGGCACCATCGGCTGTATCCTCATGGACCTGGACTTCCCGGAGCATTCGCTCAACGGGTTCTTCGTCCTGGCCCGTACGATCGGCATGATCGGCCACTGGATCGACCAGAACAACCAGAATGCCCGCCTGATCAGGCTTTACGACTACCTGATCAACTATGCGGTCAAGCCGGAACGCCCGGTTCCCGAGAAGAAGTAAGAGAGGGGAACGGTTTCGAAATCAAAAAAGCAAAAAAGCAGGCCGACCGCCTGCTTTTTTGCTTTTTGTATTTACGACAGATGCTTCCCCCCTTTTCAACCCATAGCTGAATAGGGCCTGGGAATGAAAAACTCAATTTGGTCGTTCCTATAAATGAACGCGGTTAATCCCCCTCGGTCTATCCCCCTGAAATCAGTTCATACGCAGACGCCTAGTGAGTCGCAGTGCCTGGAGAAAAGCTGTAAACAGTTTAATAAAAACGCTGTACGGCAGTTTCGCGCAGCCCAACACCGATACTCATGCAGCGATATCCGAGCGATCTATCCATGGTGTTCGAAGGAGCGGCAGGCCAGGGCGTCCAGACCATAACGGCGGCGCTCCTTCCGATCCTCAAAAACAGCGGATACCATGTTTTCTCATGCACAGAGTACATGTCACGCATCCGAGGGGGTAGCAACACCACCGAGATCAGGATAACCGAAAATAATCGTCGGGCTTATGCACGACACATCGACCTGCTGTTCGCACTCTCCCCACATGCATTCGAGCATTTACAGGAGCGCATAGACGACAACACGCTGATCTTTGCAGAAAAAGAGCGATTCGGCGATCATTGGGACGATAGGTGCATCGATACCCCCTTGACGACGTTTGCAGTAGAAGCCGGAGGCCAGGTCTACTCCAACACGGTGGCAGCCGGAACGGTGCTCGGTATTCTGGGTGTTACGCTCGATCGTTTTGACGATTACCTGCGCGGACAGTTCGCCGGAAAAGGCGAGGAGGTCGTCGAAAACAATATCAAGGCAGCGACGCTCGGATATGATTTCGGACGCCGTTTGCCCGCTGCCCGGAGCCTGACGATTCCAGCACCCGCATTTGAGGACGGACAGGGTAGGCTGCTTATGGACGGAACGTCGGCATTGGGTATTGGAGCGATCGCCGCGGGATGCAATTTCATCAGTTCTTATCCTATGTCTCCCGGTACAGGACTGCTTACCTTCCTGGCCGAAAGGGCGAAAACTTTCGGTATCGTGGTCGATCAGGCCGAGGACGAAATTGCCGCCGTCAATGCAGGACTCGGCGCATCCTACGCCGGTGCGCGAGCCGTCGTGACCACCTCTGGAGGAGGATTCGACCTTATGCAGGAGGGCATCAGCCTCGCCGGTATGATCGAAACGCCGATCGTCGTGCACATCGGCCAGCGACCGGGCCCCGCAACCGGCCTGCCGACCCGCACGGAACAAGCGGACCTGAATCTTGCCCTTCATGCAGGCCACGGAGAGTTTGCCAGGGCGATTTTCGCGCCGGGAACGCTCGAAGAGGCGATCGAAACCATGCAACGAGCATTCGATCTCGCCCAGCGGTTCCAGATCCCCGTCATCGTCCTGACTGACCAGTACCTTATCGACTCAGTCTCGACCATTGGGGCGGAGGATGTGAAGCGGTTGCCATTCGTGCCATCCATAGTGCAAACCGACGAAAACTACAGAAGGTATGTATTTACTGACGACGGCCTGAGTCCGCGCGGAGTGCCCGGTTACGGAGGTGGGATAGTTCGCGTGGATTCTGACGAGCACGACGAAAGCGGCCTGATTACCGAGAGTTTCGAGATGCGGCGCAGGATGGTTGAGAAACGGTTCAAGCGCCTGAAGCCACTCGGCGACGCGGCACTGCCGCCATCTGTGATCGGCCGGCACGATGTAGCGGAAATACTGGTCATCTGCTGGGGATCGACCCGAGGCGTTCTCGAAGAGGCGCTCGACATCATCGAAGACAACCGGGTTGCCGGCATCCATTTTTCACAGCTGTTCCCGCTTAACCCGGCAACAGGAGCCATGCTCGAAAACAGGCGGCTCATCGTTATCGAAAACAATGCTCAAGGACAGTTCGCAGACCTGCTGACGAGAGAAACAGGGCTGAGCATCTCGCGCAGGATTCTAAAAGCCACGGGCGAACCTTTCTCGGTCGAAGAGGTCGTGGAATACCTGAAGGAGGACGTACATGGATAATCGTCAACATCCGTTCGATATGCCGCCGGGCACCGATGTGGCATGGTGTCCCGGTTGCGGCAACTACATGCTGCTCAAGGCAGTCAAGGGCGCCCTCGAAGAGCTTGGCATCGACCGCAAAAACCTCGTCATGGTCTCCGGTATCGGACAGGCAGCCAAAGCGCCCCAGTACATGAACGTCAACATGTTCAACGGGCTGCATGGACGCGCACTCCCCGCGGCGCTCGGAATCAGGCTGTCGAACAGGGAGCTCGTTATTGTGGTCGAATCAGGAGACGGCGACATGTACGGAGAAGGCGGAAACCACTTCCTGCATGCCGTGCGGAGGAACTACGACGTCACAGTCATCGTCCACGACAACATGGTCTACGGGCTCACCAAAGGCCAGGCGTCGCCCACCACACAGCGGTGCATGAAAACGACGGTCCAGGTCACCGGCGTCATCCTCGAACCGTTCAACCCTCTGGCCGTCGCCCTTGCCCTCGACGCGCCCTTCGTGGCACGTGCATATGCAGGTAATGTCGAACAGACCAAATCGATCATCAAAGAGGCTATCAGTTTCAGGGGCTTCGCCCTGGTGGACGTGTTCCAGCCATGCGTGGTGTTCAACAGACTGAACACCTACCAGTGGTTCAAGGAAAACACCTGCCCAATGCCAGATGGTCACGATCATACCGATCGTATGGCTGCGATGAAGCTCGCGACAGCTCCAGGCAAGTTTCCGCTCGGAGTGTTTTACAGGAACGAGAAGCGAGAACTCTACGAAGATCTGGCGGGAATAAGCGAAAAACCGTTGTACCAGCAGGAACAAGCGGGAGAGGAGGCTTTCCAGGCGATGCTCGAAGCGTTTCGATGAAGATCGAGGGAGGAGGCCGTGCACTCTGGAGTCGATAATATCATTTAATGCTCCGGTTGAAGATATTGGACTGAAGTCCAGGAATTTTTTTGTTTTCTTATCCCCGGACTGAAGTCCGGGGCAACTGAAAAGAGTGTAAGAATCGAATGTCCGTCGGGCTAAAGCCACTCCTGAATCCAGGAGACTGAAGTCCGGGGAAACTGAAAAGAGTGTAAGAATCGAATGTCCGTCGTCCCGACTTGTCGGGACTCCTGAGTCCAGGAGACTGAAGTCCGGGGCAACTGAAAAAAGTGTAAGAATCGAATGTCCGTCGAGGTTGTCTCAGAAGAAAAATCAGGAACGCCGAGTTCCAGCTCGGCAATTCAAAAGCAAGCTCCGGATTATTCAAAGAAAGGGTAAAAATTATGTCTGGTAGCGTTGATGCAGAGTCTTTTTGATTATCCATGATAATGCCAAGCTGGAGCTTGGCGCTCCCGGCAATGCAATGAACCGGCATCATCTTGACTTTTGAGACAGCCTCTGTCTTGATGGTTTCATCCCTTCGTTACGCTTTCAGGCCGAGGTATCTTTGCGCACAAAAGCTATCATGGGCCGAAACGCCCGGATCGGTTCGGAGTTTTTGTCTGGTGACCGGTACAATCCCTCGACGAACTGACGAACTTGACATCATTCGGCTGAATCCGGCTTGCTCCGGCTTTCAGCGCATATCGAACTACTTGCATCGAATCCTGAAATACGTGAAGCATGAGTTTTCGCTGGCATCGGAAAAATGGAGAGTCCCCTGGGAAGGGTTGGCGCAAGGGGTGTTTTACCTGATACAGCGAAAAGAATATTTTCAAATCAGCGAAAGAGAACGGCTGAAGTGACGTCAAAAAACTGTAGCCAAAACACAGCTTAAAAAGGAGTTCCCTCTATGGTGCACGAATTCACACGTTCCTGGTATTGGTCTGATTCTTCTCCGGTGCCGGTATTTTTTGTGACGGTGCTGTTGTGGGTCGCGTATTTAGTCCCGTCGATCATAGCCAGTTGGCGCAATCATCGCAGCAAGGGCGGCATCATCGCCCTCAACATCCTGCTCGGGTGGACCGGACTGGGCTGGATCGGAGCCTTTGTGTGGTCACTGGCTTATTCCGGACACGATCGAACAAACGCGATCGTCACTCGTGAAAACCCGGCTTGATCCGGGTTTTCGCAAATCACGGCGATTGTCGTCGCACTCTGCACTTCGGTTTTCAGGAGGGTTTCCCGTCCTTCACGGTCGCTTTTTATGTCCGCATCTCCATATTTTGTTTCATGGCGTTATCCGAAGAAATCTTTACTGAACCCTCAGCTATCGGATATGGCTAACTTTTCACAACTCAAATTGCCCTCGTGCTGTCATGCTCTCTTCAAATGTTACACTGATGATATGATTTTGCTCGATCAACAAGATGATTCCCAGGATCACCGGGATGACATACCCCCTGCAAATCCGGATGAAGCCCCGCCGCCGTTGGACCCTGACGAGGCGCCGCCCGCAAATCCGGATGACGCTCCGTCTCCGTCGGATCCTGATGAAGCCCCGTTACCGTCGCGTTAGTTACATCTGCGATGGGTGTCTGGTTCGCTGATTTCCGGTATCGTCCCATCCGTCAACTGACGGCATTGCTTTGGTTATGACCTGAGGGCACTTGTTTCATCAACACTGTTTTTTTGTGTGAGAATCTCTGTTCCACTACCGGCTTATATGTGGGACGTATAAGTTAACAGCACCTATAAACATATATTATAATGGTACTTAATGTGTTTATTTGTGCGTTTTGTTTATAAAAATATGTACATTTATGTAGTTGTGTTTCGAGTTGTATTTATAGATCAGTCCCCTTTGCTGAACCCCCTTCATTTTTTTCTATGACGCATGCATATTACCTGTCTTGTGTACCTCCACACGCATTACGTGCGATTGAGGAACTCGACCATGCAATAACATCACACTCTTTTCGTCCTCAATACCTTCTGGCTGGAGTTGGACTGAGGGCAGCCCTGGAAGCGGTGGGTCGGCTCACCTCGATGACGATCATGGGAATCTGGGAGCATCGGGCCTGGCTGCTCGACCAGGCAATCGTCGTTCTGGAACACACTACCCACGAGGATGAATATTGGTTTCAACTACAGACGAAACCAATCATCGACTACGGAACAGTATAGACCTGAGTCCAAACGTCTAACATCGTAGAGGCTGTCTCAGTATTGCAACTTGGACAGCCTCTTTCTGTTTTTGCATAAAAATGCAAGGACCAAAGCGACCTGAAGGACACAAGGGATTCAAGACGAAATGATGATTCAGCAGCGCCTCTGAATTTCTCGGGAACGCCTGTTTTCCGGCATGCCAATGCAAAAAGGCAATCTCAATAATCAAGGTGAGGCAGCTTTTTTATGAGCCAGGCCGTTATTGTCGTGGCTGCATTTTTGTCATCAGAGGAGACGATGGGTGATTTTTGAGAAGGGGCCGGGGCCGATCGAGGGGATACTTCTGATATGGTTCCGTAGCTGTTCACATACCAAAGCAGCCCGGACTGTTTGTCAGACGTCCCTGAAACCGCTGAAGAATTATTAATACAAAACAAAAGTTGCAGAGGTTGTCACGGTAACTTTTGTTGCCCCCCCGACAACGAAACAGGTCCATTCCAAATCGGAGCATTTTCGGCATTTTGCGTAAATTCGCTCAGCCTGAGCAAGGTTGGATGGGCCATAACTCAATGGAGAAACCAGTATGGCCAGGAAAAGCTATCCTCTATCCAGGGTCTATGGATTGCTCGAAACGGGGCCGGTCGTTCTGATGACGACGGCGCGTAAAGGTCATATGAATGTCATGACCCAATCGTGGCATACCATTATGGAATTCGAACCGCCCCTCGTAGGCTGCATCATCAGCGACCGCAACTACTCTTTCGGACTGTTGAAGGCAAGCAGGGAGTGCGTGATCAACATTCCTTCCATGGAACTGACTGAGCAGGTCGTGGGGTGCGGCAATGTTTCTGGTGCGAACGTCGACAAGTTCGAGAAGTTTGACCTCACATCAAATCCCGCTGCCGAAGTCGGCGCACCGCTTATCGACGAGTGTTTTGCCAATCTGGAGTGCAAGGTGGTCGATACCAGGATGGTAAACCGATACGGATTATTTGTTCTCGAAGTGGTCAAAGCCTGGGTCGACACGGCAGTGAAAAACCCGCGGACGATCCATCATTACGGCAGCGGCAATTTCATGGTTGCAGGGGAGACCATCAAGACAAAGTCGAAAATGAGGTGACTTGTTGATGCCCGAAGAGCTGCAGATTGAATCTGCATATCTCACAGTTTGTTTTTAAGGGATCACGTCCTCGTTTTGCAGGTCGTGGACTTATGTTTCAAAAATATTCGGGGAATTTTTCGACGAGCGATTTCTCATACTCGTTCAAAGGGCTGAAATATTTGAAATGAGGTGCCAGAATGCGACCGATATCCCAGCAACGCCAGGCCCTTGGTGCGTCATATTTTATGTACAGCAGGTCGCCCAGATCCTTGTAAGCGCCTGCTAAAGAGCGATTGGCCTGCAGGACTTCAAGAAACAGCCTGGTTGCTTTATCGAATTCGTGTAATCGACGGCGTTCGGTTGCTTCGTACAATTTCAACATGTAAGCATTGGTCGATGCCTGCGAACGAAGATCGACAAATGTTGCAATCGCTGCCCTGAGTTCACCTTCAGTTTTTGCCTGCATTGCCGTCGTGAACCTGATGACAGAATGGTCCGCTCTGGCAAGCGCCAATCGTTCATTTGAATAAACCGGTATTGGATCGCCCATCAATATCAATTCGTTCAAGCCAAGGAAAGCGTCGAAAACTTTACCGTCCCGGAATTGCTGCTCAACTGCGCTCCGCTTTGATGCTTTGACGGCCTCTGCAATTTCGGGAGTCAGGCTTTCCGCCAGATCGAGAGCCTCGTCAATTTTATCTGAAGACTGATCTGCCTTGCGTTTTGTATAAGCGCTTATATCGTAGGGTTCCGGATCGATATGACGAAGATCGCTGATGACCATTGTGCAGTTGGTCTTTTTGACATCGACAAACATGAATAGCAGTTTTTTCGGGATGATTTTTCCTGCTGCCAGTTTTTTCAGGATTTCCGGATGTCCGGCCAGCCTGTAGCGGATGAATCCGGAGAATCGTTCGGCATCGGCAGGATCGACTGCGAAACCATCCCTGCTCCAGCTCGCCAGTTGACGATTTCCGTTCGAGAACACTCTTTCTTTGCCCTTGATTGTTTCGCCGATCTTTGTTGATAAGCCGGGGAACGTCATTCCAAGGTTGTGCTCATTGTCGATTGTACTCTGGCCTGACCAGGAAATATTGTCCTGTTTCGGTTTATCTGAAATCAGTTTGTTTCCCAGGACATTCATCATCTGACGATTCTGAAACTCCATGTTCCTGAACCCGACTATGGCAAAAAGCGAATAGTCCACATAGGTTCTCGTCTTGTTGTCGAGGATAAGGAACTTTCGCTTTTTTAAATCGAAAATCTTGGTGCTCTTATCCGATACGAGAGCCAGATAATCGTCTGACAGGGTGATATCGAGATTTTCCAGTGAGTCGGGGGGTACATTTACGCTTTCTTTAAACGGGATGATGCGCGTGTCAACGGTGACATGCATACTGATTGCAGCCAGGGCAGAGTGACTGAACATGCAGATGCTCGACATGAGAAGAGCGGCCAGCAGTAAGGGCAGGTGTTTCATGATAGGGGTCATGAATTGATTTCGGCAAGGAAACTGAAGATTGCCAGGTGGCTCTTTGTACGCATGGCCTCAGGATATCCTCAAGACGACAGCAATATAGGCAATGTCTGAATCAAATGTAAAAAAGAAGTAGTGTTGCCGGGACCTTGAAAGCAGGCGCTCTGTGATCAGGCTCTTCCGGGCATGACGGTGGTTTTTTTGAACTAATTGCGTAAATCTCATGGAAAGCACGATCGCTTTATGGTGAATTTGCCATATCCCGTTTTTACTTCAATATTTGCTGTAATTCAACGTCGTCACCTGCATCCTCAAATCCCATCATTTTCCGGCCATCCAGCTTTTCAGGTACGGATTCCTCAACTTTTTTGTTCTGCATTTCTCCCTTTTATGCCCGATTTCAACTATTATTACTTTAGGAGTATCCGATTCAGTAAGTTTTACTGACCCCCAACCAGCTCGGATAAGATGATCACATATCTTCGATCGCTGTCCTCCAGGCTTCTTGCAGAAGTTGTTATAAACATTTTGAACGACGCCGTTCCGATTCGATTCGCATCCGGATCGTTGAAGCGTTCAGGCTCAGGTTTATCGACGACGTTTGCGACTGTCAATATTCTTATGCCTCGTTTCATATTCAGGATTCTCATTGGCGTCAGCCTGGGGCTAAACCTTGTGGCTGAAGGCTTCGCCGGAACGTTGCCTTCGGTACTGAGCATCGATTATTCCGAAAGAAATCCCCTGAGCTTCGTTGTGAAAAAATTCAATTTGCTCGAAAAGGAGTTCAATGAGGATCATGTGCGTATACAATGGGTTTACACTCCCGGAAGCGATTTTGCGCTGAAGTACCTGAAAGCCGACAGTCTCGACGTCGCTTCCGTTGCCGGCCTGTCATCGGTCTGGTTCAGGGCGAATAATGGCTCGATAAAATCCGTTTATGTATTCACGAGGGCAGAGTGCTCCTCGATCATGGTCGAACGTGACTCTCCGATCAAATCCATAGATGATTTGAAAGGCAGGAAAATCGCGGTTGAACTATGGACAGACCCGTATTTTTTTCTTATTCGGGCATTGAGTGACGCTCGATTACATAAAAGCGATGTCCAGATTGTATTTTTGCAGCACGCTCAGGGACGAATGTCTATGGAGATGAAATGCGTCGATGCCTGGGCAGCTCGCACTCCACTCTCCGAAATGAGCCAGCTGGAACAGGGATCAAGAGTTATCTGTCGGAACCCTTTTTTCAATACCTGCGGCTTGCTTGACGTCAAAGCGGATTTCGCGCTCAAATATCCGGACGCGGTGACGAGAATTGTCAGGACCTATGAGAAAGCTCGTATATGGGCGCTCATGCATCCTGACGATTTTGAGGCGATTTATGCCGATGAGGCAAGATTGCCATTGCATATAGCTCGACTGACGCTGAGTCGGCACGATTTAGGCCGCCCGGTGTTCAGCCGTAACGATTTCAGGTTCCTGATGGAGGCGGTTCCTGTCTTGAAGGAAGAAAATGTGGTAAGTCAGGATACTGCTGTGGATAAGGCGATTAATGATATGGTCGATATGAGTTTTGTCACGAAGGAGCTCCGCAACTGTCCCTGCTATTAATCGAAAAGCAGGAGCTCAGGGGTCGTTTTATTGACTAAGTCGAAGTCTGGCGAGATCCTGAACGGGAACAGTCGGTACTTGACCGGCATCGAGGATGTTCTGAGAAATGTGCCGGGATTGTCAAGAACAATAATGAAGGAGCGAATGTGAGAATTATCGATTTTTACCGGGTTGCCCTGAAATGAACAGCAAGGCCAGGTCGTGGTAGTCGTGCAAGTCGCGAAACCCACATCTGAAAGCAACGGCTATATGCCCTTCGTGAATCATTGCTCGAAGAGAAAAGTGATCACGCTTCGGTTTTGGCAGCCATGGTTGCTCAGCTTGCTTGTAGTCATCTTCTTCCCCTGGGGTGACAGGGTTGATGCAATGGCCCCCATCGAGCTTTTTAAACAGGCATCGAAGAGCGTTGTTGTCATCAAGACCTATGATGACAAAGGCAGGCTTATATCCTTCGGGAGCGGCGTCGTTCTCGACAGTGAGGGTGATGTCGTCACTAATTGCCATGTCATCGAAAGATCTGCGAAACTGATCGTCGTCTATGAAAACAAAGAGTATGCAGCCGCCCCCAAGTATGCAGATCGTCTGAGAGATGTCTGCTCAGTGTCAGTTCCTGGGTTGAAGGCTGTTCCGGTAACGCTCAGGAAGTCGTCGAAAATCGATATAGGATCTACGATTTACGCCGTAGGTTTCCCAACAGGTGCAGGTTTGACGTTTTCAGATGGAATTGTTTCCAGTTATCGGGAGGTTGCGGGAGGGCATTATATCCAGTTTACAGCTCCGATTTCACCAGGCTCGAGCGGCGGAGGCCTGTTTGACGATCGGGCGCAATTGATAGGGATTCCCACATACTTCGTAACTCAGGGTCAACTCCTGAATTTCGCCTTGCCGGTCGAATGGATTGTCGATTTGCCCGCTCGACATATTGCGCAACCCCATCCTCTACCTGGCGTATATGATGCAGAAAACGACTATCTGAACAAGGCGCATGAGCTGGCAGAAAAAGATGATTTGTTGGCCGAGATCGAGCTTTGCCAGAGATGGGCTAAAGCCTTTCCCCTGAGTGTCCGTCCCTGGGAACTATTGGGCGCTGCCTATACAGATAACGGAGATTTCAGCAAAGCCATCGATGCTTACCGTCAGGCAGTTCATATCATTCCTGATTCTGCCCAGAACTGGTTGGAATTGGGCTCCCTCTACGGTCAGACGGGGCGGCTTCAGAAACAGATCGATGCATACAGAATGGCTGTTCGAATCAAGCCGGAGCACGTCGGCAGTTGGTACAGGCTGGCAGTCGTTTATCGCGACGCCGCTCAGTTCAGCAATGCTGTGGAAGCTCTGCAGCATGTCATCAGGATCAATCCGAGACATCTTTCGGCCTGGATGATTCTTGGCTACTCTTACGGCAAGCTGGGTCAGCATTTAGAACAGATCGATGCTTTTGAACAAGCTATCCGGATCGATCAGTTTTCCTCTGACGCATTTGTCGGCCTGGGTGTTGCATACAACGATGTGCATGGTAAAACTGAGGAACTTGACGCATATCAAAAGGCTCTTGCTGTCAATCCTGACGAAAGTTCAGCACTCTTTAACCTTGGACATTACTACATGTCGCTTGGTAACAAGGCAAAGGGAATGTATTATTATGAGCGTCTGAAACTTCTCGATCCGGAACTCGCCAGGAAATTTTTCGATAATATGAGTTCCAGGGTGCTTCCGGCAACGGTGCAGCATTAGAGGACGCGAGCGGGAGCAGTCGGGACGCAGGGTAAACCGGTCTCAAGTTAAACAGGGAACAGTTGATCTATGCACGAACGTTGAAATTATATTTTTATTATATATGAGGCATTTGTATTACATTTAAGTGAGATCATTGATTCAGTTATTTATCTGTTTTATTAATTCAAGGAGGCGATCAATGAAAAAGCAGGTTTTTTTGACAGTTGCAGTTTTCTGCCTGTTTGCCTGTGGTTCTCTGCGTGAAGCAAGAGCAGATGAACGGGTCGTTGACCTTGCAGAATATGGGCACAGATTTGATTTCAATAGAGCCCCTGATTTTGTCTATCTGAAAAGCTATGGGTTCTCTGTATCAGCCGATGTGCCTTACATGGTCATTGACTATAAAGATGACTACTATATTTATCGTGACAGCAACTGGTACTTTTCTGACGATCTTACCGGTCCATGGACGCTGATCAGCAAAACAGTTCTTCCTGATACGATTGGAAAGCACGATCTGGCTGAAATCAGGAAAGAGCGTGACATGGTGAGCCATAGTTTTAACCAGTCGTACTCTCATGTCGGCAGTGATCGTGAACCGCAACGTGAAGGTTCGACCTTTTGACGGAAGCTGTCCAGCTTTTAATAAAAACCCGGCTTGGTCCGGGTTTTCTTTTTGGCAATCGTCCAGGCGACCCACATGTCTCCGTTTCAGCTATTGCGTGTTATGGCGTAATCATTTCTGGTTCGGGTCTCGGGATAAAACAGCCCGTGAAAACCTGAAGAGCACCTCATCTGATTGGTAAGCATATGCAGTATTGCGTTCGATCAAAGAGCTCGATCGGGGAATTATCATCACATTCGTTTTATCCACTATACAATTGCCTTGAAGCGGTTTGATGGCAGTTTCAGGAAGGGAAGAACGGCTAACCTCGATGAAGAGTTGTCCACAATGATGAATATCGGTTTCATTTACAGCCAAAGCCAATGGTTGACTACGGAACGATTCAGGGATGATAATGATTATCTATAAGTTTGAACGCCTTTGCAATTTCATCCGGCGGTTCGAATATTGTTTGGTGATTTACCGGATCCATGACAGTCGGTTTGAAGTCACTGTGATGGGTTAAATTCAATTCGGGGCATGAACCATGTATGCTATCGAAAATACCGACTCACATATTCGCGTTGATTTTTCAGGAAAGGTTTATAACGACGACCTTCTCAATGCGTTCAGGGAGGAGGTTGCTTTACCTGATTACCGGGCAAAAAATGACCTCTGGATTTTCGATGGATGCGAGTGTGATTTCTCGCTTTCCAGTTTCGACGAACTGGTCAGTTATATCAGCGGTAATTACCCTCGAAACGCAACAAGGATGAAAACAGCGATACTCACCTCGAATTACCTGCATAATGCATTGGGGCAGCTGTTTTGCGCCGATGCAGACATCCTGCCTTATTCGGTCAGGATATTCCAGGACTATTCGGAAGCAGCAGCCTGGCTGGCAGAATAATAACGGAGGCTACGAGCTCTTATATTTCTCATTTCTGTCCAGCTCTCCGTAACCATGCTTCAGCGGCATTCGAAGCTCTATCCTCTGAACACCCACTACCTGATATGATGATATGCCATAAGCATATTTTTCTGATTCCTGGAAAGGGGTACTCGTCTGCAGGGGGCTTTTCCTTCTCTCTGTGATTTTCGTCAAATATCGTATACTTCGTTAAACGCCGGATGCCCGGTGAACTCGTTCGTAACGATTCAAGTATGTGCAATGACTCCAGAGCAATTGTCGCAAACACTGGTAGAGAGCGAAGGATTGGCTTACAATCCGGTAGCGGTCAAATTTGTTATTTCCCTCAATGACATTCCCGAAGGGGTGAAACAATTCGGGGCCTCTTCAGGGGAGCGCACTCCAAAATCATTTCTCTGCGCCATGTGGGGCGACTGCCTCAGGGGCGCCGGGCCTTTCTACACGATCAAGGCGCATCAGCTTTGCGGTGGTGGGGCAATTTCGGCGGGTTTCGGCACCCTTCTGCCTCTCGAGGTTGCAGAGAAATTCATGATCGGTGACGGGAAACTGTTCGGATCGATGGAGGCTCTTCGCTGCTCCATGGAGTCGACCATGCCGTTCGAGGATGGAGAGTTTGCCGCCCAGATCCTTGGGCCTCTTTCTGCCATGAATGACGACGATCTTCGGCCGGATGTGGTCCTGATCGTCTGCAAGCCCATCCAGGGGCAGCATATCCTGAGGGCTTACGGCTTCGACAGCGGTGAAATCGTTCACGGCATTGCCGGTGGATCGACCTGCGAGATGGTATCAAGCTA
>DATMYL010000067.1:0-2110 GCA_035560975.1 Chlorobaculum sp. | reverse complement strand
CTCAGCTGATCGCGCTGATCTCCTCTTCGAGCAGTTGCCTTGTGTAGAGGTCGGCGTAGTACTGGCTGTTTTCGAGCAGCTCCTCGTGGGTGCCGCTTTCGGCGATTGAGCCGTCATGCAGCACGATGATGCGGTCGCAGTTCCTGACCGTCGAGATGCGGTGGCTGATCAGCACGATGGTCGTGTCCGGAAGCTTTTCGAGCAGGCCGTCGAAAATACTGGCTTCGGTTGCCGTATCGACTGCTGAAAGGGCGTCGTCAAGCACGAGGATCGAAGGGTTCCAGCTGAGGGCTCTTGCAATGCATGCACGCTGTTTCTGGCCTCCGGACAGGTTGATCCCTTTTTCTCCGAGCATCGTATCGAATCCGTCGGGGAAATCGACCACGTCGTCATGCAGCATGGCGATCCTGCTCGCTTCAATGACATCGAGTCCGTCCTGGCTGCTGCCGAAATCGATGTTATGGCGGATGGTGTCCGAAAAGAGGAAGTTGGACTGGGGCACGAAGCCGATGGTGCGCCTGATGACGGAGAGCGGGAGGCTTCTGATATCCCTGCCGTCGATCATGACCCGCCCTCTGGCCGGATCGTACAAGCGGGGGATGAGGTTGACCACCGTGGATTTACCGGAACCGGTCGCCCCAACGATGGCTACCTTCGTTCCCTTCTCCACGGTGAACGAAATGTCCTGGAGGACAGCCTTTTCAGGTTGTGAGGGATAGTAGAACCAGACATGATCGAAGGTCAGGTTGCCTTTCAGCGGTCCTGTCGTGCGGCTCTCCCTGCCGGCCTCAGGATAGGTGATATCAGGTTTCGTGTCGAAGATTTCGCGCAACCGGGTCTGTGCCGCCGCCGCTTTCTGGACAATGTTGGTCACCCAGCCGATGGATATCATCGGCCAGCTCAGCATTGAGACATAGATGACGAACTGGGCGATGCCGCCGATGCTCATCGTGCCGTTCATGACGTTCAAACCGCCTGCCCAGATCACCGGGATGAGCGAGAGAGCCGTCAGTCCCGTGAGGAGAGCCATGAACCAGGCCTGGATTTTTCCGAGCCGCAGGTTCTTGTCGTAATAATCTTTGTTCAGCTTCTCGAACCGTTCGGTTTCGTACGCTTCACGGTTGTAGTTCCTGACCACCCTTATGCCCGAGATGTTTTCCTGGACGAGGTTGGTGATGGCCGCATAGTTTTCCTGGATCTGCCGCGAACGCTTCTGTATCGAAACACCGGTTCTGTATACCGAATAGCTGAGCAGCGGAGCGGGAAGGAGGGCGAAAAGGGTCAGCATAGGAGATATCGCGACCATGGCGCCGATAGCGAAAACGAGCCTGAACAGGGTATTGATCGAATACATGATCCCGGGGCCGAGAAAATCACGGACGGCGTTCAGGTCGTTGGTGCCTCTCGAAATGAGTTCGCCTGACCCTGTGCTGTCGTAAAAGGATGATGAAAGCGTCTGGAGATGGGCGTAATAATCGTTCTTCAGGTCGAACTCGATATGCCTCGATGTCACGATGATGAGTTGGCGTACGAGGTAGAGCGTGATGCCGCTGACCGCTGCAAGCAGGATATAGAGACCCACTTTGACGAGTACATCCTTCATTTCAAAATGCCTGCCCATCAGGTCGATAGCCTCCCCGAGGAAACGCGGTGCAGCCACGGCAAAGAAATTGGTGGCTATGACGCAGACGATACCTGCGGCAAGGGATTTCCGATAGCGGACAAGGTATGGCCGTAAGGCGAGCAGATTTTTCATCCGTCCTTTTTTGAAGTGACGTTCTTAATGTATAATAAGTAGAGAGAAAACAAAACGAACATCACCGATGGCCTTCGAGTCAAGCAAAAGTTACTATACGATAGGCGAGGTCAGCCGGATCTCCAGCATTCCCGCCTATCTGCTCCGTTACTGGGAGGAGTTCTTCAGCGAGCTTGCCCCGGCCAGGGATACCAGGGGCAACAGGCGTTATACGAACCGCGATATCGCCATGGTGCTCAACATCAAGGAGCTGGTCTACGAAAAGGGATACAAGCTCAACAAGGCGAGCCAGATGGTCAAGAGCGGTGCCGTCACCGACGACGAGGCCGACCACAAGACCAGCGAGATCCTCAA
>DATMYL010000066.1:0-39289 GCA_035560975.1 Chlorobaculum sp. | reverse complement strand
TTGCCGTCGCTCGTGCTGTACCGCTTCGAACTGAATTCGGTCTCGACCAGGGCCCACGTACTCTTATTGCGCTGGATCTGTACGGTTCCGTTCAGCTTGTGCCTGGGAACATCAGTAAAACAGAGGGACGGGTTGCTGTCGTTTTTCCTGTCGATATAACTGTAACCACCCGAGGTCCTGATCCAGTATGATGGCGTCCATTCAGCCGAACATTCGAACCCTTTGTAGGTCGCTTTGCCGGCGTTCTGGAACTGGTATACCCAGATATTGTTGATATAGGCGACATTATCGACCTGCTGGATGACATCGCTGAGCTTGCTCAGATAAACCGAAGCCGTCAGTTTCAGCCCATCGACCGGTCTCGCCGTATAATCGACCCCATAGTTCCAGCTTTGTTCCGGGACCAGAGCGGCATTGGGCAAAGCGTTGCCGAACCGGTATGAATAACGGTCTTTCAGGGTCGGGAACCGGGTCGTCCTTGCGATGTGTGCCGAGAGCTCCTGATTGTCGCTCAAACGGGACACGACTGAAAGCTGCCCGTTGGTTGCCGAATTGTTTTCGAGCGCAAACGATGAAATAGTGTTCGTTGTGGAGTTCAGATCCTGCGCTTCGATGGTGTTGCGGAAATCCTGCCTCACGCCGGCAATAACGCTGAATGTCCTCGATACCGTCCACGAATTCTCCGCAGCTATGGAAAAGGTGTTGTCTTCGAACTTCCTGGGCGTCTGTCCGACATTGTACTCCCGGTGCATATCGTGCTTCTCATGCAGGGCGAGCTTGAGGATATTGTCCGAAAACGCTTCCGTACCCAGTTCGACAGAGGCTCCAAAGGTTTTGTCATCGTAGACGCTGGTGAACGATGATTTTTTCTTCTGCGTCGTATACGTGGCATCATCGTAACTGTCGAGCACGTTGTAATAGCCGTCATAATATGCTCTTGTCTTCAGGTAGCTCTTGCTTCCAAGCAAGGTTTTACCGATGTAATAGACGCTCGTCTTGTCCCAGTCGCCATACTTCCAGAACCTGGCCGTATTTGACGGATTCGAACCGGTATAGACAGGCACCCCTTTGTTCGAACTTATGCCGTTGAACGCAAGGCTGTATTCGTCCGTACTGTTCGGGGTGTAGCCGATTTTCATCCCGCCTTTGAAATCGTTCGTTTGCGAGTTGTCCCGCTGCCCGCCGTTCTCGTATTTCGTCGGTGCGAAGCTGGTGGACAACGGCCAGAAATCGCGATTGATATCGGATATGTTTCCCTGCACATACCATGATCCCTGATTCGAGCCGAAGTTGAGCGAGGCAAAATTCGATGCGATACTGTCGTCTCCATAGGTAATTCCGCTCCTCAGGTTGCCTTCAAACTTTTTTTCCGGCTTTCGGGTCACCATGTTAATTGCACCACCGAGGGTGTTCGGGCCATAAAGCACGGACGAATAGCCTTTCGAAACCGTTATCTCCGAGAGATCGAAGGTCGTGAAACGGTTGGGGTCGACATACCCGTCATAAGGCACGTACTGCGGAACACCATCCAGGTAGAGCGGTACCTGTCGCATGTCAAATCCCCTGACATAGATCATGCCCTCGTTCCTTGCACCGACATTGCTGAAATTCACTCCAGGCAGAAGGTTGACCGCCCCGGTTATATCGGTTTTACCGAGCTTCTCCATCTCGCTCGCCTTAACGATCTCTGTCGTCCGCACCTTCGTGCCGGTCACGACAATCTCGCCGGCTGTAAATACAGATGCCGGCCTTGTGTCGGTAGTCGAAGACACCTCGGTTGCCATCGCCGGCCGAACAGAGGCCAGCAGAAAAACCATCAATATTGCTTTTTTCATTGGATCAAGCGGTTTCGTTATATCATTTGCTACATAACACAGTTCAATAAAAACGCATCACTGTGCGCATTTCGAAAAAAGGGCGGAGATTTTCCGGGATTTGAGCGGCGTGTTCCTCACCCTCACATATCGGCCGATCGTATAGACTACGGGCTCGCTGAGCCCCAGCGAAAAGCCTTCGGAGCCCATCGCGCCAAGAGTGGTCTCAGTATAGGCCTCGTCAGGCCAGCCGGCCTTGCTGACAGCCACGACCGGCGTCTCCCCCGATATGCCTGATTCCCTGAATATTTCGAGTATGCCCGGCAAGTTCCCGGTAGCCATATAGAGCACCATCGTCGCCCCATGACCGAGCAGCCTTGCCGCATCCCGGAAAAGCGCAAAATCGTCGGTAATTTCATTCGCGATGATGTTGACAACCACATCGCTTTCAAACTTCCGGCTTATAGGCAAGGCGTAGGTGCTTGCTGCAGCCGATCCTGAGGAAACTCCAGGCAAGATGGCGAACGGTATGCCAATACGGTCCAGCACATCACACTCATCGACCTCTCCGCCGAAAAGCGTCGGATCGCCGGCTTTCAGCCGGACAACCCTCTTGCCGTTATCAAAGTGCTCCCTGATGGCAGCAATCATCGGAGTCTCCTCCCGGCAACCCTGGCCGTTTTCGTACTGTGAGCGTTCGATAGCAAAAACCGATGCCGTTACAGGTGCAAAGCTCAATGCCGGTTCGACCGTTTTGCAGTCATAAAGGATAACGTCAGCATTTTTTATAGCCGATTCGACACCAAGGGTCAGCATTTTCGGGTCACCCGGACCTGTGCCGACTATCAATACGGTGTTTGTCTGTTCAGTTTCTTGCATAATGACCTGCTTTGGCGTTATAATCGTTATGTATTTAAACACATAACGCAATTCAAAAAAAAAGAGCCGTTTCTACGCTTTCAAATTGCGATTAATAAACTAAAAAACCAAGGCTTTTTTTACATAAAGGTATTAATAAGCAGATGTGATTATCCTCATTACCTTAATTATGAAGGCACGCACTCCCTTTTCATGGGGTTGAACAAAAAAAATCGAATATTTACGTTAGCTGCGGAGCCGGTATGCCGGGGGGAATGGGAGAATAGAAATATGTACGCTTTTTTACAGCCATTCCGCAAAATCGACCGTATGCGGAACAAAAGCTCAACTCGCCTATGATTGAATTTGAGGCAGAACTTCAAATTTACCATCTGATCTATAAATAGGGCAACAATCAAACACATAGGAGCAACACCATGAACATCAGCGCACGAAACATCTTCAAGGGCACAGTCTCGTCAGTCGTGAAAGGGGCAGTCAATGCCGAAATCGTTATCACCCTTGCCGATGGAACGTCGATCGTTTCGGTCATTACAATCGGGGCTGCTGAAAGGCTCGGGCTGAAAGAGGGCATCGCAGCCAGTGCCATCATCAAGGCAAGCTCGATCATCGTCGGCACCAATCTCCAGGAAGCGAAGCTGAGCGCACGAAACATCGTCAACGGCACTGTCAGCAGTGTGATCGAAGGCCCTGTCAGTTCAGAGGTCGATATCGAAATCGGCAGCGGAAATATCCTTTCGGCCGTTATCACTCACGGTAGCTCGACAAAACTCGGCCTTGCAACCGGAGCGCAGGTCTGCGCCATATTCAAGGCATCGAGCGTTATCGTCGGAGTTGAATAACAGCTTCGCGGTAATCGACCACTTCGTTCCAACGGCAACTGCTTCTTCAGTATGTGGTTGCCGTTGGAAAAACGTCATACCACAAATCGCTATCTATAAATATCCATGCCGATACCGTCATGATGGTCAGGAGAGCATGTGATCATGAAAGAATCCGAAACGGACACATCATTTCAGGCAAGCGACGGATGTGCGTCAAGCGAGGTTGAACAAAGAGCCTTTTGAGTGATCACAAGCCGGTCGATGCTCCTGAACGATGTGGTCACTGGACGTGA
This sequence comes from Chlorobaculum sp., assembly GCA_035560975.1. Taxonomy (GTDB): domain Bacteria; phylum Bacteroidota; class Chlorobiia; order Chlorobiales; family Chlorobiaceae; genus Chlorobaculum. The sequence continues at coordinate 35,479 of DATMYL010000066.1, read as the reverse complement.
ACGAGGTTGACCGGTGGGGAGCTCCAGGGCAATCAGATACACATCAACACTCACCAATCGCTCGCTTGAATTTATCGACACTCAAACGAATATCGGCATCAGAAAGACGAGCGCCTTCCAGCGAAAGGCGTTTATACAAATCACCAGTCAGCCATTTATCAGCGAAATAAATAGCATCCCTGATTTTTATACCGTCGAGAAAATCATTTTTTACAGCGCAGGATGCTCCTGCCGAATGATAAACACGGCTCTCGACAGCAACAATAATTTTCCACCCCCTCGATCTCGCGGTAAAAGAGTAATCTGAATCAGAGCATATAAATCTCATATTTTTATCCAACAGGCCTATCTCCCTGATCATGCTTGTCCTTAATAGCATCGCTGCACCATTAGCCCAATATGTCTCGAAATCCTTCACGTAGGAATCTAGAGTTCTGCACAGATGCTGTCCACAAGGAAACGCATCCAGACTTCCACCCCAATTCACCGGCCCGTTTTTAAAAGAGAGTTGTATCGGGCAGGCAATTCCGCAACCGGGATTAAGCTCCATGCACTTGACCAGGTTAGTCAGTGCATCTCTTTCCATATATGCATCCTGATTAAGGACCAATACGTAATCGTAGGCGTCAGAGTAACTATATCTTGTCAACCCTTCATTTACAGCTGCCGTGAACAGTGCGTTATCCTGATTGTTATCCCTGATGAAAATCTCAATCGGCTTATAAGATTGTTCTTCCAGAGCTGATATGCATTTTTTGAGTTCTTCTTCTCCTCGATAAACGGGAATTATAACGGGTATTTTCTTCATGCAGCCACCTCAGGTTTATACCAACTCAATAAATTCATGTCAAATAAAATAACCTTTGACTGACAGCAATAATATCGATTTATTCCAACAGAAGCAGGTTATTCAGGAGCTGTTCGCTATCGTCTCTTCATAACAGGCTGCCTCCGTAAATACAAATCGAGTTAATCGAACATATTGCCGCTATTGAAATAAAGTACTGGATTGCGGGGATAATGTGCAATTACCTGATTGTTCAAAGCAACAGCCTTCAGGAAATCCTGTACCTGAGAAACAAGGTTGCGCTGGTTCATGTCGATTTTGGCTACCTCTATTTATTGCCGTCTGCAAGGGCGGTTGGCGAACCGCCCCTGCAACACAAGGCTGACTGAGCACACAAACCGGAGTTTCAACATAGTACATGAGTATTCCGATACCGAAAGGTTGGGACCAACGCAGCAGTCGGTTTTCGTAATAAGTAAACAGAGGTGCCCTTTGGACAGTGAAATGATAGAGGCGATTGCAAAGCCTTCCGCGAACCGTGAACGACGGGACCGCTCCTCAGCCCCTTTGTTTCAACTTTTTGGCGTACCTTTCTGTTGGAAGTAATCTCCTGAAACCTTCCAATAACAGAATCATGAGCGCTTCAGGCAAAAAGGTCTGCTTCATAACAGGAGCGTCCGGAAAACTCGGCAGCGAGATCGCCCTTGCCATCGCCGGGCAGGGATATTCGATTTTTTTCACATGGCACGCTTCAGCGGAAAAAGCGGAAGAGACGCTGGAGAAAATCCGATGGGTCAGCCCTGAATCGCAGATGATCCGATGCGACCTCGCTGACACGGCCGATATCGAACGGGCTTTTTCGACCTTCGGCACCCATTTCGACAGACTCGATCTGCTTGTTGCCAGCGCCTCGAACTTTTACCGCACCGACCTGCTGGCGGTCACCGAATCGGACTGGGACAATCTGGTTGACACCAACCTCAAGGGTACGTTCTTCACAATGCAGGCCGCAGCACGGATCATGCTGAAACAGCCGTTCATTTCGCGTATCATCACCATGTCCGATGTTTCGGCTGACCTTGTCTGGCCAAACTTTGCCCCCTATACGGTTTCGAAGGCGGGCATCCAGCACCTGACCAGGATTTTCGCCAGGGAAACAGCGCCGCGAATCCTCGTAAACTCCATTGCGCCCGGCACCGTTTCCGCCTACCCCGGCCGTGCCAGCGAACCGGAAATGGAGCTCCTGAAAAAAATTCCACTTGAGCGCCTGGGGGACCCGATGGACATCGTCATGGCCATACGCTTCCTGATGGAGAGCGAGTATATCACCGGCCAGGTGATCAATATCGACGGAGGACGACTCCTGTTCTGACCGCGCAAGATTCGCCGTTTTTTATCAGGGAGTGGCGAGAATACGATTTTTCATATATTTACAGTACCGGGCAGGAGTCTTCTGATCAAACTCTTCGACTTCTGCAGCAGGTCAGCGTACAAGACAGGCGAAGCGAGGAGCATGTTGACAGCTTCGATCTTTAACCAGACCTCATCGACGACCATGGAACAGCAAATACCGATAATCGACGTTACTCCGGAGTTGCCGAAAGCGAGCCCTTCGGTTCGAGAAGATATTCCTGAACCCATCAGGGAGGTAAGCGAAAGGGTTTCCCAGGCTTTCAAGGAGTTCCAGGACACCGAAACCTATGATAAAATCCTTGAAACCAGGGATAAGGCATCAAACTACATCAAGGACAATCCGGTAAACTCGTTCTTCTATGCGCTGGGTGCAGGCCTGTTTCTCGGCCTCCTCCTGAAGAGAAGAAAATAGGGAGCCGGAACGCATGACGCGAATGGAACAGGACATTTCATCCCCTGGCAACGGTAAAGGGCGCCCGGATAAGCTGAGGACAGGAATCCCGAAGCTGCTCGACGATACGGTCACCTCGACGTACGAAGATCTGATGGCCATCATCGAGGCCAAACTGGAACTGCTCAGAATCGAACTGACCGAAAAAGTAGCCCTTGTCAGCGCGCTTCTTATACTGGTGATCATCCTCCTGATAGGCACGGCCTATCTGATCACAACGATCGCCCTGCTGGTCGGGGAGCTTCTCGGACACGCCTGGCTCGGCTATTTTGCCGTAAGCATGGTCTTTCTCATCTTTTTTGCCGTATTCACTAAGGTAAGGCCGGACTTTCTGAAAAACTTCATCCATAAAATCCTTCTTTCAGCCAATGACTACCGCAAATGACCCGATCAAGAGCATTCAGTCGAGAATTGACGAACTGGAACAGACCATAAGCGAACGAGGGGAACATATCAAGGCAAGGACAACGCAGTTGAAAGAGGAGATTCAGGAAGAGCTGTCTCCGGCGGAACTCATCAGGAAACATCCTCTTGAAGCGGCAGGAGTATCACTGGTGACCGGAATAGTGTTAGGTCGTGCGATCAGGGGAATTGTTTCGCCGTCACACAAAAGTCCTGCAGTCAGCTCGTCCGCTGCAGACAAACAGCATTCAACACTGCGTGCCACCATCGGCGTCATTGGCGTCGAACTGCTCAACACGGCCAAGGATCTGGGAATCGCCTGGATCAGGAACTACATCGAAGAGAAGAAGAAAAAACCAGAGGGCAAGCAATAAAGCCGATCCTCCACTCTTCCCCCCCCCTACCAGTTCGAGATCATCCGGTTGAACATATCGTCCACGGCCTGGTTTATGGCACTCTGGATCGCCGTCTGCTGGGCGCTGTAACTGCCGACGGTATAATCCGCAAAGCCGACGAAGGTCTGGGAGAATATCCGGACGTTTTTCACCTTGTCATCGAAATCCCCCCTGATGACTATCGTAATCCTGTTGGTAACGGCTCGTTCAGTTCCGCTGCCCAACTGACTCGGTTCATCGACGTAAGAGACGATGGCACCCGTCAGCACCGAATTGGCACGATCAGGATCCGACTCAACGGTGAGGCTGCTCTGCGATTCGATCTTGTTGATTATGCTCCGTGTGATCGTCTCCCTGAACTGTGCGATCCCCGCCAGGGAGGTATCGTCAAATAAAGGGACAGCAACGTTGGTCAAATGAGACGGTATCGAAGCGCCTGAAAAGCTGTAGCAGCCCTGCAGAATGGCAAACACCATTGAGAGAAGCAACGTAACGGTTCTGGTCATCTTCCGCATATAGTCCTTTGTTAGAAGGTTCGGCGATCGATTCTGTTCATGAGTTTACGAAACGGATAGCTCATTAGCATGAGCTTCTTGCGTTTTCCGTCAAGGGCTGACAGATAGAGCCCTGTTTTACCGTCGCTCCAGGAAGAAGCCATCTTCACCGCATAACGAGCCGCGCGATCGGGGCTCTGCGAAAATATGTCGAGAATGGTGTTGAAAGTCTTGAGCTGCCTTTGAAATTCAGGTGTCGTTTGTTCGGGACTGATTATGCTCGTCCTGATAAGACCGGGATGCAGAAGCATGACCGAGATCGGACTGTTGCGGCACTCCTCGGCCATGGCAAATGTGAAGCGTGAAATGGCAGACTTTGTCGAACCGTAAGCGGAAATGAACGGAGTGTTCGACTTCTTGTCTGTACCCGAACCTGCAAGGTTGATGATTTTACCGGTCCTGCCTTCCGAAAGAAAGTACCTGACCGCCGCCCGGCAGCCGTAGTAAGTCCCCTTGAGATTCGTATCGATAACCCGGCACCATGCTTCCGGACTGCTGTCGGCGACGCTGACGAAGGGATCCGAGATGCCTGCGTTGTTGATGAAACAGTCAATAGCTCCAAACCGCCCGACAGCTGCCCTCACCAGCCCTTCCATTTCAGGATACGACGAGACGTCGCAAACATGGCCATAAACCGACCCTTCGGGAAACTCGCTGACGGCAGCATCCACGTTCTTCCTGCTGCTGGAGGTTATAACCACCTTTGCCCCCTCCCTGACGAACTCATGAGCTATTGCCCTGCCGATCCCCTTGGTGGATCCGGTGACGATCGCGACCCTGTTTTCAAGCTTTTTCATGGTGACATGATATGGTTTCCGGCAAACGGACGAATCCCCGCACAGGCACGCTTCCTGTTTATTTCCTGGCGACAGCCTGATCGAGCATGGCCTGGAGTTCCGGACGACCTTCCGCATAGCTGTCGATCGAGACCCCCTTTTCAATGGCCTCCCAGGCCTGCCTGATGCTCATTGCGCCGGCTTTCGGCCCCATGGGGTGACCGAAGACCCCTCGCCCCGGTACAAAGCCGAAATCGACGTTGCCGACCTTCCTGTAGACCGTTTCGAGAGTCAATGCCGAATCGCTGCCGCCCGGCACCGGAAGAGATGGCTTGATACGACCCATCGGTTTGGTGCACTCCTCGATATTTTCGAGAACCTCCTCCTCCGTTGTCATCATCCTGTCGCCGAAACCCGGCATGATGACGGCATCGAGGCCTGCAAGTCGCTGCAGCTTGGTCATTACCCTTGAGTGTATTCCGTACTTTTCCATCCTGCTGAAAGAGGCGATGAACGGGAAGTGGCCGATCAGGGGCACCTGGGTGTAGTTGCTGAGCATCCTCACGGCACTCAACCCGACAGGCAAGGCATTGAGGAGCAGCGCATTGGCGCCGTTGCGCACTGCGACGTCATGCTTCTCGATCAGGCTGTCCACCTCGTCAGTGATGTTGGCCAGGTAGATTTTGGGGTCTCCGGTCTCGGCTTCGGCTTTGCGCCTGGCTTCTCCCAGATGGGCTGCACGATCGGCCATGGCTGACCAGGTCACGTCAGCGAGCATCTCGTCGTCTTTCGCGATATCGAGGCCACCGAGCCAGCTCTGGTGGGCTATCTCGCAGAACTCTTCAGGACTGAGTCCGATGTTGGGTTTGACGACGCCGAAAAATATGGGACGACCGTGGGCGTTAAGGATATTGCGCAATCCCTCTATACCGAACCTCGGCCCTTCGAAATCGGCGAGATAGGAATCGGGAAACCCGATGTCCATAAGCTTGACGACCGGTACGCCGGGAGTGAAAAAGGTACCCTCCCCACAGACAGCTGTCAGAAGGTTGGGAATCTTTGGACCGAAATTGCAATGCGGATGCGCAATGGTCACCCGGCACGCATGGATTTTTCCGGTTTCGGCATGTTTGACCGGATAGCTCAACCGGACAAGCTCTTCAATAATCTCGAGATTGATGACCTTGGCTGCATGCACAGGCCGGAAGTCTTCGTCGATACCGACTCTCTTCCACTGAGCGGTGGACTGTTCGCTGCAGAAATGGGCAAGGGCCGTATCTATATCCCCCACACATTCGAGGTAATAATCAAGAACAAGGTATTGCTCCATATCGAGCGTGTCCCTGGAAGCAAAAAACCCTTTGATGTCTTCAGCATTCATAATTGGTTCATCAACCGCTGCAGTTAGAAAAAAAAAGGAGACAGCAACAACTGCCTCCATATAGACAGTGCCGGCAGAGAAACCCTGCCGACGACATCAGGATCTGGCTTTGAGGGTATTGAAATACTCGAACGCTTCGGTCGGCGAATACTTCTCGTGTACGATCTTGTTGACGGCTTTCATCATCTCCTCGGGAGCATCGCTCTGGAAAATGTTGCGACCCATATCGACACCGGCGGCACCCTCCTGGATGGCGTTGTAGGACATGGTCAGGGCTTCGAGTTCAGGAAGCTTCTTTCCTCCGGCCATGACGATCGGCACAGGGCATGATGCAACAACCGTATCGAAGTCTTCGGGCACGTAGTAAGTCTTGACAATCTGGGCTCCAAGCTCGGCACAGATACGACAGGCAAGACGGAAATATTTGGCGTCGCGCACCATATCCTTGCCGACGGCGGTCACAGCCATGGTCGGGATGCCGTAACGAAGTCCCATGTCGACAAGCCTGGTCATGTTGTGGATCGAACGGGTCTCGTATTCGCCGCCGATGAATACCTGCAGCGTGATGGCTGCGACGTTCATCCGGATGGCATCCTCGATATCGACGGCCAGCTCTTCGTCCGAGAGCTCCTTGAGAATGCTCGGTCCGCCGCTGCACCGCATGACTACGGCTTTGGTAAGACTCGGAGGTACAGTCGTCCTTAAAATTCCTCTGGTGAGCATGATCGCATCGGCATGAGGCATCAGCGGCACGATGTTGACGTCGGGACGCTCAAGGCCGGTTGTCGGGCCCTGGAAGTAGCCGTGGTCGATGGCGAACATGACCGTTTTGCCGGTATCCGGCCTGAAAATCCTCGAAAGGCGGTTCTTCATACCCCAGTCAAGAGAATGGGCTCCCTTCAGGAAAAAGCCGTAGTTATTGACCGGGATATCGGTATAGTACTCTTTTGCCTGTTTGTCCTTATCGTATTCCGCCATCGTCGTGATCTCCTGATTCGGTTATTGAATTAAAAATGATTCTGATGCTCATCGAAGCGCAGCTGCAATGTTGCCGCCGTCTACCGTAGTCACAGACCCGGTCGTCCTGGTTTCGAGAGCGAGATGGACGAACGCGTCCGCCACATCCTCGGCCGTTACTTCCAGATTGAGAAGATTACCGGACATATACTCTTTTTCGCTCAATCCGCGGGCCGTAGAGCGAGCCTTGATCATTTCGGGCGTAAGAAGACCGCTGCGGATCCTGTCGGCGTTGACGCCGTTGGCACGAATGCCGTCGCGTCCGTGATCGAGGGCGTACTGCCTCAGGAGGAAAAGGGTCGCAGCCTTCGGAAGGCCGTAGGGGCCGAAATCCGGTCCGGGATTCACAGCCTGCTTCGAGACATTGAAAAGGAGCGCTCCGCCGGTACCCTGCTTGCGCATGATCCTTACGGCGTTCTGCGCGATCGTCTGGTGGGAGAAGAAATTGATTTCGAAACTTTTCCTGAGCAGTTCGTCCGATACATCCCCGATCCTTCCCTGCAAGGCCACGCCGACGTTCGAAACAACGATATCGAGGCCGCCGAATGTCCTGCAGACCGTATCGAAGGCACTGCGCACCGAATCCCTGTCGGTCACGTCACAGGCTATGGTCAGCGTGCCGGCACCGAGCTCCCCTGCCGCCCGTTCGAGGGCCGAGGGATCGAGGTCCATGATCACGATTTCAGCCCCTTTCTGCCTGAACGCCCTGGCGGTCGCAAGACCTATGGCGCCGGCGCCACCGGTCACAAGGGCGACCTTTCCGGCGAACTCGCCGCCGTTGCGGTTCTTGCGGACCTTTGCCTGCTCCATGTCCCAGTACTCTATCTCGAAAGCATCCCTCTCGGAGATCGATTCGAAACAGCCGACTGACTCGGCGTCGAGCATGGCGACCGCCGAGTGCTCGGCGATATCGGCAGTCAGTTTCGCATCGGCCAGGGAGCGACCAAGGCCGAAAAGACCGAGCCCCGGTACGAGTACGACCCTCGGCATGGGATCGATCATGGAGACCTGAAGACCTGTCGCCTGACTCTGCCGTTCGAAGTATTCACGGTAATCGGACGTGAAACGCTCGACACGCTCGTGGACAGCTGCCCGGAACCCTTCGAGGTCTGCGGCGTCGGGAGCCGGTACGACCAGCGGATGGTTTTTCGTACGGATGATGAAGTCCGGGGTCATCGCGCCTTTACGGCTGAACGACTCAAGGTCGGCCGTATTGACATATTGAAGGAGGGCGGGGGAGCTCCTGAACTCAAGGACGAATCCCTCGTAGTCCTTTTCACCAGGCGTTTTCTCGAAAAAGCATGCCCCCCTGACGATCGGTGCGACATCCTCGACGCTTGCGATTGCCGCTGGCATGGAAGACGACGGGAAACTTTTGCGGTCAGCCGAAGCGATTCGATCCTCGATGCTGTTGACCCCCTCTATCATGCGGTCATACGCTTCCCTGGCCGTATCACCGAAGGTGACGAGACCGTGCTTGTGGAGAACCATTCCATGGATCGTCGGGTCCTCTTCGTAGGCGTTCAGCGAAAGCTTGGCCAGACCCAGTCCCGGCTGGATGTAAGGCACCATGCCGAACCCGCTGCCAAGCGCCTCCCGGCAAAGGCGGTCGCCCTCTGCCTGATTGCTCAGGGTCAGAAGTGCGAGCGAGTGGGTATGGAAAATATATCGATGGGGCAGGAACGCATGCAGCAACGTTTCAATCGAAGGGCTGAGCGAACGGCTGACCATATGGTCGGTCAGAGAGAAAAGATTCAGGAAGAGGAAATTCTTGAACTCCCTGGTTGAAAACCTCCTGATATCCTCCTCGCTGTGCCGCTGCCCTGAAGCATACATCTGCTGCAGCTTATGGAGCGGATCCATCCGGACAGGCGTAAAGTCGTGTACGTCGACAGACGCGAGGTTGACGCCGCTTGCCTTGATGAAGATGACGTTCGAATGATTGCCGATGAAATCGGTCAGGACGCTCTTGACGGAGGTGTTCCCCCCGCCATGCATGACCAGCCGGTCGTCCTTTCCTAGAAGCCTTGAAGCATAAACCAGTTCAACAAGTTCAGCGGGGGTATCGGCAGCATCGATCCGTCCTGCCGCAGTCGATTTCAGATCAGACTCGTTCCAGAGATTCTGCATAGGGGTATGGAGTGTTCCTGTAACCACGATTAAAGTGCAAAATGCCGTTCATCAGGACTGCTGGTTCCTCATTTTTTTCGTGTGACTTTTCTCGATGAGGAAGCCTGAAATATACATCAGGACAAAGCCGGGAATAACGATTGAGAGAAAAAGGTGCTGATGGGCTTCGGTCTTGAGCTGTCCGGAGGTCCAGATCATCCAGGCAAGAGCGGCCCAGAGCGGTCCGACGGCATAAAAGGTCCTGTTCCAGAGAGTTTTGAAACTGTGGTTCATTGGCGTTTTTCCTTATATGACTGATGATATTGGCACCCTGCCCGGTCAGAGCTGGCCCAGGATCCTCAGTTTTTTCTCGTTGCGTTTTTCAAGATAGATTCGGGCAAGGTACTGCAGTGCATTGATGATGTAACTGAGATAGGCGATATAGCCCGCCAGTACAAGCGCATTCTCTGAAGTACCCATCCAGGAGAGCACAAAATAGAGAATATGAAAAAAACCGGCGACCGTACTGCCTACGTCCTCCCAGAAAAACTCTTTCGAAAAGACCCAATGACCAAAGATCTCCTTTTCGAAAAACATGCCGGTAATGAACAGAATGGCAAAAAAGAGCGTCTTGAAAAGGATGGCGAGACTGATCCATATAAAATCTATGTTGCCGATGTTGTTCGCATAGAGGGTATTGAGGACCACGCCCGTCAGGAAAATGAGAAACTGCACCGGTGCAAGAAGAATCTGGAGATAGGTCCAGACCGATGCGTTGCGCATTATAAGCTGTTCAGGAGTATAACGAGGCATAACGTGTTGGGCTTGCGACTGATGGAGGATAAATCAGCCTTAAACGGCTGCTTGAGAACAGAATATAGTAAAATCCGAATACCCCGAAAAACCCTTCGAATGCGAAATCATCCCCCTCTGCAGGCATTTATTACGCCGGTACCGTAATACGGTCAATTGAATGTTTTGGTAATATCTTAAGGTTTTGTAGGTTTTACCTGTCAGGTTACCTGTCCAGTATCTATATTTCACGAATACAGGGCAATCCTGCATTAAAGAACGTGGTATTTCCGAAAAATCCGGTATTTCACCTGAATGCAATTTTCTGATCCGGCATCAACCAAGCCGCTGAAAATCCTGCTAGTGTCGCCGCAGGGCAAGATGGATGACGACAGCAACCAGAAACCTCTTTTTCACATGGCTCTCGGCGTGCTGACGAGCATCACGCCGCCACAGCACCGGGTTGAAATTGTCGACGAACATTTCCACGATGCTGTTGATTACGATGGAGACTACGATCTTGTAGGTATTACCTCGCGTACTCTCGAAGCGACCCGTGCCTATGAAATTGCCGACGAATTCAGGAAACATGGCAAAACGGTAGTACTCGGAGGGCTCCATATCTCGTTCAATCCGGATGAAGCTGCCAGACACGGCGACTCGATCGTCGTCGGCGAAGCCGACAATCTCTGGACAACGGTGCTCGACGATGTCGCAAACAAGCGACTGAAGCCCCGCTACGATGCCAAGGATTTCCCGCAGGTCAAATCGATCGTCCCCTTAAACTACGAGCAGATCGCAAAAGCCTCGAAACGAGGTAAAGTCGATGGGACCAAGTCGATACCAATCTACCTCACCAGAGGTTGCCCGTTCAACTGCTCATTCTGCGTCACGCCGAATTTCACGGGAAAACAGTATCGCGTTCAGGATCCCGAATCGCTGAAAGCCCAGGTGGAAGCGGCCAAGAAGTACTTTTTCAAGCCCAGCAAGCAAAGTTCGAAACCGTGGTTCATGCTGACCGACGAGAACCTTGGCATCAACAAGAATAAGCTCTGGGAGTCGCTCGACCTTCTCAAGGATTGCGACATCACCTTCAGCGTCTTTCTCAGCGTCAACTTCCTCGAAGACTCTACTACGGTAAAGAAACTGGTCGATGCGGGGTGCAACTTCGTGCTTGCCGGCCTCGAATCGATCAAACAGAGCACGCTCGAAGCCTATAACAAGGGCCATGTGAACTCTGCAGAGAAATATTCAAAAATCATTGAAGATTGCCGTAAGGCCGGCCTCAACATCCAGGGAAATTTCCTGTTCAACCCGGCGATCGACACCTTCGAAGATATCGACGATCTTGTGAAGTTCGTGAAGAACAACCACATCTTCATGCCCATCTTCCAGATCATCACCCCCTATCCCGGTACCCAGATGTACAAGGATTACAAGGAACAGGGACTGATCACCGACGAGGACTGGGAGAAATACAACGCACTCCACCTGGTCATCAAGTCAGACAGGTACGACCCGCTCCTGTTCCAGTACAAGGTGCTGAAAAGCTATGTCAGCGTCTACACCTGGAAAACCATTGCCGGAAGGATGATGTTCAACCCGAAAAAGATGATCAACTTCATCACCAGCTTCGCGTTCAGGAGGCTTCTCACCGCTGAGCTCGCTTTATTCGAAAAAACCCACAAGATGAACCCGAGCATGCTGGTCGGCGTCAGGCCCAAGGGAGATGGATGACAAGAAAAGGGATGCTGCGATCAATCAGGCAGTGCGGCTCCTGTCAGCCAGGGCGCACAGCCGGTCGGAGCTCGAAAGCAAGCTGAAAAGCAGGGGGCACGCCCCTGAAGCCATCTCGAGGGCCATGGAAAGGCTCGAACAGCTCAAACTGATCGATGATCGTGCTTTTGCCGGAAACTGCATGGAGAGCCTGGCAAAGCGCAGACCTGAAGGCAGGATCAAAACCCTGGCAAGGCTCAAACAGAAGGGATTGTCCGAAGAGATCGTCGAGGAGATGATGGTCGACTACGACCCGATAAAGCTGTGCGCCGCAGCCGCCGAAAAAAAGATGCGCACGCTGTCGGGAACACCTGAGGCCAAAAGAAAAAAACTGCTCACCTTCCTCCGGAACCGCGGATTCGACTGGCATGCGATCAACCAGACGCTCGCAAAGCTTGGCACCCCACAGGAAGACAAAGACGATCAGGAAGATAATCAAGGCCTCGATTAGCCCTGCCTTAAGCCTGTAAAACGGCAAAAGGCTGTCTCAATCAAGATGAGGCAGCCTTTTTTCATTGCTGAAGCTGAAAGTTTCAGACCCCTGGACGCGATGGACTTAATGGACGGAATGGACTATATGGACAGGAGCAATGGTAGTCCTACAGCATACAGGCATATTTTTTTCTACCGTCCATTAAGTCCATCTCCCACATTTGTCCATTTCGTCCATCAAGTCCATCTCTTACATTCAGTCCCTTCAGTCCTTCGAGTCCTTTTTCTTTCTTCCCTCTCTATACCTGATCTTCCTCGACATGAACCAGCGTGCCGATCTGGTCACCCTGGATCAGACGGGTGAAGTTGCCGTTCGTGTTCATGTTCATTACGACGATCGGCAGGGTATTCTCACGGCAGAGTGTAATGGCCGTCATATCCATCACCCTGAGGTTTTTCCTGATCACGTCGAAATAGGAGATACTCGGGAAAAACTCGGCGTTCGGGTTCTTTTCGGGATCTGAATCGTAGACGCCTTCAACCCTCGTGCCCTTGACGATGACGTCGGCCTCGATTTCGATGGCACGCAGCGATGCGGCCGTATCGGTAGTGAAATACGGATTGCCGGTACCCGCGCCGAAAATGACGACGCGCCCTTTTTCGAGATGGCGGACCGCACGGCGCCGTATGAACGGCTCGGCGATCTGCTCCATTTTTATCGCCGTCAGAAGTCGCGTATAAACGCCTTTTCTTTCAAGCGCGTCCTGGAGCGCCAGAGAGTTGATGACTGTCGCCAGCATCCCCATGTAATCTGCCTGCACACGGTCCATGGATGCCGCAGTCGTCGAAAGGCCACGGAATATGTTACCGCCACCGATCACCAGCGCGATCTCTGCACCGAGGTCATGTGCTTCCTTGATTTCGTCAGCAAATGCTTCAAGGACCCCGGCATTGATTCCATATCCATCTTCGCCGGCAAGAGACTCACCGCTGATCTTGAGCAAGATCCTCCTGTACTTTAACATAGCTGGCTCCCTTTGCTGTTTGACTGCAACATCCTTGATAATTAGCAAAAAAAAAGCCTCGTCGACAACGAGGCTTTTTTCAGTTTTATGCTCCCAACTGGTAGCGGACAAATGCCTTGACTTCGGCTTGTGCCTGATTCTTCTTCCTGAACTCGTTCAGCACATCCGTCACCCGGACATTCTGGTCCTTGATGAAGGTCTGCTCGGTGAGCACCACCTCCTGGTAGTACTTGTCCAGGCGTCCGATGACGATCTTGTCGACGAACTGCTCGGCCTTGCCCTGGGCAAGCGCCTGCTGGCGATAGATCTCCTTCTCCTTTTCGATATAGTCCGCAGGTACGGCTGAACGGTCAACGACGATAGGAGCGGAAGCGGCAACCTGCATGGCGAGGTCCTTGGCGAGCGACTTTGCCAATTCAGGCTTATCGCTTGACATATAGATAAGAGCACCAAGCTGTGATCCGGAGTGGATGTATGACTCAAGCACGCCGTCTTCAGCCGTGAGCAGGGCCATGCGCTTCAATTCGAGCTTCTCGCCGAGTTTGCCGGTCATGGACTTGAGGGCCTCTTCAACGCTCTCGCCACCATAAGCCTCGCCGAGCTTGACGGCCAGCAGCTGTTCCCTCGAAGAGCACTTCAGATCGAGGGCAAGATTGGCAAGTTCGTTTGCAAAACCGCTGAATACTTCGCCGCGGGCAACAAAGTCGGTCTCGCAGTTCAGCTCGAGGATCACGCCGGTTTTCTGGTCGTCACTGATCCTGATGTAGATTGCACCTTCGCGAGCATCACGGTCCGCCCTCTTGGCAGCCATCGCCGCGCCTTTCTTACGAAGATATTCGATGGCTTTCTGCATGTCGCCGCCGGTCTCTTCGAGCGCTTTTTTGCACTCCATCATGCCTACACCGGTGGTATCTCTTAGATCTTTGACGTCTTTGGCAGAAATCTGGCTCATATAACTATCTGGAATTTTCGTGATTGTTTAACGGAAGCCGCAGTAACCTGCAGGCAGGTGACCGCGGTCCCGATACTCTTAAGTTCAGTCTTTCTCCTGCTCCCCTTCGACTACCTCTTCTTCCATTTCGGCAAGAACCTCCTGTTCGACCTGCAGTGCGCGGGCATTGATGATCGTGTCGGCAACAGCCTTGACCATGAGGTCGATCGAACGGATAGCATCGTCGTTTGCGGGAATCACGAAGTCAACTTCGTCCGGGTCGCAGTTGGTATCGACCATGGCAAAAATCGGAATACCGAGCGTACGGGCTTCCTTGATGGCAATGTGCTCTTTCTTGATATCTACCACGAAAAGTGCAGCGGGAAGCCTGTTCATGTTTGCGATACCGCCGAGAATTCGTACGAGCTTGTCCTTTTCACGAAGGAGCATGAGGCGCTCTTTCTTGGTGATCATGTCGAAGGTGCCGTCCGTCTCCATCCTGTCGATGGAGTTCATACGCCTGATGCTCTGGCGGATGGTCGAGAAGTTGGTCAGCATGCCGCCGAGCCAGCGCTCGCAGACATACGGCATTCCTGCACGTTCTGCCTGTTCGGAGATGATGATTTTGGCCTGTTTCTTGGTACCTACGAGCATGATCTCCCTGCCTGTCTGGGCAATAGCTTCGATCGCCTTGACGGCCTCTTCGGCCAGGACGAGGGTTTTCTTGAGATCGATGATGTGAACGCCGTTCTTCTCCATGAAGATGTACGGCTTCATTTTCGGGCTCCAGCGGCGGGCGAGGTGGCCGAAATGCACGCCGGCCTTGAGCATTTCTTCAAGCTGAAAGTGTGACATGGTCATCCTTTTATTTTAGTTGTACCTCTATCCTGTCGCTGCCCACGGGTATCCGGCACCTGGGCGCCGGACACTTCCCTCGGACTTCATCCGAAAAAACGGAATAACAGGATATGCGATTTTTGTAATGAAAATACGATATCAGCGTTTCGAGAACTGGAAGGATTTACGAGCCTTCTTGCGGCCATATTTCTTCCTCTCGACCATACGGGGATCCCTGGTGAGGAGACGGTCTTTGCGGAGCAACGCGCGGATCGATTCGTCGAATTCGACAAGAGCCCTTGCGATACCGAGGCTGACTGCGCCGGACTGGCCGGTAACACCGCCGCCACGAACGTTGACCTTGATATCGAACTCATTCTGCTTGTCGGCAGCGACCAGCGGCTTCAACGCCTGGCTTCTTTTGTGCTCATCCTTGAAATACTCTTCGATCGGCAGTTTGTTGACCACGATCCTGCCTTTGCCCGGCGACATGAATACTCTTGCGACCGAGGTTTTACGACGGCCTACTGTATCAATAACCTCTTTCATCAGTATAGGTTGTGTTTAATGATTGACTTTCATTTCTACCGGGCTCTGTGATGCGTGCGGGTGCTCTGCACCGGCGTACACTTTCAGTTTCCTGAACAGCTGCCTGCCGAGGTTGTTATGCGGAAGCATACCCCAGACTGCGTGTTCGATGACTTTTTCCGGCTTTTTCCGAAGCACATCCTTCACTTTCTCGATCTTGACGCCACCCGGGTAATGTGAGTGGGAGAAGTAGGTCTTGTCATCCTGTTTCTTGCCGGTCAACGCTACCTTTTCGGCATTGGTCACGACCACGAAATCACCAGTATCGATATGGGGGGTGAACTGCGGTTTGTGCTTTCCTCTCAGAACGGTTGCGATCTGGACGGCCAGCCTGCCAAGCACCTGGTTTTCCGCATCGATGACATACCATGCTCTTTCCACCTCGGCCGGTTTGGCTGAGTATGTTTTAAAACTTATCGTCTTGCTCATGCTTCTCTATGGATTATCTGGTCTATTCCGAAAAATAAAGTTGAGCAATGTAATTTATTTCGATTAATTCTACAAACTATTATACCTTGTTCTTCTTGCAGAACACCCAACCGAAAGACAACCAAGCCGCAGATGTATATGCTGCGGACGTTTACGCTGTTTAGACATGAAACCATTGATCGCACTCGTCGGCCGCCCGAATGTCGGCAAATCCACCCTCTTCAACAGAATCCTCAGGCAGAAAAGCGCCATCGTCGATCCCACGCCGGGCGTGACGAGAGACCGGCACATCAGCCCCGGCGAATGGCAGGGCAAGCAGTTCCTGCTCATGGATACCGGCGGATACGCACCCGAGAACGACACGATGAGCGTGGCCATGCTCGAACAGACCATGCACGCCTTCGCAGATGCAGACGCGATAATTTTCGTCGCCGACGCGCGCTCAGGTCTCACCTATGTGGACCTCGACATCATCAAGCTCCTCCAGCGGACATTCCGCGAAAAGAAAGTGTTCTTCGTGGTCAACAAGGTCGACAACCCGCAGATCGCCCTCGAGGCTGCCGGGATTGTCAGAAGCGGCTTCACGGAACCATATTACATATCCGCCAGGGACGGCAGCGGAGTGGCCGACATGCTTGACGACGTGCTCGCATCCCTTCCATGCCCCGAGGGTGAGGAGATCGAGGAGGACGATTCGATCAAGCTTGCCGTGCTCGGCCGGCCGAACGTAGGCAAATCGAGCATAGTCAACGCCCTGCTCGGCACCGATCGCCAGATCGTTTCGGACATCCCCGGCACGACACGTGACGCCATCGACACCATCCTGAAGCGGAACCAGAAGGAGTACACCCTGATCGACACGGCCGGCCTCAGGAAGCGGACGAAAATCGACGCAGGCATCGAATATTACAGCTCGCTCAGGACCGAAAGGGCCATAGAGCGCTGCGACGTTGCCCTGGTGCTCCTCGACGCACGGCTCGGCCTGGAAAGTCAGGACATGAAGATCATCAACATGGCCATCGAGCGCAAGAAAGGGGTACTCATCCTTGTCAACAAGTGGGATCTGGTCGAGAAAGATTCAAAGACCAGCAAGACCTTCACGGACGACCTCGTTCAGCAGCTCGGCAACCTGAACTATATTCCAGTGCTCTTCACCTCTGCCCTTACGAAAAAGAACTGCTACCGGGCTATCGACACCGCTGCTGAAATCGCCCTCAACCGGCGCCAGAAAATCAGCACCAGTAACCTGAACAAGTTCCTTCAGGAGACCATAGCCATGAGGCACCCGTCAACGAAGTCGGGCAAAGAGCTGAAGATCAAATACATGACCCAGATCGCATCATCCCATCCTGTATTCGCGTTCTTCTGCAACGACCCGGAACTGCTCGAAAACAATTTCAGGCGTTTCCTTGAAAAGCGCCTGCGGGAGAACTTCAATCTCGAAGGGATACCGATCACCATGCGTTTCGTTGATAAATCCCCGGAACGGCACACACATCACTCGTAACCAGGGAACCTTGAGGGTCCCCGAACCTGTTGTTTGCAGAAACCCGAAACATTCATCACTCAGCATTCATCACTCAGCATTCATCACTCATAATTCATCACTCAGCATTCAGCACTCATAATTCATCACTCATCACTCAGCATTCAGCATTCAGCACTCATAATTCATCATTCGCAATCTCCCTATGTCTTCAATACAGGAATCGCAGATAATCGCCGCACTGGGCACGGTCATGGAGCCCGATCTGGGCAGGGACCTCGTAACCCTGGGTATGATTCAGAACGTCGCAGTCGACCAGGACGGCAACGTTTCGTTCACCGTGGTGCTCACCACCCCGGCCTGCCCGATGAAGGAGTCGATCAAGCAATCATGCATCTCAGCCGTAAGGGCAGCTGTACCTGAAGCTGCATCGATCGACGTCACCATGGACTCGAAAGTGACCTCCACATGCAGCCATCACGGCAACAACGGAGGGCACGGACACGGCGGACACGGGCACCATCATGGGGCTCAGGGCGGACATGCTGCGCCACAGAAGATTGCGCTCGAAAACGTCAAGAACATCATTGCAGTCGCCTCCGGAAAAGGCGGCGTCGGCAAATCTACGGTTTCGGTAAACCTTGCCGTCAGCCTTGCCGCTACCGGCGCCAAAGTCGGGCTGATCGACGCCGATCTCTACGGCCCGAGCATACCGACCATGTTCGGGCTGCAGGATGCCAGGCCTGAGCTTTCGGAAAACAAACTCGTGCCGATCGAAAAGTACGGCGTCAAGCTGATGTCGATAGGTTTTCTCGTCGATACCGACACCGCCCTGATCTGGAGAGGCCCCATGGCATCGAGCGCCATCAGGCAGCTTATCGGCGATGTGGACTGGCAGGAGCTCGATTACCTGATTTTCGACCTTCCTCCCGGCACCGGAGACATACAGCTCACCCTGGTTCAGGCCGTGTCACTAACGGGTGCGGTCATCGTGACCACTCCGCAGGATGTGGCTCTGGCCGATGTCGCCAAGGCAGTCACCATGTTCAGGAAAGTCGAAGTACCGATACTCGGCGTCGTAGAGAACATGAGCTGGTACGAACTTCCTGACGGTACCCGTGACTACATTTTCGGTCGACAGGGCGGTGAAAAGTTTGCGAAGGCCAACGGGCTCCCCTTCCTCGGCGCCATACCGATCAGCAGTTCGGTCCGTGAAGGCGGGGATTCAGGGACACCGTTCATCATCAGCAACCCGGATGCGCCCACTTCGACTGCAGCCAGGCTGGTCGCCGGTGAAATCGCAAGGCAGGTGTCGATCAGGAACGCCGCATGCTCAAGCAACTGACGTGAAATGATTTTGTTTTTTAATCGGGGGGGAGTGATATTAGGTCAGGAGCCAGTAGCGCCCCCGCAACACACACAACCATCAACGCACAGCAACAAGTACCATGAAGGATTATCTGCCAAACAGCGACCCGCTTTACGATAGGGTCATCAACGCCCTCGAAACCGTCCGTCCCTATCTCCAGGTTGACGGCGGAGACTGCCAGCTTGTAGGCATCACCAAGGATATGCAGGTAGATGTAAAACTTCTCGGCGCATGCGGTTCATGCCCCATGAGCACGCTGACTCTGCGCGCCGGCGTCGAACAGGCCATCAAGAAAGCCATTCCGGAAATCACCAGGGTGGAATCGGTCTGACTTATTTGACGATCGGTCGGATCAGACAAATCGGACTGATCCAACCGATCGACGAGCATAAACGAAAAAAGGCCCCTCTTTGGTGGCCTTTTTTCGTTTATGCAGTTCCTCAATCCAGGTTTCTCAGCAGTAACTCCAGGGAGTCATCACTCTTTATGAGCACCTCCCTGGGTTTGCTTCCATCCCCTGCACTCACGATACCGTTGTATTCCAACTGGTCCATGATCCTTCCTGCACGGCTGAATCCGAGCCTGAGGCGGCGCTGAAGAAGCGACACGCTTGCCTGCTGGTGCATGACGATCAGCCTTGCGGCCTCTTCGAACATGCTATCGCGCCCGTCCCTGTCCTGTCCGCCCTGTGAAGACGAACCGTTGCCCATGTCCGGCATGGGGAGGAAGCATGCCTCTTTCTGGGAGGGCTGCTCTCCGATGAAAATGGTGATCGCATCGACTTCCGATGAAGAGACATAGGGGCACTGCACGCGGCTCGGTTTCGACATCGATGCCGACTGGAACAGCATGTCGCCGTTTCCGAGAAGCTGGTCGGCTCCCGAAACGTCGAGGATCGTACGCGAATCGACCTTGCTGGCCACCTGGAAGGCGATCCTCGACGGGAAGTTCGCCTTGATGATACCGGTGATGATGTCGACCGACGGGCGCTGGGTGGCCACGATCAGGTGGATGCCCACGGCCCTGGCCATCTGGGCGAGCCTCGTTATCGGCTCCTCGACCTCCCTGCCGGCCGTGATCATAAGGTCGGCCAGCTCGTCGATGACCACGACGAGATAATACATAGCCTCATCCGGCAGCTTGCCGTTGAACTCCTTGATGTTGCGCACGCCGGATTTTTCGAGCATCTCGTAACGCCGTTCCATCTCCCTTACGACCGACCTCAGGGCTGAAACCGCTTTCTGCGGATCGGTTACGATGATCTGGTCGTCCAGCCCGGGGATTTTCGGAAGGAAATGGTTCTTGAGTCTTGAATATTGTGACAGTTCGACCCTCTTTGGATCGACCAGTACGAACTTCACCTCGTCCGGCCGCTTCGCATAAAGCAGGCTGGTCAGGATCACGTTGATCGCGACCGATTTTCCGGCACCGGTTGCACCCGCGATCAGCAGGTGGGGCATAAGCGCCAGATCTTCGATCAGGACTTCATTCGAAATGTTCTTGCCGAGTGCGATCGGCAGGGCCATGGTATTGTTCTTGAATTTCTCGACCTGCAGCACTGTGCGCATCATCACCATCTTCGGCTTGCCGTTCGGGATCTCCACGCCGACCGCGTTCTTGCCCGGGATCGGTGCGATGATCCTGATGCCGCGCGCGGCCAGGGCCATGGCAAGGTCGTTCTCGAGCGACTTTACCCGGCTGATCTTTACGTCGGGAGCAAGCTCGAGTTCGAACAGGGTAACCCTGGGCCCGACGGTCGTGGCGATCTTCACGACGTCGATCTTGTAGATGCTCAGTTTTTCGAGCAGGCGGTTCTTGCTCTCGGCAAGATGGCGTTCGTCATAGCTTTCGTCGTCGTCCTTGGGCCTCTTCAGGAGATCGATCGACGGGAACCGGTAGGGCACCCGGTCTCGTGTCTTGACCTTCAGGCGCCGTTCGTCCAGGTCAGCCTCCTGTTCATGGACCGCCTGCCTGATGATCATTTCCGGACCATCGCCCTGCTCCGGCGGCAGTTCCGGCAGATCGACCTCATCCCTTTCGTCGAAGCGGCTCAGGACGGGGTCGGAAAACGGCGCAGGCTCGGGCACAGGCTCGGGTGCCTGCACGATCGGCGGCACGTCGACAGGCCGGGAAGCGTTTTTTTCGGTCTGAGCTTCCTTTGCCCTGGACGCCCGCTTTTTCTGCTGTTTTTCAATGGTCGCACTCATCCTTGCAGCCTTTCGTATCGCCTGCTGTTCCTCTTTTTTCCTCCGTTTGCCCTGACGCTCCTCCCTGAGGAGCGCAAGCGTCGTCGACACCTTGCCGAAAAACGACCTCAGGCTCGATGAGGTCTGGGCGAAAAGGTTCCTGCCCATGTAGAAGGTCAGGGCGATGCCGACCACGGATGTCAGGGCCCAGGCCCCGGCATACCCTATAACGGTAGACAGAAAGGAAGCGAGCATCCGACCGGTCGCCCCGGACATGACGTCTCCGAAGGAGGCGGTCGACAGGCCGAACATCGCCGCAAGGTCGATCGCGATCAACAGGGCATAGACGAGAAAAAAAAGCGCCGGCTTGGGTGATTTCATCCGGAACAGGTGCCAGCCAAGTACCAGTAGCGCCAGCATCGGCATCACCGAGGGAAAACCGAGCAGGACACGGACGAAAAAGACCGAGATCCTCGCGCCGAAGAGGCCGAACGGGTTATGGATGGTTCCGGCGATCGCCTTGGCCGCGTCGGAGTAAACTTCGTACCACGGCAGGGTTACGATGTAGGCTTCATCGCCTGAATGGAAGTTGAACAGGGCAACAATGAAATACAGGGCGATCAACATAAGGACGATGCCGCCCGTTTCCCTGACGAGACTATCCCTGCGGAAAGCCTTCATGTTCGCCATTTTTTTCAACAGGGACATATCTTTACGTCGGGTCAAGGCCTGTCGGCATGAACGAACGGAAGCCTGCGGACTATACCCGGCTGATAGGTGCCGCGTATTTCCACAAGAATCGGCGTGCCCGGTTCGATATAGTCATAAAGGATGCTCGCCGTCCCTATCGGCTCCTGAAGCGTCGGAGAGATCGTGCCGCTGCAGACGTAGCCGATCTCCTGGCGGTCGCTGTTGTACACCCTGAAATGCTGGCGCGGCAAGGCCCTGCCTTCGAGGCTGAAGCCTACCACGCTCCGTCGGAGATCGATCTCGACCTGCTGGCAGGCCTGCTTGCCGATGAAATTGTGCTTGTTCATCTTGACCACCCATTTCAGGCGGGCTTCGAGAGGATTGACATCTTTTTCGATCTCGTGGCCGTAGAGGGAGTATCCCATTTCGAGCCTCAGGGTGTCGCGGGCGCCCAAGCCTATCGGCTGAATGCCATAATCCTGCCCCTCATCGATCAGAGCTGTCCAGAGCGACAGGGCATATTCGTTGGGAAGGCAGATCTCGACTCCGGCTTCACCGGTATACCCGGTCCTGGCGACAATGATTTCGGCACCTTCATAGGGAAGCGTGACAAAATGGAAAGATCGCAGGTTATGCAGACCGGAATGGGGAAACACCCGATCGAGGATCTCCATGGATTTGGGACCCTGCAGGGCAATCAGTGAGAGGCTTTCGGTATGGTCCTCAAGCGTGACCCCTTCGAAAGCTCCGATGTGGCCGCTGAGCCATGCGTAATCCTTTTCGCAGTTGCTTGCATTGACGATCAGGAAAAAGGTATCGGCGCTGACCTTGTAGATGATCAGGTCGTCGACGACCCCTCCGTCCGGATAGAGCATGAGGTTGTACTGTGCCTGGCCGTCCTTGATCTTGTCGAGGTCGTTGGTCGTGAGATACTGGAGAAATTCAGCGGCCCGCTGCCCCCTGACATAGAAATTGCCCATGTGAGAAACATCGAAAAGACCCGCTGCTTCACGGACGGCCTTGTGTTCGGCGATGATGCCCGTATACTGCACCGGCATCAGGTACCCGCCGAAATCGATCATTTTCGCACCGGCATGCTCATGCCACGAACAGAGCGCTGTTTTTTTCATTGATCTCCCTTGCTGAATTGGATGAAATGGTTGAATGCCTTGTGTAAAAAAGCATTTCGGTATAAAGATCAAAACTCTTTTTCACCGGAAGGGCATATAATCCCGCCCGCTGAAACCAGTGATGAATACAAACTTCAGAATAAGGATTTCCTGTAACTTTGGCTAATCGATCACGTCCCATCATTGACCGATGATCATGGCGTCGCCCAGTTCGTTCCGGTCGTCCGCCTTTCGGGGAAAATGGAGCTGCAGCATAACACCGCAACGGTCGACAGCTGTGCAGATGGCCTCTGCCGGACGCCCCTTGCGGATACCGTCCGTAATAGTATCGACGACCTCCCTCCAGAGGTGCTTTCCGACCTTCGAATCGATGCCCGTATCGGCAAGCACTTGCACGCTGTGCTCGAACAGGGAGATATAGATCAGAATGCCGGTCCGGTCCCTGGTCTCGTGTACCTTTCTGAGGTAAAATGCCTTGATGGCAGCCTCTTCGACCTCTTCGGCCATGGCTTTCCGGCTTATAAAAGGTCGTTTAAGGAAAGGGACCCGCCTGACAAGTTCATGCATGGCAATGAACGAGGGTGCGAAAATCGTGATAAACAGCCATAAGGAATCGTTCGAAAGGACAAGCGATGCAATGATGGCGAAGGTCAGCGATAAAGCCCCGCTGCCGGCAAGCGTAGCCGCAGGATAGGTACTGCTCGACGAAACCGCCATGACAACGATTTCACCGGAGGTCCCCGATTCAGCGCTCTTTACACGGTTTTCGACAGCCAGACGACCCGCGGCTGTCAGGAATTTCTGAACGATGTCTTTCATACCTTTTTTCGTAATCTCATGAACCCTGCGCCTACCAGTCTCCCGAAGCTCCTCCGCCACCGAAACCGCCTCCGCCTCCGCTGAAGCCGCCGCCAAAACCGGAACCACCGGAACCGCCGCCACCCATGTAAAACCCGCCGGGCCCGTGGGGGCCGCCGGACATGAACGGACCATCGCCGTGGCGGCCATGCTGCATGCGAAGATAAATGAACAGCACAAAAAGAATGATGAGAACCAGTGGCAGCGACGGCCCCTTGCGCTCCCCTTTCCTGGCAGCCGGAGCCTTGTATTCGCCTTTGACTGATGCTGCTATGGCATCGACTCCTGCAGTGAACCCTGCATCGATATTTCCGCTTTTGAATGCCGGCTTGATTACCTCATCGATTATCCTGCCGGACTGAAGGTCGGTCAATCGCCCCTCGAGGCCGAACCCTACCTCAATCCTGATCTTCCTGTCGTTTTTCGACACGATCAGCAGGATACCGTTATCCTTCCCTTTCTGTCCGATCTTCCATGCTTCGGCCACCTTGACAGAAAAATTCTCGATCGGTTCACCCTCGAGCGAAGGAACGGTCAGGATTACGACCTGGGTGGATTCGGCATCTTCGAGAGCCTTGAGCTTGCCTTCGATCGCTGCACGAGCCTGGGGTGAGATCATCGCCGCGTAATCGTTGACCCTTCCGGTAAGGGCAGGAACGCCGACCTCCTTACCTGAAGCCGGCAGGGCAAGGAAAAGAAGGCAAGCGAGTGCGACTATCAGCCCCGGCAATGTTCTCAGCAAAACCGGAACCTGCGGAGGCAGGCCTCCGGCATCCCGGAGGCTTCTGCATAAACGGACTTCCATGGTCGGGGCCTCAGAACTTGACCGCAGGAACGGCCTTTGCCGCCGCGTCGGCTTTGAAATACTCTTTCGGCTTGAGCTTGAGCGCCACGCTGTTGGTCAGGGAGTTCGGGAACTGGCGAATAGAGAAATTGAAGACCTCGACAGACTGGTTGTAACGCTGCCGTGCGACGCTGATCCTGTTTTCCGTACCTTCGAGCTGAACCTGCAGGTCCCTGAAGTTCTGGGTGGCTTTAAGCTCCGGATAGCGCTCGACGGCGACCAGCAACCTCGACAGGGACGAGGAGAGCTGGCCCTGCGCCGCCTGGAACTTCGCCATTTCGGCAGGATCGCTCAACTTGTCCGGCGTGATATTGATGGATGTGGCCTTCGCCCGGGCCTCGATCACCGCCGTAAGAGTCTCTTTTTCAAAATTGGCCGCACCCTTCACTGTGGCGACAAGGTTAGGCACCAGATCTGACCGGCGCTGAAGCTGGGATTCGAGATCGCCCCATGAACGATTGACCGCCTCCTCGTTCTGCTGCATGGTGTTGTATCCGCACCCGTTGAGCATGATAAGTGCGATCAGGAAAGGAAATACCCTTGAAATATAACGGATCATTCTTGACTCCTCTATGTTTTAAAAAACCGATAACGTCCAGAAAAAATATAACAATAACGAGCCCGATGCAAAACTGAAGCTTTCAATTCGATGACGTATTATCAATGAAATAAAACTGGGCTATGAACTTCGGGAATCGTAAATTATACGCAATAATCACCGCCTCCGTTCATTGCACGCCATAACACATTCACAGAAACCCGACAATCCCCTGCCATCATGCGCAAAACCCCTATTTTGCTCGCGCTGTGCAGCCTCCTGTGCACATCCCCGCTTTATGCATCGTTCGAACACCTCCCCGTCGACCCCAGGGGCCTGGCCATGGCCGGAGCCATGACCGCCGTCACCGGGAACGCATTCGGGATGTTTTACAATCCCGCGTCGACAACCCCGGATGCCGGAATCGAAGCGGGCATCTCCTATACCGTTCCTTACGGGGACTCTGACGTCAGGAGCGTTACCGGAGGGTTCTGTATCCCACGGCTTCCTTTCGACAGGAAAGGTGCCCTTTCAGCAGGAGTGCGCCGGTATGGCACCGCCGGCTACCGTGAACAGACTGTCGTTGCCGGTTACTCACGGGCAGTGACCTCTTCGATCCGCGCCGGCATCTCGGTTTCAGGCATGTCTCTCAGGATCAGGGGAATCAACGACGAAGCTGCTACGGGAATCAACGTCGGACTGCAGGCTGAACTGAAACCAGGCCTGATCTTCGGCATAAGCTCACTTAACGTCAACTCTCCCACGATAGGCGCAGCGAAAACACCGTTACCCGGAACGACGCTGACCGGCGTCTCCTGCCGGCTTGCGACCGGAAGCGTGCTGACGGTCAACACAGTAACGGAGCCCGACCGCACGGGACGCCTGTGCGCAGCAGGTGATTTCCCTGTTCACGGCGGTCTGCACGTGATGATCGGCATGGCAACCAATCCTTCGGTCATCTCAACGGGCGCCGAATTCAGGACCGGAGCCGTCCGGGCAACCCTGGCCGTGAGCCGGGACATCGACCTTGGCACGACATCGTCATGCGGGCTTGAACTTGTTCTGTGAGAAAAAGGAGCGTAAGCAGGGGCGGTTCGCGAACCGCGCCTGCCTTCGAATCGCCCCTACGTCCAGGGCGGACGGAGCGAACAATTCAAAAGGGGACTGACTCGAAGCCCTCCCCTGGGAACGCCAAACTCCAGCATGGCATTGCCTTGCTTGAGTCCACCGCTGCAATACAGGTGTGCAACCCTCTCGTCGTGCGGCTTAAGAGCCGGGCTGGAGCCCGGCGCTCCCGGCCTAAACAACCCGACGTTGCTCCCCTAACTGCTCATGCGTTCGACCGTGAACACTCCCTGCACCTTCCTGAGCTTGTCCATGAGGGTGGTCAGTTTCGCGGTGTTCCTGACAAAGATCATCAGGGTACCGATGAAAATGCCGTCCTTGGCGTTCAGGGAGATGCTCCTGATGTTGGTGTCGAACTTTGAGATCACGCCGGTGATCTGGTTCGTGATGCCGATCTTGTCTTCGCCGACTATCCGGATACCTGCAAGGAACTCGGTTTCGAGCTTCCTGTTCCAGGCAACCGAAACGATCCGTTCGCTCTTGACGAGGTTCTCGTTGCTGACGTTGACGCAGTTCTTGCGGTGGATCTTGACGGAGCCTTCGGTCGTGACGAAACCGATGATATCATCTCCCGGAACAGGGTTGCAGCACTTCGCATAAGCGTAAGCGATATTGCTCAGCCCTGAGATGATCACTTCGTCTTTCTGCTCGAAAGGACGCTCCTGCACCTGGCGCGCGATCTCTGCAAAATCCTGAGTAGCGGAGGAAGAGTGGGAGGGCTTTTCGGTATGTTCAGCAGGTTTCTGCGGTTTGGTGACGCTTTCGATCACCTCTTCACTGCTGATCTGCTGGTTAGCCAGCGCGCTGAACAGGTCGGACGGGGTCCGGATGCCCGCCTTGCGGATCGAACGGATGGCGTCGTTCTCGGTGAACAGCTTCTTGGTGCCCGAAAGCATCTTGTCCCACATGCCGCGCCCCTTTTCGATCTGCAGGCGACGCTCCTCGTTGATCGCGGACCTGATCTTGAGCTTGGCACGATGAGTCACCACGATCTTGAGCCAGTCGGCCTTGGGCTTCTGGTTTTTCGAGGTGGTCACCTCGATGCGGTCGCCGGATTTGAGCTCGGCGTTCAATCGTACGATCTTGCCGTTGACCTTGGCCCCGATGCAGCCGTTGCCGATTTCGGTATGGATCGCATAGGCGAAATCGATCGGCGTCGCCCCGGCCGGCAGGATCTTCATGTGACCTTTCGGAGTGAACACATAGATCTCGTCGTGATAGAGGTTCAGCTTGAACCCCTCCATGAATGCAGCCGCCGAATCAGCATCCTTGATCAGCTCCCTTGCCCACTTTAGGAACGAATCGACCGCGGCGTCATCCTTCGAAATCTTCTCCTTGTAGCGCCAGTGGGCAGCGACGCCGAGCTCTGCGAACTCGTGCATCCTCCGCGTCCTGATCTGCAGCTCGATCACGTAACCCTGGGGGCCGATGATCGCCGAATGCAGAGACTGGTATCCGTTGTGCTTCGGAATGGAGATATAGTCCTTGAAATGCTGGGGTATCGGCGGATATTGCTGGGTGATATAACCGTAAACGGCGAAACAGTCCGAAATCCTGTCGGTATCGATGATGACGCGGATTCCATAGAGGTCGTGGATGTCCTCGAACTCCTTGTTCTTCATCCGCATCTTGTTGTAGATCGAAAACAGGTGCTTGGCCCGGCCCTGCACCTCGACCTTGAAACCCTGCTTCTCCAGGTCGGTTTTGATCGGCACGATCATCTTGTTCAGGTAGGCGATACGCTCGTTCCTGCTCAGGCGAACCCTTTTCAGCAGGAAATCGTACATCTCGGGGTCTATGTACTTGAGCGCGAGGTTCTCGAGGTCCACCTTCATCTTTCCAAGTCCGAACCGGTGTGCCAGAGGGGCATAGATGTCGCGGGTTTCGAGCGCCATGCGAAGCCGGCGGTGCTCAGGCAGGGAGTCGAGGGTCCTCATGTTGTGCAGGCGGTCGCAGAACTTGATCAGGATGACCCTGATGTCCTTGACCATGGAAAGCAGCATTTTCCTGAATCCCTCCGCCTCTGTGGTCTCCCTGTTGACCATGATCTCGGAGATCTTGGTCAACCCCTCCACGATGTCGGCAACTTCAGTGCCCAGCTCGGCGGCGATATCTTCGTAGGTATAGCCGCTGTCCTCGATGACGTCGTGCAGGAGCGCTGCCGCGACCGAAACGCCGTCCAGGGGAAGCTCGGTAACCAGAAGCTTGGCGACTTCGACAGGATGAAAGAAAAACGGTTCGCCTGACGCGCGCTTCTCCCCCTCATGGGCGCGGTAGCACATGAAAAAAGCACGCTGGATGAGCGATTCATCGTAGTTCTTGAGATTCAGCCGGCAAAGCCGAAGGATCTCGTGCAGCTTCTGGTAATGTTCCTCTCCTATCTGGGCCAGCATCGATGTCCGGTTCTCCGAAAAATGATTTGTTGTCGAAATGCAAGTTCGCCTGAGCTCTTTATAACTATATATAAAATCATTGGCAAACGCCAATGCCCATCACTCAGGCAATTGCGCGATCCGCTCCTGCAGCATCATTATTTCATCGCGCAGGTAGGCTGCCTTCTCGTAGTCAGTCTCTTCTGCGGCCAGTTGCATTTCGGTGCTCATTTCCGCAACCATAAGCATCACATCCTCCCTGCTCATCTGGTTCAGCAGGGTCTGGAGCTCCATCTCGGGACGCTTCTGCAGCCCGAGGCGCTTGCGACGGTAACGCTCCTCCGCATCTGCCACGCTGGTGGTGTTGAGTACCTGGTCGACCGATTTGACGATCGAACGGGGCTCGATACCGTGCTTTTCGTTGTACTCCTGCTGGATGCGCCGCCTGCGCGAACTCTCGTCGAGCACCTCACGCATCGAATCGGTGATCTTGTCGGCGTAGAACAGCACCATGCCCTCGAGGTTTCGGGCCGCACGTCCGGCGATCTGCATGAGCGATTTGGCATCGCGCAGGAACCCCTGCTTGTCTGCGTCGAGGATCGCCACGAGCGCCACTTCAGGCAGATCCAGCCCTTCTCGTAGCAGGTTGACCCCCACGAGCACATCGATATCGCCGGCCCGCAGCTCCCTGAGGATCTGGATCCGTTCGAGGCTCTTGATCTCGGAGTGCAGATACTGCGACCGCAGGCCCACTTTGCGGAAATAGGCATGCAGGTCCTCAGCCATTCGCTTGGTCAGGGTCATGACCAGGGTCTTGTACCCCTTTCCCATGCAGATGCGAATACGTGCCAGCAGGTGGTCGATCTGGCCTGCAACGGGGTGAACCTCGATAACCGGGTCCAGGAGGCCGGTCGGCCGGACAAGCTGTTCGACGACGATCCCTTCCGAGCGCATGAGTTCATGCTCGGACGGTGTGGCTGAAACGCAGATCACCTGGGGGACCATCTCCTCGAACTCCTCGAACCGGAGAGGCCTGTTATCGAGCGCCGACGGAAGCCTGAACCCGTGCTCGACCAGAACGGTCTTGCGCGAGCGGTCACCTCCGTACATGCCCCGGATCTGCGGCAGGGTAACGTGGGATTCGTCCACGACAACGAGATAGTCCTCCGGAAAATAGTCGAGAAGACAGAACGGGCGCTCCCCTTCAGGCCTGCCGGTCAGATGGCGCGAATAATTTTCGATGCCGGAGCAGTAACCGAGCTCCTTCATCATCTCCAGGTCATACCGCGTCCGCTCCTCGAGCCGTTGCGCCTCGACCAGCCGATCGTCAGCCCGAAGCACGTTCAGTCGCCAGGCCAACTCGTTCTCGATGGAGAACATCGCCTGCTTGATCTTCTCCTCGTCGGCAACGAACTGCCGCGCCGGATAGATGAATGCGTACTCGTCAGAGCCGATGATTTCGCCGCTCTTCGGATCGAAAGTCTGCAGCGAATCGATTTCGCTGCCGAAAAACTCGACGCGCAACCCCAGCTCCTCATGGCCCGGGACCAGGTCGATAACATCACCGCGCACCCGGAACCGTCCCGGCGACAGGTCTATATCGTCCCTGAAATAGTGCAGCGAAACCAGCTTCTGCAGGAACTCGTCGCGATCCATCTCCATGCCCCGGCGAAGTTCGATAATCTGCGACATCCAGTCCTCCGGGGAACCAAGGCCATAGATGCAGCTCACCGAACTGACCACGATCACGTCTTTCCGGCCACTCAGCAGGGAACTGGTCGCCCTCAACCGGAGGCGTTCGATCTCATCGTTGATTTTGAGGTCCTTGGCGATGTATTTGTCCAGCGAAGGGATATAGGCTTCGGGCTGATAAAAATCGTAATAGCTGATGAAATATTCGACGGCGTTGTCAGGAAAAAACTGCCTGAGTTCCCCGTAGAGCTGCGCCGCCAGAGTCTTGTTATGACTGAGTACCAGCGTCGGCCGGTTGACGGCGGCAATGACGTTGGAGACCGTGAAGGTCTTGCCCGACCCCGTGACGCCCAGCAGCGTCTGCCAGCGATCACCCCTGATGACGCCTTCCGTCAGGGCTTTTATCGCCGCCGGCTGATCCCCGGTCGGGCTGTATGGGCTTGTAAGCCTGAACGCTCCTCCTCGACTTCCCTGCATGTACTGAACACCTGTAAATAATGAATGACAACCTCGAACGACCGATACAAGAACTAATAACTGACATTGTTAGTTCTTGACGCCGACCGGGACACCGACCAAGTTCTACACGACAAACGCTTTTTTCCCGTCACTTTTCCGGATTTTTCGTAATGTAATGTTTTGTTTCTGCCGGTAAGAGCTGTCAAGTGCATGATCTGGCATATTCTTTGAGCATGATGACTAACCCAATGACCGGATCTTTCCTGAAATACACAGGCAGAACGAGCCGACTGCTTATTTTCGGCCTGGTGCTGCTCCATCTCATTTCCTGTAAATCCATGATGACCGAAAAAGAGAACTACCAATACACGACTGTCCCTGGAGACTCCCTTCAAACGAGGATCTACAAGCTCAAAAACGGCCTGACCGTCTATATGAGCCCTTATAGCGACGAGCCGAGGATCTACACCTCCATCGCCGTCCGGGCCGGAAGCAAGAACGATCCGGCCGAAACGACGGGCCTTGCGCACTATCTCGAACACATGCTCTTCAAGGGCACCGACTCGATCGGCTCGATCGATTATGCCAAAGAGCATGCCGAGCTCGAAAAAATAATCGACCTCTACGAGCAGTACCGGGCGACCAACGACCCTGAGCGCAGGGCGGCCATCTACCGCGACATCGACAGCATCTCCAACCTGGCCGCACAGTACACCGTCCCGAACGAGTACGACAAGCTCCTCAACTCCATCGGGGCGAGAGGAACCAATGCGTACACCTGGGTCGAACAGACCGTCTACATCAACGACATCCCGTCGAACGAGCTGGACCGATGGCTGACCATCGAGGCCGAGCGGTTCCGCAACCCGGTCATGCGGCTGTTCCATACCGAACTCGAGACCGTGTACGAAGAGAAGAACATGACCATGGACAGCGACAGCCGGAAACTCTGGGAGGATCTGTTCAGCGGCCTGTTCAGCAAGCACACTTACGGCACCCAGACCACTATCGGAAAGGCCGAACATCTGAAAAAGCCTTCGATCAGGAACGTGATGAACTACTACCGCTCCTGGTACGTGCCGAACAACATGGCCATATGCATCGCCGGCGACTTCGACCCTGACTCGACCATCAGGATGATCGACCGGAAGTTCTCGAAGCTCGAGCCGAAAGCGGTTCCCGAGTTCCATCCGCCGGTCGAAACTCCCATCGCCGCACCTATAGTCAAGACAGTGACCGGCCCGGAGGCCGAGGAGCTCGTACTCGGCTTCAGGTTCGACGGGGCCAACACCGTGGATGCCGACATGCTGACGCTCGTAGACAAGATCCTTTTCAATCATACCGCCGGCCTGATCGACCTGAACCTGAACCAGCAGCAGAAGGTGCTCGACGCAGGTTCGATGCTTGTGCTCATGAAGGACTACTCGGCTCACATACTCAGCGCGCATCCGAGAGAGGGCCAGAGCCTCGATGATGTCAAGGCTCTGCTCCTGGAGCAGCTCGAACTCGTCAAGGAGGGCAAGTTCCCGGACTGGCTGATCGCTGCCGTGCTCAACGACCTCAAGCTCGAGGAGCTGAAGCAGTATGAATCCAACCGCGGTCGCGCTGAAGCGTTCGTCGACGCCTACGTCTGGGGCATGGACTGGCAGCAGCACGTGCATCGCTTCGAACGTCTGGAAAAGATCACCAAGGAACAGATTATCGATTTTGCCCGCAAACACTACGCATCGAACTACGTTGCGGTGTACAAAAAGCATGGCAAAAGGAAGAGCGAAGGCAAAATCCAGAAGCCCCCGATTACTCCCATCAAGGTCAATCGCGACCGCTCGTCGGACTTCGCCGAAAATCTGCTGGCAAAGAAGAGCGGAATAGTCAAGCCGTCGTTCCTCGATTTCCGTAAAGACATCGGCTACTACGACCTTACCCCGGACATCAGGCTTCATTACGTGCCGAACCGGGAAAATGACATCTACAACCTTTTCTTCATCTTCGACACCGGCGGAAACCAGAACAGGAAAATCCATACGGCCCTCGACTACCTCTCCTATCTCGGCACCTCGAAGCTGAACCCTGCGGAGTTCAGCCAGGAGCTCTACAAGCTCGGCGCGGAATTCACGGTACTGACAGCCGACGACTACGTGTATCTCAAGCTGTCTGGCCTCAAGGAGAATTTTCCCCAGGCCATCACCCTGCTCGACCAGCTGCTTGGAGACGCCCAACCCGACGGGCCGGCGCTCGAAAAGCTCAAGGACGGTATTCATAAAGAGCGTGCGGACGACAAGCTCGCCAAGCGCAAAATCCTCTTCGAGGCGATGGTCAATTACGGGAAATACGGCCCGAAATCCCCGTTTACCAACGTATTGAGCGACAAGGAGATCGAACATCTCACACCGGAAGAGCTGCTGGGGGAGATCAAAAACTTCATGAACTACCGGCACCGGGTGCTCTATTACGGACCGGAAGCCCCTGAATCCCTGCTCAAGGAGCTGAAAGGCATGCGCCATTTCGGCCAGACGTTCAGGGCCGTGCCCGAGCCCGAGCAGTTCACGGAGCTCGAAACCACGAAAAACCATGTGTATGTCGTCGATTACGACATGAACCAGGCCGAGATCATCATGCTGTCGAGAGGCGAGCCATACGATGCGTCGAAGGTCCCGCTCGTCACCCTGTTCAACGAATATTACGGAGGCGGCATGTCTTCGGTGGTGTTCCAGGAGATGCGCGAAGCAAAGGCCCTGGCCTACTCTGTCTTTTCGGTCTACAGGCTTCCGAAGGAGAAAGACAAGCACAGCTACGTGTTCAGCTACATCGGGACCCAGTCGGACAAGCTTCCCGAAGCGCTCGAAGGGTTCCAGGCGCTGATGCAGAAGCTCCCCGAATCACCGGAGCTGTTTACCTCGGCCAAGGCCGGCATCGACCAGAAAATCAGGACCGAGCGCCTGACCAAAAGCGAGATCCTCATTGCGTGGGAGGAGTACAGACGGCTCGGCCTCGATCATGACATAAGGAAAGAGATCTTCGAACAAACCCCTAAAATGAAGTTCAGCGATATCGAACGATTCCACGCAACGAGGTTCAGGGACAAAAATCAGGTGATGCTGGTGCTCGGCAAAAAGAGTGCGCTCGACCTCGAGACACTCGGTAAATACGGAGACGTGACGTTCCTGACGCTCAAAGAAATTTTCGGTTACTGATCAGGGGCACTGGCAAATGAACCTGATCGACCGGTACATCGCCCGACAGTTCCTGGTAACATTCCTGTTCGCCCTTGCGAGTTTTGCGGCCCTGTTCATCCTGATCAACCTGGTCGAAAACCTCGACGTGTTCATGGACCGGCATGTCGCAGTCGGCAAGATCGTCCTCTATTACCTCAGCGGCCTGCCCGATACCTTCCTGCTGACGACGCCGCTCAGCGTGCTTCTCGCCTCGCTGTTCGTCACGGGCAAGCTCTCCATGCAATGCGAGCTGCCTGCGCTGAAATCTGCCGGCATGAGCCTGTCCAGGCTGATGAAACCGTTCATGGTAGTCGCGCTGCTGATCACCTGTGTCAACATGGTCAATTCATGCCTGGTTGCCCCTTCCACCTACGACTGGTCAAAAGGCTTTGAAAAACGGAACCTCAAAAGCAGGAAAAACGACGATCGGGGTCCGCTGCACATCCGGGAATCGAAGAACAGGATCCTGACCGTCGGCGAAATAGGCCCCGACCGGCAGAGCGCATCGCTCGTCTCCCTCGAGGAGTTCAGCGGAAGCCATATCACGTCCAGGATCGATGCAGATTCACTGAGGTTCCTGCCGTCCAGCAAACAATGGGTGTTCTACAACACGAGAACCAGAAACTTTACGAATGGAGACGAACGGCTCGTGACCAGACGGGGCCCCGAAACCCTGGAGATGTCGCTGTCGAAAGACACCTTCAGGATGATCGACGCCGACCCGGACGAGATGAACATTGTGCAGCACTACAACTTCATACGGCAGAAAGAGAAGTCTGGCCTGTCGGGACTCGAGAAAGCGAAGGTCAAGCTTCAGACCAAAATGGCGCTGCCTTTTGCCAGCATGATCATCATCCTGATCGGAGTACCGCTTTCGACGAGGAAAAAACGAAGCGGCCTGGCGCTGGAGGCTGCCATCAGCCTGCTCGTCGGCTTTCTTTACCTCGGCATGCTGAGAACGCTCAGCGGCATCGGGTACAACGGCCTGATCGACCCGGTCCTGGCCGCGTGGCTGCCGAACATACTCTTTCTCCTGGCGGGAACGATGCTGTTCCGGTCGGCAAACGATTAGCGTCATGCTTCATCCCCCACTGATCGCACTCCTGACCGACTTCGGCCTCGAAGACGCTTTCGTCGGGGTCATGAAAGGCGTTATCGCTTCAATCTGCAGAGAGGCCCGCGTCATCGACCTTACCCATTCAGTCACCCCGCAGAACGTCCGTGAAGGCGCTTTCCACCTCGACCGATCACACGGTTTTTTCCCCGAAGAGACGGTGTTCGCCTGCATCGTAGATCCGGGAGTGGGAACATCCCGCAGGCCGATCGCCGTCCAGGCCGGGCCATATCGCTTCGTCGCGCCTGACAACGGCCTGCTGACCCCGGTGTTCGACAGATACCCCGACGCCCGCTGCCATGCGCT
>DATMYL010000065.1:0-8521 GCA_035560975.1 Chlorobaculum sp. | reverse complement strand
TCAAAAGAAAAATCAGGAACGCCAAAACCCTGGGAACGCCGAGCTCCAGCTCGGCAATTCATAAGCGAGCTCCGGATTATTCAAAGAAATGGTAAAAATGATGTCTGGTAGCGTTGATGCAGAGTCTTTTTGATTATCCATGATAATGCCAAGCTGGAGCTTGGCGCTCCCGGCAATGCAATGAACCGGCATCATCTTGACTTTTGAGACAGCCTCAATTCATACGCCGGCTTCGGGCTGACAACGTAAATAGTCATTATTTAGTCGGTTAGCCAAAATGCAGAACACTGTTGAGATCCTTGAAAATGCCGAGCTGGAGGTCGGCGCTCCCGGCAAAAGAAAAAGGCGGCCTCATCTTGACTTTTGAGGCCGCCTCGTCTGAATCGGGCTCAGTCAAACTTTGCGAACTGGTGGCGTTCAGGGGGGATGTGCCGGCAATTGGACAAAAATGAAAAGAGCAGGAATAAGCCGGATTTTGCATCGGTAGAAAATGAAAAGGGCGGCCCGATGGTCGCTTTTTTCTTTGCCGGAGTTTTCCGCTTTTCCGCCGCCTCGACCCGTCACCCATACTCCCCGGTTATGGGTTTTCTGTTCGATCTTTTCGTATATTTTCTTAACTGCATTTCCACGAAGCAGTTTCTATCGAAACGTGCAAATCGGATCAACAATCATTCCGGAGCAACCATGAAGAAAAATATGGGGCAAAAAGACCGTGCCATCCGTGCTATTTTTGGTGTGTTACTGCTGTTGTATGGCCTTATTTTTCAAAACCTGATAGGTGCGATCGGATTGATTCCCCTTGTCACTGCACTTATCGGCACATGTCCGCTCTATAGCGTGCTTGGGGTTACCTCCAATCGTTACGAGGACTGACATTCGATTTGCCCCGGGCCCGGCCCGGGGTTCTCATTTCCACCCGATATACTCCCGCTCCAGTACCCGACTGACCGCCCTCTCCACAATCCTGCGCTGAATTAAAATTGACCTTCGTCCCGACTTTGCCAGGCAGTTCGCTCCGGCAGAGCCGACAGTGCCCACGTCTGCATATTGTCCGGGATCTTCTCCTGATACGCAGAACCGTCAGTACAGCTATGCAGAATTGGGACTCGGGCTTTCGAACAGGCAGGCGTTGGGTGCGTTCACAACTTTTTATTAACTAGCACTTACGTGAAGTCCGGTTGAACGTCCTTTTTTTTACCTTGAACTCCCTGTGGCGTCATTGTGCCGGAAAAAGGCGCGATGACGCTGTGAATGCCTCAACTATTAATGTTTATCTCAATGCAGAGGAACCTGGCGGATAGCGTTGTGGTGCTGGATTTCGAGACGACCGGGTTGTCTCCGGAGTATGGCGATCGGGCGATCGAGATCGGTGCAGTGCTTGTCGAGAACGGATCGATTGTCGACCGTTTCCAAAAGCTTATGAATCCGGGGTTTAGGATCAGTTCATTCATTGAGGGATATACGGGCATCACCAATGCCATGCTGAAAACACAGCCCTGCTGTGAGGAGGTGATGGCTGAGTTTTCTGGATTCATATCCGGCCATAATATCGTCGCTCACAATGCGTCATTTGACCGGCGCTTTCTCGATGCAGAGCTGAAAAGGATCAATCGAGCTTATGACGGTGGCTGTTGCTGCTCGCTGCTGGTCGCCCGGAGGATTTATCAGGACGCGCCGAATCATAAGCTGCAGACATTGGTGTCACATGCGGGAATTAAGCCGACTGGAAAGTTTCATAGAGCTTTAGCCGATGCCGAGATGACGGCCTGTTTGTGGTTGTCGATGATAGAACGTATCCGTCAGCAGTATGGGGTGCCGGTGATTCATTTTGATCAACTGAGTGAACTGTCGAGGATCGACAAACTGCGAGCGAATGGTTATCTCCGCTCGCTGGCGAAATGATTTCTTTGTCTGTTATCAGGTCGCATTTTGGCCTCGTTCCTTTATGCCTGCTCCAAAACCTGTGGGGGACCTGTCGCGCGACTATACAATCCCGGCGCGGGAGGAAGTTCGGGAGATGAGGCTCTAACCGGTCCAGATTGATG
Source organism: Chlorobaculum sp. (assembly GCA_035560975.1). Taxonomy (GTDB): domain Bacteria; phylum Bacteroidota; class Chlorobiia; order Chlorobiales; family Chlorobiaceae; genus Chlorobaculum. Next base: position 6,476 of record DATMYL010000065.1, on the reverse strand, counting down.
TCGGATAAGTAGCCATTGTTCTGGCACTTGTAAATTAATTTTTGTTGTAAGGTTATTTTTTGTTAAGCTCGAGTGAAGCTATATGTGCCTGCAGAAGCCCGTCCTTGGCGGTTATGCGGCGTTTGAGCCCCCAGTTTGCCCCCTCCGGTTATCCCTTCAGTATAGATTACACAGTTCAAGGAATGCGGGTTCGTATTTCAATCAGATTTGAGGATCAGATGGCGATTTGCGTCTTATCCATTCCCTGAACATCTCAAACTCACCAGTTAGTGATTGCTGGGCGAGTCAACAGAAACAGCTGCCTTCAGTTACACAGTCAACTTATTGGAAAACCAAAGCATGTGAGGAAATCATGAACATCGGGGAGGTGATGGAGATGCATCGGGACCACCTGATGACGCTGACGAACGTCATTGGGGTAGGTATCGGTGAAAAGGATGGTACACCGGCTATCAAGGTATTTGTAACAAACAAGATGCCCGAGATTGCGCTGCTGCCTCAGGATATAATCCCGAAGGTACTGGATGGATATGAAATCGATGTAGAAGAGATCGGCAGCATACGGGCTCAATAGCACGATGAATGCAAGGAGGATAGCTATGAAACAGGACGAGAAAAAAATGATGCTGGCGGACAGCGCAATGGCAGAGGTCAGGAAAGCGTTCCATTCAGCTGTCGACGAATTTCTGGAACCAAAGAAGCAACAGGCGAACGTCGTTGGCATGGGAATGGGAATCAAGTGGAAAAAAGGTCAGCCTACCGGTGAACCTGCCCTGATTGTTTTTGTGACCCAGAAGCTTGAAAAGGATCAGGTCAGTGCGGCGGATCTTGTTCCAGCGAAACTGGGGGATATGCAGACAGACGTTCTTACGACGGGGTATCCCTTTGCCGGAGGTTGCGAGCATCTGGACGCAGGCACGGAGACCCTTACCAAACGAGCCCGCCCGGCCAAAGGCGGCTACAGTGTCGGGCATTACCAGATTACGGCAGGCACAATAGGCACCTGTGTTTACGATTTTCTTCCCGGCGGCACAGTCAGCCCGCCAGCTCCGGGGATTGGAGTTCCTTCAAAGTTTTACATTCTGAGCAACAACCATGTACTGGCCAATGTCAACAGCGCATCGCTGGGCGACCCGATCCTTCAGCCAGGTCCGTATGACGGAGGTGTAAATCCGGCTGATCGCATCGCTTCCCTGAGTCGATACATTCCCATTACCCTCGAACCGCCGGTGCCAAGGATTCTTCATAACAACATCGTTGACGCTGCAGTCGCTGAAGGGGAGTTCCATGACCTTGACCGTGCAATCTATTGGACCGGCCATGTCAGGGGCTGGCGGCTGAAAGCAGCGGTACAGGTCGGTTTGATTGTGCAGAAAACCGGTCGTACCACGAATTTCACGACGGGCAGAATCGCTGCGATAAACGCGACGATCGATGTCGGATACGGTGGCGGAAGGATCGGACGGTTCAAGGATCAGATTGTTACAACAGGCATGTCAGCAGGCGGTGATTCCGGTTCTCTGGTGACTACGCTTGACGATGTCGCTGTCGGGCTGCTTTTTGCAGGTTCCGCCACTTCGACGATCGTCAACCAGATTGAAAACGTACGTGCGATGCTGAAGGTGGAGGTAGGGGAGCAGATACTGTAACAGCATGCACTGAACGCGAGTCAAACGTTATGACGACAAGGTCATGGTAATGAACCTGATGGGCAGCAAAACAAAACGGCGGCTGAAAGGCCGCTTTTATTATTGTGCATTTATCCCTGGCTGAAAGTCCTGAAGTACGAACCGCGATGCGGTGATATTTACAAACGATATTCTGTTCCCAACGTTGCTTTCAAAAGATATGATGATGTCAGGCTCAGTTGCGTAAGGCTATTTGTGCGACTTATATTGATACGGGAGTAACTAATAATTTGACTTTTTATCAATTAATACATATGATAATAGTGTCGAGCATTTAAATCTCTTTTCCTTCCTCTATCTGCGATTCGGCCAGGTTTATTTGTACAAGCTTCGCCTGTTTTTCACTCTCAACATTTAATTATTTCTTGCTTTGTAAACGGCTGGAATGATTCGTTTTTGCGTGTATGTTAACAATTGTGAACAATGACGAGGGGGTAAACATGCTGAAAAGGAGTACTGCGTTTTTGAAGAGTGCATTGCTGACGGCAGGTTTTGCGCTTATGGCATCGGAAGCTTTTTGCAATGGGACAATTACAGGAACCATTGTGACAGACCTGGAGAAAAACAAAGAGGATGCCGTCGTGTATCTGAAAGGTGTCAAAGGGGTTGTCGTACCTCAAAAAGTCACCATCGAGCAGCATCATCTGACTTTTATTCCAAAGGTGACGACCATACCTGTTGGATCGACGGTCGAGTTCACCAATCACGATAAAATCTACCATAATGTGTTTTCGGTGAGCGAGGCTAAAAAGTTTAACCTTGACACCTATGATCCGGGCAAGCCCAAGCACGTTACTTTCGACAAACCGGGCGCGGTCAGTTTACTCTGCAATGTTCATCCCGAAATGTCAGCCTGGGTTGTGGTGACTAAAAACCGATATGCAGCGGTGAGCGACAAAGCCGGCAATTTTATCATCTCCGATGTTCCTGCCGGCACTTATGAGATTACCGCATGGAGCGAAAAACTCAAACCGCAGGGAATCACGACGGTCACCGTCTTCGACGGGAATACTGCCCGTGCTGATATCAAGTTGGGAGATTGACCTGTTGAGTATCGCCGATGCTTGATGTGAGGAGATGCAGGCAGATTGAACCTCCGTGAGGAAAAACAGATAAACGAAAAAGGCGACCATTTGGCCGCCTTTTTCGTTTGTATTCGCTGATGCTTAGTCCTGGAGCGCTGCACGGGCAGCTGCGAGCCTTGCGATCGGTACGCGGTAGGGGCTGCAGGATACGTAGTTCAGGCCGGTCTTGTGGCAGAACTCGACCGTGGCAGGATCGCCGCCGTGTTCGCCGCAGATGCCGAGCTTGAGGTCCGGTTTGACTGAGCGGCCTTCCTTGGCAGACATGCTGAGCAGGCGTCCGACGCCGTCCTTGTCGATGGTTTCGAACGGGTTGCGGTCGAAGATCTCATACTGCTGGTAGAGTGGCAGGAACTGGCCGGAGTCGTCACGGCTCATGCCGAGGCCCATCTGGGTCAGATCGTTGGTGCCGTAGCTGAAGAAGTCGGCTGCCTTGGCGATCTGGTCTGAAGTCAGGGCAGCGCGCGGCACTTCGATCATCGTGCCGACGAGGTACTTGACACCGATGCCTTTTTCGGCGATGACGCTGCGGGCGGTCTTGTGGATGACTTCGCTGGTCATTTCGAGCTCCTTGACAGTGCTGACGAGCGGGACCATGATCTCAGGCACGATCTCCTGTCCTTCCTGCTTGATGCGGCATGCTGCTTCGATGATGGCGCGTACCTGCATGACCGTGATTTCCGGGTGCAGGATGCCGAGGCGGCAGCCCCTGAGGCCGAGCATCGGGTTGAATTCGTGCAGGCTCTGGATGCGCTGTTTGATCTCTGCGCTGCTCTTGCCGATTTTGCCGGCCAGGTCATCGATTTCCGCGTCGGTGTGCGGGAGGAACTCGTGGAGAGGAGGATCGAGAAGCCTGATTGTGACCGGACGGGCGCCCATGGCTTTGAAGAGGCCGTAGAAATCTTCCCTCTGGTAGGGGAGGAGCTTGTCGAGTGCGGTTTTGCGCCCGGCGACGTCGTCGGCCAGGATCATCTCGCGCATGGCGTCGATGCGGTCTCCGCCGAAAAACATGTGCTCGGTCCTGCACAGGCCGATGCCTTCGGCGCCGAAGGTGATGGCGACTTCTGCCTGGTCGGGCTGGTCGGCGTTGGTGCGGATGTTGAGTTTGCGGAATTTGTCGGCCCACTGCATGAGCTGGTCGTAAATCTTCCAGGTCGGGGCGTCTTCCTTTTTGAGTGTCTTGTCGACCAGCACTTCGATGATCTCGGAGTTCTTGGTCTTGACCTTTCCTGCGATCACTTCACCAGTGCTGCCGTCTATGGAAATGTACTCGCCTTCTTTGAGCACGATGTCGTTGCCGTTGACCATCATTTCGCCTTTCTTGTAGTCGATTTTCAGGGCTCCGCAACCTACGACGCAGACCTTGCCCATCTGGCGAGCCACGAGGGCAGCGTGGGAAGTCATGCCGCCGCGTGCGGTAAGGATGCCTTCGGAAGCGTCCATACCCTTGATGTCTTCAGGGGAGGTCTCGATCCTGACGAGGATGACCTCTTCGCCACGTTTGCCGGCCTCATAGGCGTCGACTGCGTTGAAGTAGATCCTGCCGGTTGCTGCACCGGGTCCTGCGTTCAGGCCTGTGGCCAGCAGCCTGCCGCTGTCGATGGCGGCTTTCTTTTCGTTGAGGTCGAACACCGGACGAAGCAGCTGGTTGAGCTGTTCGGGTTCGATCCTGCGGAGCACCTCTTTCTCATCGATCAGCCCTTCGTTGAACATGTCGACGGCGATCTTGATAGCGGCAAAGCCGGTACGTTTTCCGACGCGGCACTGCAGCATGAAGAGTTTGTTGCTCTCGATGGTGAACTCGATGTCCATCATGTCGCGATAGTGCTTTTCGAGGATCGAGCGGATCTCGTCGAGCTGATCGTAGATTTTCTCGTTCTCCTGACGGAGCTGTTCGATCTTGAGCGGTGTCCTGGTTCCGGCCACGACGTCTTCGCCCTGGGCGTTCATCAGGTACTCGCCGTAGAAAATGTTTTCGCCGGCGGCAGCGTCCCTCGTGAAAGCTACGCCTGTGCCGCAGTTTTCACCCATGTTGCCGAACACCATCGCCTGGACGTTGCAGGCAGTGCCCCAGTATCCGGGGATGTGGTTCAGTTTGCGGTAGACGATGGCGCGGTCGTTGTTCCAGCTGTTGAACACGGCGCCGATTGCTCCCCTGAGCTGCTCGGTAGGATCTTCAGGGAAGGTCTTGCCTGTTTTGTCGAGGATGGCTTTTTTGTATTTGGCCACCAGGTCCTGCAGGTCTTCGACGTTGAATTCGGTATCGAGTTCAATGCCCAGTTCATGTTTTTTATGTTCGAGGATCTCTTCGAACGGATCGATCTGCTTTTTGTCAGTTGGCTTCAGGTCGAGCACCACGTCGCCGTACATCTGGACGAACCTGCGGTAGCAGTCCCATGCGAAACGGGGGTTGCCGGATTTTTTTGCCAGACCTGCGACGGTTATGTCGTTGAGGCCCAGGTTGAGGATGGTGTCCATCATACCGGGCATCGAGGCGCGTGCGCCTGAACGGACCGAAACGAGCAGGGGATTTTCAGGGTCACCGAAATTCTTGCCCAGGTACTCTTCAACTTTTTTCAGGGCAGCGGGGATATCTTTTTCGAAAAGGTTGGTGGGGTAGGTTTTCTGGTGGTCATAATAGTAGGTGCAAACTTCTGTCGAAAGGGTAAAGCCGGGGGGGACTGGTAGTCCGATGTTGGCCATTTCCGCCAGGTTGGCACCTTTGCCACCCAGGAGGTTTTTCATTGAGGCATCCCCTTCGGCCGCTCCGCCTGCAAAACTGTAGATGTATTGCTTGGCTGAGGCTGATTCTTCGTTCGCGTGAGAATTCGGCATGTGACTGGAGTGAAATAGATGGTTATCCCAAAAAAAACAGACGAAATCATAAAAAAGCAGTCCGGGATGACTACTTTTCGAGTAATCAATTTAACAGAAAAAAACATCCGGAAAAACTCCGGAATAGGTTTCAAAATATCCATACGATGGAGAGTGTCGCGGCCGTTTTTATACTTCAGGTACTCAGGATTTCTGTTCCTTATCTCCTGACTTCGGTAGGCGCAGTTTTCTCGGAACGTGGCGGGGTCATCAACCTTGCGCTCGAGGGGCTTATCCTTGCCGGAGCTTTCGGGGCGGCGCTCGGACAGCATTTCACAGGATCTGCGTGGGCAGGGGTCGGCTGCGCGCTTGCGTTCGGCCTGCTCGTGGCCCTGCTCCATGCTTTTGTGACCGTAACGCTCAGGGCCGACCAGATCGTCAGCGGCATCGCCATCAACATACTCGTCATGGGCGCGACCCGGTTCGGGCTCAGCCTGCTGTTCGGCAGTACGATGAATTCGGCCAGGATCGGCGGCATGGAGGCCCCTTCGCTACTGCTTGACCCACTGTTCATCGCCGCGGTGCTGTCTGTCGTGCTTGGTCAGTTCATCCTGTTTCGCACCCCATCAGGACTGAGGCTTCGCGCAGCAGGAGAGAGCGCCGAGGCTGTAGAAACGGCGGGTATCAGCGTGAGGCGGCTGCGCTATTCCGGAGTTCTCGTCTCCGGGGCGCTGGCGTCTCTCGGCGGTGCGTTCCTGGTGTTCCAGCAGCACAGCTTCACGGACAACATGTCCGCCGGCAGGGGGTACATCGCTCTGGCGGCCATGATCATCGGTAAATGGACGCCGGCCGGAGCGGCGCTCGCCAGCCTGCTGTTCGCTTTGACTGAAGC
>DATMYL010000064.1:0-2375 GCA_035560975.1 Chlorobaculum sp. | reverse complement strand
CCGTTCTTCGATGACCAGATACACTCCGGCCAAGCACCGTGAGTTCAGGAGTGTTTTACGGTATTTCCTGATTTAGCTCTTTTCGTGCTTGTATTTTTACATAACAGCTTGGCGCTCCCGGCAATGCAATGAACCGGCATCATCTTGACTTATGAGACAGCCTCCAACTGGAATGTAAAATGCCTGAATGTCCGGAGGGTTAAAACCCTCCTGAATATGGGAAGGTTGAAACCCGGGGCAACTGAAGATAATGTAAGATGTTAATGTCCGGAGGGTTAAGACCCTCCAGAATATGGGAGGTTTAACCCAGAAAACTCGGTCGGGTCAATCCTGCATCTTGACACTGATGGCTACCTTGAGCAGAACGGTGAGCAGGAGCAGGCCGATGGACCAGATGCCGAGGGTGACCGACAGCTCGGTCAGCGTTGGCATGTAGTCCACGATGGCGTCGAGCGGGGTGGGGATGAATCCGCCGATGACCAGGCCGACCCCCTTGTCGATCCAGATGGAGAGCACTATACCTATACCGGCAGTAATCATCCAGCCATTCAGGCGACGCAGCGGAGGCGCGAGCAATACGGCCACCGATGCGAGTCCCAGTATGAGCGAGAACCACATGAACGGCACGAGAGGAGCGTGGCCTTCGAGGCCGAAGTAGAGGTACTGGAAGCTGTGCATGTGCTCGGGAACGTTGCTGTAGAAGGCCGTGAAGAACTCCGTGCCGAGCAGGAAGAAGTTGGCCAGCCCTGCATAGGCGCAGAGCACGACGAGCTTTTCACGAGCCTCCTTGCCTGCGTCGTACCCGGCCACCTTTTTCAGGATGAAGCTGATGAGGATCAGGATCGCCGTCCCGGCAGCGAATGCCGAAGCGAGAAACCGGGGTGCAAGCACGGCCGTGAGCCAGAGGTGGCGCGAGGGCAGTCCGGCAAAGAGGAACGCCGTGACCGTATGGATGCTGAAGGCCCAGGGAATCGAGAGGTAGATGAGCGGTTTGGTCCATGAGGGAGCAGGAACTCCCTTGCGCTCGGCGCCGAGCACTGCCCAGCCGCTGATAAGGTTGAGCAGCAGGTATCCGTTGAGCACCATCACGTCCCAGAACACCATGGAGTGTGGTGAAGGATAGCGCAGCACGTTGAGCACACGCTGCGGCTTGCCCATGTCGGCCAAAATGAAAAGCATGCACATCAGGGCAGCAGAGACTGCCAGGAACTCGCCCACGATGACCATCTTCCCGAACACCTTCTGGTTATGGAGGTAGTATGGAAGCACCACCATGACGGCCGAGGCCGCAACGCCGACCAGGAAGGTGAACTGTGAGATATAGACCCCCCAGCTGATGTCCCTGCCCATTCCGGTGACTCCGAGCCCAAGGCTCATCTGCCGGCCGTAAGCTGTGACGCCGATTCCTATGAACACAAGCAGCAGGGCAACCCATGCCCAGTAGGCGCGATTTCCTTTGAGCGCTTTCTCGATCATGGCTTAACGTTAGATGATGTAAAAAACTGACGGCAACGTGCCGAGTTCCGGCTTGCGCTGCATGGTTTCGTTCGTCCGCAGCATCGTACGGATATCCGATTTCGGATCGTTCAGATCTCCGAACATGAGCGCCTTTTCGGGACAGGTATCGACGCATGCCGGCAACTGGCCTTTGACCAGGCGCTCCGAGCAGAAGTTGCATTTTTCGACCACGCCCCGCTCCCTGGTTGGATAGGTGTCGCTCAACTCGCTGACTCCCGGTCGGGGATCCTGCCAGTTGAAGCTGCGTGATCCGTAAGGGCAGGCTGCCATGCAGAACCTGCAGCCGATGCAGCGGTGGTAGTCCATCGATACGATGCCGTCCCAGCGCTTGAAGGTCGCTTCGGTCGGGCAGGCCCTGGTACACGGCGGTTCGGCGCAGTGGTTGCACAGTGTCAGTACCTGGCGTGACTGTACGTCGTCGCTCTGGAACTGCTTGCTCGAAGTCGGGAATGCCTTGTCGTAACGGCTTTTCCAGATCCACTTGACCTGGTTCTTCGAGTTGCCGAAATCGGGCACGTTATGAGTGTGGTGACACGCTACGATGCACTGGGTGCAGCCTTCGCGGCACTTGCGGGTATCGATGAGCATGCCCCACCGGGTCTTGCCTGGCTCCGGCTTGTCGGAAAAAAGCGACAGGTCGGTCTTTTCGAGAGCGAATGCCGGGAAAAGCCCTGCGGCCGCACCGAGTCCGGCAAGGGCGCCGAGGCCCGCTTTTTTGAGGAATTCTCTGCGTTGTTGATTCATTTCTGCGTCTCCATGGGCGACAGATGACAATTCCAGCATGTCGGCTTGACGTTGGCATACTGGTGACACATAAAACAGAACATCGGATTCTGCGCGTGGCAGCCGAGACAGGT
>DATMYL010000063.1:0-4005 GCA_035560975.1 Chlorobaculum sp. | reverse complement strand
CTGCTCCTGCATGCGAAGCTGCTCCCGGGCCTTGAGTCGTCTCGAAATCGCCTGGCTTATCGATGAGCTCACGTAACCGCTGGTAAATATCGGCATGCTGACGTGGACAGCGAGCGTATAGGTGTCGTACTTGGAACCGACTGTGTAATTGTTTGCACTGTTCTGATAGTTCCGGCTTGCCTGAAGTTCAACGGACGGAAGCCTTGCCGCCCTGTTTTTTGAAACCTCTTTCTCGGCGATGTTCACGTCCTGACGTGAGGCACCGACTTCCGCATTGTTTTCAACTGCCATACTGATCCATTGTTCGACATTGCCGGGATCGGGCTTTGCCATAACCATCCTGTCAGGAACGAGCCTGCACAGATTCTCGTTGTATACGCCGGTGATTCTTTCGAGCTCACGCCGGCGAAAGTCGAGGTTGGTAATGCCGTCGGCCTCATCTGCGAGCGCCATGTCGAAACTGGCTTCTGATTCGTTGGACTCCGTGATCGTACCGTAGCCGTCCCTGATCCTGCGTTTGGCCTGCTGCAACTGCCCTTCGGTAGCCGTGACCTGGCTCCTGACGAATTCGAGGTTCTCTTCGGCATAAAGAACGTTGAAATATGCTTCAGCCATCCTCTTGATGAGCCCGGACTGCTCCTTGCTCAGCAGGAATTCGCTTTTGGCGGCTAATGCCTTCGACTGCCTGTAGGCGGCGAGACCTGCAAAGTTGATCAGCGGCTGCTTCAACGTGATCGCAGCATCGACGGAGTTGTAGTCTGTCGTACTGGTATAGGGGCCATAGTAACTCGGAACCGTACTGCGGGAGCTGTTCCGCCCCCTGCCCGCACTGGCCTGAATGTTCGGAAGAAGCCCGGCCCTCGACTTGCCGATCTCCTGCCTGGTAGCGTCGTTTTCCGCTCGCGCCATGCGAAGACGGGCATCGTAACGGAGCGCTTCCTCATAGGCGCCGGTCAGGCTGAGCGGTTCAGACCAGACGGTTCCACAAAAGAAGATGCTCAATGCTACGAATAGCCCAGTTTTCGGTTTCATATTTACTCCTTCAAACGTTTGAAAGCCAATCAATATCCATGTCCACAAACTTCACCGTGCATGACTCACTCCTCTTTCATCGATGCAGAAAGCCTCTGTGCCAACGGGTGCAGCAGGTAATTGAGCATCGAGCGTTCGCCTGTCTTGATGATCACCTGGGCGGGCATGCCTGGCTGCATCTTGTTGGTTCCGAGATCCTTCATGCCCTGCGGGGTGACTGAGACACGCGCCAGGTAATAGGACTGTGCAGGCTGCATCGCGCCCTGCTGGTCGGTCAGGAGGTCTTTGGACACCGACTCTACCTTGCCGGGTATGACCAGCTGTGGAGTATGGGCGAACGAAGCGAATTGAACGCTCGCTACCAGACCGGCATGCACTTTGTCGATCAGATGCGGTGCGACCTTGACCTCGATGAGCAGAGCCTCGTCGAGAGGCACGACGTCCATGATTTTCTGGCCGGGCTGTATCACTGCTCCGACGCTCTGCACCTGAAGGCCGACGATCTGTCCGGATTCGGGCGCGCGGATCTCCGTTTCGGCAAGTTCCTCGGCCAAAGCCTTGGACTTTTCGGCGTCCGCCTGGATTTCATTCTGGATCTGGGCCAGTTGCGTCGCGCTCTCGGTTTTTAACTGGGCGATCTTTATCTCCAGGTCGCGCTGCTGGCTCAGCGGCGCGTAGCCCTCCCTGACCAGATCACTGAGCCCGGCGAGCTGTGACTGGTAGAGGCGCATGGTCTTAACCCTTTGGCCAAGCAGCAGCAACTGGTTCTTCATGAGCTGCTCGACAAGCGTCCGGTTCGGATCGTCAACAAGATCCTGATGGAACTCGATTTTGCCTGCCCCTCTCAGTTCGGCGTTGAGTCGATCCTCGGATGCCCGAAGCCCGAGGTAATGCTGATGAATCTCTTCATACCGTGCTTTCGAGGTCTGGCTGTCCAGCCGGAGGAGCACATCGCCTTTTTTGACGAGCTGTCCTTCGTGCACCCGCACCTCGGCAACTACGCCGCCCTGACGATGCTGCACGATCTTGCGCTTTGTGGCGATGCAGACCGCTCCCTGGCAGGGTACGCCCTCGTCAAGAGGGGCTACAGCAAACCAGAGTAGAAATCCCCCGAACCCGATGATAAGAACCCATATCCCGAGACGGATCGGACCGCGTGTGTCGGTTTGCAACTTTCCCGGTTCGTAAGCGCCCTTCGGAGGAAAGAGGCTTTTCAGCCAGTTCTGAACATCGAATGGTTTCATGGTAATACGATAGTTGGTTCATTACTTCCGTTACTGAATCGACAACACCGGTACCGGTATGGGTGCGGCCTGTGCATTCGTACCGGCCTTCAAGGATTCGCGGGAAACGAGATGTGCGATCCGGCCGTTGTCGAGAGCCATGATCGTATCGGCTGCGCTCAGGATGTTTGGCCGATGGGTTATCAGGAATACCGTCTTGCCCTGCGCTTTCAGGTCGAGCACCGCCTGCAGCAGGGAGCGCTCCCCCGCTTCGTCAAGGTTTGCGTTCGGTTCGTCGAGCACGATAACCGTGGGGTTGCCGTAGATGGCCCTGGCAAGGGCGAGGCGCTGGCGCTGGCCGCCGGAGAGCATGCTTCCGGCTTCGCCGATTTCCGTATCGTAGCCCCTGGGAAAACGCAGGATCATCTCATGGATCCCCGTGCGCCGGGCGGCTTCGATGACCTTGGCCGAATCGACATCCCCGAACCTGGCGATATTCTCTGCAATAGTCCCGTCGAACAGTTCGATGTCCTGAGGCAGGTAGCCGATGAATGCGCCCAACTGCTCACGGTTCAGGTTCCCTGACGGCTGCCCGTCGTAAAAGACGCTCCCCTGCACCTCCGGCCACGCGCCGACAAGGCAGCGGGCAAGCGTCGATTTTCCAGAGCCCGAAGGCCCGACTACGGCAACTACGCTTCCAGCAGGAAAACTTGCGTCGAGGCCGTCAAGGATAGGAGTGGAGCGCCCCTCGACCTTTGCAGCAAGAGCCTGTAGGCTGACCTCTCCGAGCAATATCCTGTCCATATCCCTCTCCGGGCGTTCGGGATGTTCTGACAGAAGCATTTCCAGCCTTTTAAAAGCGTCGATGGCCTGAATGAGCGGTTTCCAGATGCCCACGGCCAGATCGATAGGCTGCAGTGCTCGCGACATCAGGATATTGGCGGCGATCATGCCTCCGACAGCAAGCCTGCCGTCGATGACCAGAAGCGCCCCCGCGCCCAGCGTCAGAGACTGCATGGTGTAGCGAACGAACTTCGATATCGCCTGCTGTCGATGCTGCTTGCGGAACGCGGCGCTGTTTGTCGCCAGAAACTCTTCGTGATAACCGAGCCAACGCTCCCTGAGGTTGCCCAGCATCCCCATCGAATGCACTGGTTCGATGTTGCGGAGCTTGCCGAGCATATACCGGTTGCTCACGCCTGAGGTCTTGACGGCAAGCTCGATATCATCCACGGTCACCCGGTGACTGACCCAGGCGACGCCGAACTGGATGAAGGCGAACAGGATCGACAACCAGCCGAGAAGCGGATCGAGAAGAAAGATGACTGCGATGTATATAGGAGTCCACGGAGCGTCGAAAAATGCGAATATACCGTTGCCGGTCAGGAACTGGCGGATGATCGCCAGATCGGCAAACGACTCTGCGGACTTTTGGCCCGGACGCTTCAGGGCGCGTTCATAGCTCGAGTCGAACACAAGGGTATTGAGCGCCTGGTCGAGACGGACTCCGCTTCGGACAAGCAGCCTCGACCGGAGCCACTCGGCAAAAGCCATGGCCCCGAAAAACACCACCATGATAAGCGTAAGATCGAACAGCGTCGCCTCGCTTTGGCTCTTGAAAACGCGGTCGTAAAGCTGAAGCATGTAGACTGTCGGAGTAAGCATCAGCAAATTGGCGATCATGCTGAACATGCCTATCCAGAAGAACTCCCGTCTGAAAGACCAGAGGGTTCGGGTCAGTTCGCTGCGT
>DATMYL010000062.1:0-10834 GCA_035560975.1 Chlorobaculum sp. | reverse complement strand
TTGGCGATCCATTCGGCAGCCTGTCCCATCTCCATCCTGCCGACCCCGGTGATTTTTTCGGCTTCGGCAAGTACGTCATTGAGTTTTCTGCCAAGCTGAAGTGATTTTGTCTTGTAATCCTCGAAGGTTTTCAGATCTGTGCGTTTTTCGAGGAATGTTTTGTCATGCCAGCCGTTTTCCCAGGCGATGCGAGCAATTGCGTTCGCCAGGATCCAGTCGGTGCCGAGGTTCGGACGGATATGCAATACGCGGTCTTTAGCGATCGCTTCCGCAACGGTCACGGATGCGTTTTTCCTCGGGTCGACGACGATCAGCCGTCCTTCCGCGACAGGTTCATTTGCGTCGAACTCTTTTTTCTTCTCGTCGACGCTCCCCCCCTGTAGGTTAGGCATGATGTGCTCGGTATAGAGGATAGTTGCGGCTTCATAGGCGTTAGCCCCCCAAAGGACGACCGTATCGGCGAGTCTTGCGTCATCGACGTCATAGTTGAGTTCATGCATGCCCCGCTCCCTCGATCCCCAGACTTCGGAGTTGTACGCCGGGCGGTTGTGGATAGAGAGGTAGTTTGTCTTGATTCCGCTGAGGAACAGTTTTCCGGCAGCCCAGTTGTCTTCGAACCCGACTCCGGAACTGCCGTGATCGTAGAACTTCATGGCGATGCTGTCGGCGCCGTATTTGTCGATCGAGGATTTGATCAGCGTGGCGATGATCTCTGTGGCATCCGCCCATGAGATCGCTGCGAATGAGTCGCCTTTCCGGAGAAGCGGATACTTGAGGCGTTTTTTCGTATACCCGGTGTCCGACCAGGCGGCAATGGCGTTGGTGCCTCCGCGTATGGAGTAATCGCCTTTGTTGATGCGGGACTCCTTCGCCGGAACGATGGCGAGGTTGTACTTGATCCCGTTTTTCCTGGTGATGACGTTATGCATGGTCTCGGTATACGAGTGTCCGGAGAGCATGGGCGACTGTGTCGAGAGGTCGAGCCCGAAGGCATTGTTCCTTGCCGAACCGTTTTTGCCGACTGGCCAAACATAGACATTGTAGCCACAACCGGCGCTGCAGTACTGGCAGACTGTGGTGTATCGTTCTGCATCTTTCGGCGGAATCGGCAGTTTGTCTTTCCTGGTGAATAGTGACATGGGTATCTCCTTAGCTGATGTTCAGATTGCCGGTTCTTCCGTATACGAGGCCTTCAACTCCTTCTGCGTAAATGTTGCCGGAGGCATTGTCCAGCCTGAGCGTGACCTGGGCCAGCCACTGAGAAGCGAGCCCCTGGTAGGTCTGGCCGTTTTTTGACGCGTCGAACATGGAGTAGTGGCAGCCGCAGACAAAGCGGCCGCTCCTGTAGCTCACGGGACAACCCATGTGAGGGCAGAGGGACGAAAAGGCTACGACATTCCTGACGGGGCCGATGCCGCCGATGGCTTCATTAGCCAGCATAACCAGGGTGCAAGGGGAGGAGGTGTCTGGATAGGTGAACTGGACCGGCTCACCGGCCTTAATCTCCCGGATGTTCCCGATTTTGACTGAGGGGTACTTTTTACCGGTTGCGCTTTCTGCTTTTCCGGTCAGGCCGAAAAGCGTCAGGGCCACGGTTGCTGCCGAAGAGTGCAGAAATTGTCTGCGGCTGAGTGGTGACATTGTTCCTCCAGGATTAACAATTGCGGATTGTCGGTAAAGCAATGTTAAGCGTAACCAAGAAGCGATTGCGTCACTTATTGGCGCGTACTCCGGGGGAAAGAGATGGGGAATGCAAACGGTCTCGAAAGGGGAGGCAATACTGCTTCAATATCTGTCAGAAAGACGCTGCGAAGAAACGGGGGTGTTGAAAATGCGAATTTAATGGATATGCCATAGCAATCCGCATGATTGTGCCGGCAATCTATCTGTGTATAAAACCAGTGGATGCTCAGTCTTTGTTCCCGCAACGGGATGAATGGCCTGAAAAAAGAGATTGTCGGGCAGCATTCATCTGAGCCTTATCGTTGACGTTTATCAGAGCGTCCGGATTATCCGGTTCGAATTTCAGGATGCGTGAATTCCGGAGAAACGACGAGAGCGAGTCGTTTCCGGCACCATGCTGCTGAAGGAGCGGGTGGCGCGATTTCGGTTCGTAAATCGCGATCAGGGGTTCGGGACGGTCCGATTCGGGCGATAGTAATGCGGTAGCGTATCTGAAAGGATCGCGGTTCGAACGAAGCGAGGCAAGGGTATTACCGTCGAGAAAGGGGAGGTCGCAGGCGGCCAGCAGCCATGCTGCATCGGGATGGCTCCTCTGCGCCGACAGCAGGCCGCCCATCGGCCCCATGTCGAGATAGGTGTCTGAAATTACCGAAAAGCCGTAATCGCCGTATGTCGACGACTGTTCGGCCCGGCAGGAGATAAAGACCTTGCTGCATGTTCCTGAAAGCAGCGAGGCGGTCCTGACCAGCTGGTTCTCGGCGTGATAGCTCAGCAATGCCTTGTCTGTGCCCATCCTCGAACTGAGTCCGCCTGCGAGCACCAGGCCGTAAACAGGCACTTCAGCCGCACGTTGCACGAAACAGCGTTCGACGAAAGCTGCGATTCCGGCTACATCGTCACGACAGAAGAGCGGCATGCCAAAAATTTCAAGGCCTTCTGCCCGACCGTCGTGCACGAGGGCAAGCACCCGGCTGACCGTTCCATTTTCGATCAGGGGCAGTATTGAGCGTTCGGCATCGACGAGGATCAGCTTCGGTATCGGCAGCTCCTTCAGCCCTTCGATGAAGAGCATGTCCCTGGAAAAGAGAATTGTCGTGTTCGAGAGGCTCCCGGGACCGTCGGAGATGACAGCCTCTTTGACGGGATCGGAGATCATGACCGAAAGTGCGCCTGCCTGGCGGGCGCGGAACGAGTCTTTACCTTCCCTGTCGATATCGAAATGGTGGCACCCGTGCTTGAAACAGGCCGGCTCGTACCCTTTCTGGCGGAAATGGCTGATCACCCGGGTGAGCAATGTCGTTTTCCCGGAGCCTGAGAGCCCGCAGAAGGCAATTTCGAAAGGATGGAACATGCGCCTCTCTCTTGTTATATCAGGATAATGTTGCCCACGGCAGCATGCGGCAGGTGACGAGGCTTCCAGCGGGGAGGGGCTCCGATATCGGCGGGGATTCGACAATGCAGTTCGCTCCCGCGGCGCTGGTAAGCATGTGGGATTCGGTTTTCGCAGAGAGACTGCACCGGAGCGAGCCTCCTTCGACACGGAGCGATCCGAACAGGAAGCGGTGACGTTTCCTGTCGGCCGGGAATGTTTCGTCGAGGCGTGCCTCGAACTTCGCTGATGTCGCTCCTCCCTGAAGCTGGGCTATCGCCGGTATGCAGTATTCCAGGAAGCAGACGAGGGCTGAGACCGGGTTGCCGGGCAGCGAGAAAACCAGGGCGCCTGACGGTGACAGACCAAAATAGAGGGGCTTGCCCGGTTTCTGGGCGACTTTCCAGAACTTCTGCTCCACGCCGAGCCCGGCGAGAGTCTCCTGTATGTAATCGTACTGCCCGGTCGAGATGCCTCCGGCCGTGATCAGCAGATCGCATTTCCCGAGTGCAGTTTCCATTGCCGCCCTGATACGGATCGGGTCGTCCGGGAGCTGCACTGCGTCGACGGGTTCTGCTCCGCAATCCTTTACGCACGCTTCGAGCATCGCGAGGTTGCTGTTGTAGATGGCCAGGCTCCCGGCTGTTTCGCCGGGAAGGCAGAGCTCGTCACCGACAGTGATCAGCGCTACTTTCGGCTGGCGGTAGACGGTTGCAGAGCCGAAACCGAAAGCGGCGAGCAGTGCGATTTCAGCCGGAGTGATACGCGTGCCTTTTCCGAGCAGAAGCTCTCCGGCCATAACCTCCTCCCCTGCATGGCGGATGTTGGCTCCATGAGCCGGAGCCTTGTATATCTCTATCGCCTCACCTCCGAATCCGCTGGTATCCTCGAACTGCACGACCGTATCGGCCCCGTCAGGCATCGGCGCACCGGTCATGATGCGGGCGCAACTTCCGGGAGCGACCGGCAGGGTCGCCTGGGCACCTGCAGGGATATCCTGGGTTACCGTCAGGCGTGAGGGCGCATTGACCGATGTACCTGAAATATCGTTGAAATACACTGCGAACCCGTCCATGGCCGCGTTGGTGAAACGGGGCATCGGGAAGCCTGCGTGTATATCTTCCGCCAGGATCCGTCCCGGCAGTTGATCGAGCGGCAGGCTGCAGGTTGGGGAGCCGGACCTGATCGATTGCCGGATCATCTCGTGCGCTTGCTGGACCGTTATCATCTTCAATGGCCCTCCCCGTGCAGCATTGAAAAGGCGTGGAACACTCCGGGAACGAGCACTTCGAGTGCGTCGCCGGCCGCCCCGGGGCTTCCGGGAAGGCAGATTACCACGGTGTCGCCGATCACTCCGGCTGCGAGCCTCGAGAGCATGGCCGTCCTGATTTTTCCCTGGCCCCACTGGAAGAGCGCCTGTTCGACGCCGGGGAGCCTTCGGGTGAATTTCGGAAGCAGCGTCTCGATGGTCAGATCCCTCGGCCCGAGCCCGGTGCCTCCTGAGGTGACGATCAGTTCGATCCCGTCCCTGACCCAGGCGTCGATCATCGATGCGATCTCCTCCGGTTCATCAGCGACCACGGAAAGATGTTCGACGGTGCACCCGGCAGCTTCAAGCCCTTCACGGAGGAACGATCCTGAAATGTCCCTGCCGGTGCCGCGTGAAATCGAGTCCGACATGACCAGGACCGAGGCCTTCGGGCGGTACTCCGTCTTCATCATCTGTTTGCCGCCTTTTTTTAATTCCAGCCTGATACCGGTGATCTCCATCGTTTTATCGACCGCCTTGCACATGTCATAGATGGTCAGGGCCGCGACGGATACGGCGGTAAGGGCTTCCATCTCCACCCCGGTGGATTCCCTGGTCCGGACAGTGGCCCGGATGCCGATCCTGTTTTCGTACGTTTCGAAGTCAAGCTCGATCCACGAAAGGTTGAGCTGATGGCAAAGGGGAATGAGGTTCGCAGCCTGCTTGGCGGCCTGTATCCCGGCTATTTTGGCCGCAGCAAGCACATTGCCTTTGGGCAGGGCATCTTTTGTGAGCAGGGCGATGGTTTGAGGCTGCATGGTGATCCATCCCGAAGCCTGCGCTTCGCGTCGGGTCGGGGGTTTGCCGGAAACGTCGACCATCCGGACCGTGCCGCTGTCGTCAAGGTGCGTAAATTCGATCATATGTTTGTTGGTGGCTTGCCTTGATGCATGCATTTCGCTGGTGCTTCCCGGGCGCGGCTGACGCCGGGTTGCCGGACGGTGCAATATATGGATTATCCCGTTGTTTGCCTTCGGCATGCCGGAAAAGGCAAGACACGACAAAAGTGCAAGCGGTCAGGGGGATGGCTGATGAAAGCGCGAGTCAGGCGGATTTTGCGCAGTCGGGGCAGATGCCGCTGATGACCACCCGTTTGCCGAGAACGGTAAAGAGTTTTGCGATCTGTTCGGGCACCTTGACTTCGTCGAGCGACGGGTCGCAGAAGTCCGTAATCAGGCCGCATTTTACGCAGTGAAGGTGGTGATGACCCCCGATATGGGAATCGAACCGTCGTGCTACCGAATAGGATTCGACCATGGAGATTACACCGATTTCGGCAAATGTGAGCAGCGTTCTGTTGACGGTATCGAACGAAATGGTCGGATAAGCTTCGGTTATTTTTCTGTACACGCTGTCAGCCGAAGGGTGATCGGCGGACTCGATGAGCACCTTGTATATGGCAAGGCGTTGTGGGGTGACCTTGAGACCTTCCTGTCTGCAGCGGTCGATGAAGAGCTCCATCGGTCCTTTGATGCTTGTTTCAGCCATCGATCGTAAATTCTTTTAATGGACCGGCCTGGCGTCCGGATGTAGGAGAGTCTTTATTAGGATGGACACCATGATATTAACTATTCTTAATAATAGGGAAAAAATCGTGAAAATAATAGAAGAAGCCCGGTCACAGGGAAGCTGACGCTTATGTTGACGGCGCGCAGCCTTTTCGGGAAGTTTTTTTTCTGACTCCGGTTCTCTAACTTGAATTACAGACATTTCTGCGATAACGGAAGGGGAGCAAGGGCACGCCGGTTTCCGAACACCGATACTCACTCATGGAAGAAAAGAGGGAAAACAGCGGAGGCATGGTTGGACGCCTTCGGGATGCAACTCGATTTTCAGCCTCGTTGCTTTCGTTCATGTGGAAGCATCTGATTCAGGACCGTATAATCCTGAGCGCAGGATCGCTGGCTTTCCAGACCATCCTGTCCCTGGTGCCGTTCATGGCGGTGATCCTGTCGATGCTGAAGGTGTTTCCGGTTTTCGGTTCGTTCAAGCGTTACTTCGGGGATTTTCTTTTCCAGAATTTCGCCCCGGCACAGGGCGTGCTCCTTAAGAATTATCTCTGGGAGTTCATCGATAAAACCTCTTCGTTATCGATCGTCGGCGGCATTTTTCTCATCGTGATCGCCCTGTTCCTGATTTCGACGATCGACCAGACGCTGAACGGCATATGGGAGGTGCATGACCCGCGAAAGGTTCTTCAGGGGTTTACTCTCTATTGGACGGTGCTTACGCTCGGCCCTGTATTCATCGGTACCAGCCTTGTGGCCAGTTCCTACGTGTGGTTTACGGTGTTCACCGAAGGAGCGCTGCTCGAAGTGAAAACACAGCTTCTGTCATACATTCCGTTCGTCAATTCGATCGTCGCCTTTTTCCTGCTCTACATGCTCGTTCCGAACCGGAGGGTGAGGTTCGTCCACGCCCTCGCGGGCGGGATGCTCGCAGCCATACTTTTCGAGCTCGCCAAAAGGTGGTTTGCCTTTTACGTGTCGAGTTTCGCCACCTTCGAGCACATATACGGAGCACTTTCGGTCATTCCGATGCTCTTTTTCTGGATTTACCTCGAATGGGTGGTTGTACTGACCGGCGCTGAATTTGTCTTCTCACTCGGCTATTTCAGCCCGCCAGCCGGTGACTCAAGGGAGTTCGATCCGCTGCAGGGAGTTCCGGATGTCATTGATGTGCTGCGTTCCGTATGGTCCACACAGGCATCGGGAAGCTTTATGACCATGAAAAAGCTCTTTGCTGCGGAAATTATAGCCGACCGTAGTAAATTAAGCGATATCGTCGAGTTTCTGGTGCGGGACGGTATCGTGCACCAGACTGCCGACGGCGGACTTGCGATAAGCGCCGACCTTCACTCCCTGACTCTTTACGACCTTTACTCCAGGATACCACCTGAGATCGTTTACGGGGATCGCGGTTCGGATGTGCTTCCAGCCGGGACCGGGCTCATGGAAGTACGCAGCAGTGTCCGGGATGCGCTCAGGAGCACCATGCAGGTGCCTTTGATAGCGCTGATGAACGATTCAACAGAGGCAGTATCATGAGTTATCAGGTCATAGCACGAAAATACAGACCGTCCCGCTTTGCGGACATCACGGCCCAGGAGCATATCACCGGCACGATCCAGAACTCCCTCAGGATGGGCAGGGTCGGACATGGCTATATTTTTTCCGGCCTCAGGGGCGTAGGCAAGACGACGGCGGCCAGGGTTTTCGCCAAGGCCGTCAACTGCCAGAGGATGATCGATGACCCGGTTTACCTCAAGGAGGTTACCGAGCCCTGCGGAGAGTGCGAAAGCTGCCGGGATTTCGATGCCGGGGCAAGCCTGAACATCGCCGAGTTCGATGCGGCTTCCAACAACAGCGTCGACGATATCCGCCTGTTGCGCGACAACGTCCGTTACGGCCCGCAGAGGGGACGATACCGTGTATACATCATCGACGAGGTGCACATGCTTTCGACAGCGGCCTTCAACGCTTTCCTGAAGACCCTGGAGGAGCCGCCGCCCCACGCGATATTCATTTTCGCGACCACGGAGTTGCACAAGATTCCCGCCACGATCGCTTCGCGCTGCCAGCGGTTCAACTTCAAACGCATTCCGATCGCGGAGATCCAGCGCCAGTTGCAGTTCATCTGCGATGCCGAACAGATCACGGCCGAAGCCGATGCATTGCAGCTGGTGGCTCGCAAGGCCCAGGGATCGATGCGCGACGGCCAGAGCATCCTCGACCAGGTGATCGCCTTCGCCCTCGACAGCGACGGCGCCAGGGCCATTCGTTACGAACAGGTATCCGATCTTCTGAGCTACATCGACGACGACCATTTCTTCATGGTGACCGACGCCATTGCCAACGGAGATGCCGCCGCGATGCTTGAAGTGGCCGGAATGGTGAACCGGAACGGCTATGACGAACAGGATTTCATCGAAAAGCTGATCGAGCATTTCAGGAACTTCCTCATTATCCACAACCTGCGGTCGAGCCGCCTGATCGAACGGCCTGAACCGGTCAAGGAGCGCTACCAGCGTGACGCGATGCGGCTTACGCCGACAGCGATCATGGCTATGACCGACTTCCTCATGCAGACGCAGCGCGAACTGAAGTTCTATTCGGAGCACCAGTTCAGGTTCGAACTGGCCCTGCTCAAGTTGATCGATCTGGGGGGCAACTCCTCGCAGACCGGCATGACTGCTTCGGCAGACGAAAAAAAAAAGCCTCTCCTGAGCCTGTAGCTCCTCCGAAAGCCCCTGCTTCCGCCGCTGCGCAGCCTCCGGCGAAGAAGCGTCCTCCTGTCGTTGTCGCTTCCAGCCATGTTGCTCCTTCCGGATTGCCTCCGGCGCCCGAACCGGCGTCGCCATCGTCGCCCCCTGGCCGGACCGGCTCTGCAGATCGCGCGAAAAAGCCTGCCGTCCCTGCTTCACCGGCTATACCGCCTCCAACTGCAGAGGTCGCTCCTACAACATTCGACCTTGGTTCATGGAAACAGGCGCTGTCTCAATTCGGCAGCAACCCTGAGCCCAGGTTGCCCGGGCCCGTCAAGGCCATGCTTCAGGACAACGGGCCGCAAGGGGAGGGTGAAGCCCCGGTCGCGGTGCTGGACCAGCTGCGTCTGGAGTGGGGGCGTTTCCTGGACCACCTTTCCAAAAAGGGGCTGCAGGTCATGGTGTCCCACCTGCATGTATCCGAGCTGATATCATGCAGTCCCAGAGGGGTCGTGGAGCTCGGCTGCTGCCGCAAGTTCTCATTCGAGGAGCTGCAGCACGACACGGCAATGCTCGAAGGGGAGCTTGCCGCGTTTTACAGTCTTCCCCTGAAGCTGGTTGTCCGCTACGATGCGGCACGGGACGCCTGTACGAAGGAGAAGAGCATTTTCACCATGTTCCAGGAGCTGTCGGAGTCGAATGAAGTGGTCAGGAGCCTGATCAGGGATTTCGGCGGCGAGCTGGTATACTGAAGGTGCCATGAGACGCCCCGAACATGGGCGACGGTTTTACAATTCGTTGAAAATTCATCATATTCAGGTTTTTACAACCGTTTTATGAACAACCGATTTATGAGCAAGGCTCCATTATCTGCTGAAGGATTGCAGAATAGATTCAGAACAAATTATTGCGGACTTCTCAACCGCAGCTCAGAGGGCGAAAAGGTCAAGCTCGGCGGCTGGGTGCACCGTAAAAGAGATCATGGCGGCCTGATTTTCATCGATCTCAGGGACCATACCGGCATCTGCCAGCTGGTTATCCAGCCTGAAAACGTCGACCTGTTCAAGGCTGCGGAAGGGCTGCATTCCGAGTCGGTGATCTGCGTCGAGGGCGTGGTGGTTCTCCGTTCCGACGAGACCGTCAACATGAGGATCGCATCTGGAGCAATCGAGGTCGTCGCCTCGTCCATCCAGGTCGAGAGCAACGCACAGCCGTTGCCTTTCCCTGTCGCCGACGAACTCCCCACCTCAGAGGAGCTTCGACTGAAATACCGGTTTATCGACCTGCGCCGTGAAAAGCTGCACGAGAACATCATCTTCCGCAGCAACCTTACCGCAGCGGTGAGGAAATACCTCGTGGATCATGACTTCATCGAGATCCAGACCCCTATCCTGACCTCGAGCTCTCCCGAAGGCGCCCGCGACTTCCTCGTGCCGAGCCGCCTGCATCCCGGCAAGTTCTATGCGCTTCCCCAGGCTCCCCAGCAGTTCAAGCAGCTCCTGATGGTGGCAGGGTTTCCGCGCTACTTCCAGATCGCACCGTGCTTCCGCGACGAAGACGCACGCGCCGACCGCAGCCCGGGCGAGTTCTACCAGGTCGATATCGAGATGTCCTTCATCGAGCAGGACGACCTGTTCCAGATCCTCGAAGGCCTGTTCAAGCACATTACAGAGTCGATGTCCCAGAAGCGCATCACGCAGTACCCGTTCCCGCGCATCAGCTATCGCGACGTGATGAACCGGTTCGGTTCCGACAAGCCCGACCTCAGGATACCGCTGGAGATCCAGGACGTATCCCGGCTGTTCGTCGACTCCGGTTTCAAGGTGTTCGCATCAAACACAAAAGAGGGCTCCTGCGTCAAGGCCCTCGTGCTGAAGGGCATGGGCAACGAGTCCCGCCTGTTCTACGACAAGGCGGAAAAGCGTGCAAAAGAGCTCGGTTCAGCAGGCCTTGCCTACATCCAGTTCAGGGAAGAGGGCCCGAAAGGACCGGTGGTCAAGTTCATGAGCGAAGACGAGATGGCGGCATTGAAGGATACCCTCGGCCTGGTGACCGGTGACGTCGTGTTCTTCGGCGCCGGCAAATGGGAGAAGACCTGCAAAATCATGGGCGGCATGCGCTCCTATTTTGCTGATCTCTTTCCGCTCGACAGGGACGAATTGTCGTTCTGCTGGATCGTCGATTTCCCGATGTACGAATTCAACGAGGAGGAGAAGAAGATCGAGTTTTCGCATAACCCCTTCTCGATGCCCCAGGGCGAGATGGAGGC
>DATMYL010000061.1:0-10442 GCA_035560975.1 Chlorobaculum sp. | reverse complement strand
GCCGGAACTGACAGGAGGGGGATTGATCCGTTCGACAGGGGGGTGGTCGGAAGTGCGATCCCTCAGGAAACGAAGCGAGAAACAGTTCAGTGACGAGCGGATACTGGGGAGCGGGGAGTTCGTGAAGGAAATCCTGAAAGAGGCCGAAGAGGGCGTCAAAGAGCATCTGCCGGCGGTATCGCTGGAGTGTGAAGCTCATGAAAGGCTGCAACGGCTCTGTGAGGAAAAGGGCGTAGCGGTGAAGGCCATGCATACTGGCAGCCGGACTCGTGAATGTTCAGCAATCCGGAAACAGCTTTCCAAGGAGTTTGTTGAGGAGTTGAGGTTATCGTATGCCGGAGCAGCCCGAATCCTTGGCATCTCGGCATCGGGCGTGAATCAGATTCTGATGCGTGATTGCAAAAAGTTGCAGTAATAAGGAGCGTCCCCGAATTGCTTTTCTGAAGCGATCCAAGTAAAGTCATTGCCACCCACCTCCGAGGGCTTTGTACAGGTCGATCAGGTTGGCAAGAGTTTGTTGATGGATCAGAATTTCGTTTTGCTGAGCCTCGAAGAGGGATCGTTGAGCGTCAAGCAGTGCGAAATAACTGTCGACGCCATGGTCGTAACGCGCTTTCGTGATGGTCCGGGCTTGATCGCTCTCTTTGACCAGAGCTCGCTGTGCATGCAATTGTCCGGTGTAGGTCGCTCGGGCGACCAGTGCGTCGGCGACCTCCCGGAATGCAGTCTGTATAGCTTTTTCGTATTGGGCGACAGCAATATCCCGGTTGGTTTCTGCCAGTTTGAGGTTGGCGCGCAACCGACCGCTCTGGAAGATCGGGAGCGTTATCTGCGGGGCGAAGCTCCAAATACCGCTCGATCGGGTCACGAACAGATCCGACAAGCTGGCGCTGGCGAACCCGGTTGATCCGGTAAGACTTATGCTGGGGAAGAATGAAGCCCGTGCTGCTCCGATGTTGGCGTTTTCTGCCTTCAGTGCGTATTCCGCCTGCCGTACGTCCGGTCGATCGAGCAGGACGACGGAGGGAATACCTACGGGGAGCGTGTCCAGCACCTGGACATCGGCCAGGCGCTGGGGTTCGAGGAGCTTCGGATCGATCTCCTTTCCGACCAGCAGGGTCAGGGCGTTCTTGTCCTGTTCCACCTGACGTTGATATTGCGCACGGCTGGCCCGGGCCGATTCTACCAGTGTTGCGGACTGTGCTACATCGAGTCGGGACTTTGCTCCGAAATCGTAGCTGCGTTTGATGAGATCGTACGCATCCTGCCTTGTCCTGAGTGTGCTTTCGGTCAATTGGAGCAGTTCGGCATCGGCAAGGTAGGTGAGATAGGCGTTGGCGACTTCAGCGACCAGGCTTGTCTGGGCGGCTTTGCGGCCCTCTTCGGTAGCAAGATACTTGTTTATGTCGCGATTACTGAGGTTGCGTACTCGGCCGAAAAGGTCCAGTTCATATGCCGTCGTGCTGATGTCTGCGGTATATGTCGAGGTGATTTCCTTTTTTCCGGTGCCGCTCGTGCTTTTTGACAACTCTTGGCGTGTGAAGCTTCCCGAGGCGTTAATCGATGGAAGGAGATCCGAACGCTGGATGCGATAGGTGTTGCGGGCTACCTCGATGTTGAGGGTGGCTATTCTCAGGTCGCGGTTGTTGGCAAGGGATGCTTCGATAAGGCTTTGCAGTTTTGGCGACCTGAACATGCTCCGCCATCCGATATCGGTGGTACGCGGCTGCTCGCCGGATTGCGGTGCAGTGGAGGGCATCGTCCCGATTCCGGAAGCCACCGGCCACTGCGTGGTGACGGGTGCCGTCGGGCGTACATAGGTCGGCGCAAGCGAACAGGCCGTCAGGGTGGTTGCTGCCAGGCATAAAGGAAGCAGCAGCTTAGTGTTCATGGTTCGATCCCTTGTCGTTTTGGTTTACTGCTGTATCGGTTACCCTCTTTCGGGCAAACCGGGATTGCACGAGGATGAAGAACAGCGGCACAAAGAAGATCGTCAGCACCGTACCGGACAACATTCCTCCGATCACGCCGATGCCGATGGCGTGCTGGCTTGCCGATCCTGCTCCAGAGGAGAAGGCGAGCGGCGTGACGCCGAGGATGAATGCCATGGAGGTCATGACGATCGGTCGAAGTCGCTGACCTGCCGCAGAGAGGACTGCTTCCTGCAGGTTCATGCCGCCTTCGTAGAGGGTTTTGGCGAACTCCACGATAAGGATGGCGTTTTTCGCCGTCAGGCCAACGGTTGTCAACAGGCCGACCTTGAAGTAGACGTCGTTTGAAAGACCTGAGAGAAATGTCGCCAGAACGGTGCCCAGAACACCGAGCGGGACTACCAGCATGACGGCTATCGGCACGCTCCAGCTTTCGTAAAGTGCGGCCAGGCAAAGAAAGACGAAAAGCAGGGAGAGCGTGTAGAGCAGCAGCGTTTGCTGGCCGGCAGCACGTTCTTCGTAGGAAAGGCCGGTCCATTCGATACCGAAACCTTCAGGGAGTTTTTCTGCCAGTTCCGCCATGTTGGTCATGGCATCTCCCGAGCTTACGCCGGGCGCCGGGGCTCCCTGGATATTGACCGATGATATGCCGTTGAATCGTTCGAGCTTTGGCGAACCGAAGCTCCACCGGCCCGAGGAAAACGATGAGAAGGGAACCATGTCGCCATTCGAGTTCCGGACGTGCCAGATGTCGACGTCCGACGGGTTCATGCGGTATGGTGCGTCTCCCTGCATGAACACTTTCTTGATGCGGCCATCATGCACGAAATCGTTCACGTAGCTCGAACCCCAGGCGGTCTGCAGCGTTGAGTTGATGTCGGCGATCGATACCCCGAAGGCGCTTGCCTTTTCGTGGTCGATATCGATTTTGAACTGTGGCACATCTTCAAGTCCATTGGGACGCACGCCGCTCAGGGAGGGATTTTTCGCAGCCATTCCCAGCAGTTGGTTTCGGGCGGCCATGAGAGCCTCATGACCTTTGCCGGTCCGGTCTACAAGCTGAAGGTCAAAACCGGAGGCGTTGCCGAGCTCCATGACGGCCGGAGGGTAAAACGCAAAAATCATGGCGTCTTTCACGCTCGACATGGCGCCCATGATTCTTCCGGCGATCGAGGCAACATCCTGACCCTTTTTCTTTCGACTGGACCAGTCCTTGAGCTGGACGAAACTCATGGCCGAGTTCTGGCCCTGGCCCGCAAAACTGAAACCGGTCACGCTGAAGACGCTTTCGATGTTCTCTTTTTCCTGATTGAGAAGGTAACCCTCCATTGTCTTCACGCTTTCAAGCGTTCTCTCCTTGGTCGCTCCGGATGGGGTGGAAAGCTGGGCGAAGAGAAACCCCTGATCTTCGTCCGGCAGGAACGAGGTCGGGATGCGCAAGAGGACGATGACAAGCAGCACCACGACCAGCATAAATCCCAGCAGCGAGCGTTTGACACTTCCCGTCATGACACGGGCTCCCTTGACATAGCGTTCCCGGTTGCGGTTGAACATGCCGTTGAACCATGCGAAAAAGCGCCCGAGGGGACCAGTGCCGTAAAGATGTCCATCCGCTCTGACCGGTCTGAGGAGGCTGGCGCAGAGAGCCGGTGTCAGGATCAGCGCAACCAGGACCGAGAGTAGCATCGCTGAGACGATGGTGATCGAGAACTGACGGTAGATCGTTCCCGTGGACCCTTTGAAGAAGGCCATCGGCACGAATACGGCCGAGAGCACAAGGGCGATACCGATCAGCGCGCTGGAGATTTGCTTCATGGATTTTCTTGTCGCCTCCAGCGGGGAGAGTCGCTCCTCTTCCATGATGCGTTCAACGTTCTCGACCACGACAATGGCGTCATCGACAAGCAATCCGATGGCGAGCACCATGGCGAACATGCTGAGGGTGTTGATGGAGAAGCCGAAGACCGACATCACCCCAAAGGTACCCAGCAGCACGACGGGAACCGCGATGGTGGGTACCAGCGTGGCGCGGAAGTTCTGGAGAAACAGGAACATGACGAAGAATACGAGGATGACCGCCTCGATCAGGGTATGGACAACCCCTTCGATCGATGTCTTGACGAATGGTGTCGTGTCGAACGGGTAAACGATCTGCACACCCGGCGGGAGCAGCGGTTTAAGGGCAGTCATTTTCGCTTTGACCAGATTGGCGGTGTTCAGGGCGTTTGCCCCGGTTGCCAAGCTGATGGCCATGCCTGCAGCTGGTTTGCCGTTGAAGCGCGTGTTCATGTCGTAGTTCTCTACGCCGAGTTCGATACGGGCGACATCCCTGAGGCGGACCTGGGATCCGTCGGTATTGACCTTCAGCATGATCTTTTCGAAATCTCCGACGCTTTTCAGGCGTGACTGTGCTGTAATGGTGGCGTTCAGTTGCTGGCCAGGAACCGATGGCGTTCCTCCCAGCTGGCCGGCGGAGACGTCGGCATTCTGTGCCGTGATAGCAGTCTGGACGTCGGTGGTGGTGAGGTTGAAGCTCGCCATGCGGTGGGGATCAAGCCAGATACGCATCGAATAGGGCTGCCCGAACACCTGGATGTTACCGACGCCGGATACGCGACTCAGCGGATCGAGGAGCTTCGAGTTGATGAAATCGTTCATCGCGTATTCATCGACCCGGGCGTCGTTTGAATACACGCCCACGACCATCAGGAACCCGGTAGATCCCTTGGTGACCTTGATGCCCTGCTGCTGCACCTGCTGGGGCAGGTTCGACATGATC
Source organism: Chlorobaculum sp. (assembly GCA_035560975.1). Taxonomy (GTDB): domain Bacteria; phylum Bacteroidota; class Chlorobiia; order Chlorobiales; family Chlorobiaceae; genus Chlorobaculum. The sequence continues at coordinate 5,732 of DATMYL010000061.1, read as the reverse complement.
GACTGCAACTTGTTCTGCACCTGCACCTGGGCAATATCGGGATTGGCTTCAGGTTCGAATGTCACCGTGATGCTTACGTTGCCGTTCGAATCGCTCCCTGAACTGAAGTAGCGGAGATGGTCGATACCGGTAAGAGCCTGTTCGATGACCTGCGTCACGCTGTTTTCAACCGCTTCGGAAGATGCGCCGGGATAGGTGGCGCTGATGTTGATGGTCGGCGCCGCGATGCGCGGATATTGCTCGACCGGCAGGATATTGATGGCTATGATTCCGCCGAGCATGATACAGATGGAGATCACCCAGGCAAAGACAGGTCGCTCGATAAAAAATCCGGACATGGTACTGGTGCGTTGAAATGTAATGGATTATTTAGCCTGCACGGGTGGCAGTGTCGCTTCGACGGTTTTGACCGCCATGCCCGGCTGGATTTTCATGATGCCTTCGTACACGACCTTCTCGCCTGCTTTGAGTCCGCTGCTTAAAAGCCACCTGTCTCCGACAACTTCCGTAACGATGATCGGGCGGGGGTTTGCTTTGCCGTCCGGTCCGACAACCCAGACCGAAACCGATCCGTCCGCACTTCTGCTGACCGATTTTTGCGGCACGAGGATGGCTTGGTCGTCTCTCCACTGTTCAAGACGTGCATGAACGAACATGCCGGGGAGGATTTCATTGCCGGGGTTGGTGAACAATATTCGCAACAGGACCGTTCCTGTGCTCTGGTTGACCGTTACATCCGAGAACTTTAACGTGCCGGGTTGTCCTTTGGGTTTTCCATCCACCAGAAGCTGGACAGGAGCGCTCTCGACGTCGGGATCGCCAACTTGGCCTTGACGGCGCTTTCGCAGTTGTAACAGTTCATCGCTCGACTGGGAAACGTCCACGTAGATCTGGTCGAGCTGTTGCACTACAGCAAGGGGGGTGGCTTGATTGGCATTGACCAGAGCCCCCTCGGTCACCTTCGATTGGCCGATTCGTCCGGAAATCGGAGACATGACCCTGGTGTAGTCGAGGTTGATGCCGGCCGAGGAAACTTCGGATCTGGCGATGTCGACATCCGCCCTCGCCTGGGCAAGGCTCGCTTTCGCATCGTCGTACTCCTGTTTGCTGACGCCACCGATTTTGACCAGCTTTTCGTAGCGAGCTGCTTTTGCCTGAACCGATTTTACGTTGGCCTCGGCTTTGCTGAGATTGGCTTTTGCACTGTTATAGCCGGCTTGATAGGTCGCGGGGTCGATCTGGTAGAGTTGTTGACCCTGTTTAACAAGGCTTCCTTCCACGAAGAAGCGCTTCGTAACAATGCCGCTGACCTGCGGCCGGATCTCGGCCATACGTATAGCCGAAGTCCGGCCCGGCAGCTCTTTTGTCAATACCAGAGGTTCGGGTTTCATGGTCACGACACTGACCTCCGGTTTTACGTTCGAATCCTGAATGTGGTCTGACGATCGCTTTGGCCACAGGTACCAGCCTGCAATCAGGGTGACAAGAAAACCGGCGATGATATACGACCTTTTCATGATTGATAACTTATCCTTTTTATGGGTTTGGTTTGGTTGTCAGGATGGCTTTCATGATAACCGACATACATTTTCCGGATCTGTTCCAGGAACGGTAGACGCTCATCGTCGCTTCTCTGGACGAGTCCGAACCACTCGTGGCAACTGAAACCGATTAAGGCGAAATAGGCCATGCGGGCCGCTTCAGGCTTCGCTCCGCTATCCATTGCCAGCAGGTCCCGTTCTATCAACCTCAGCATCCGCTGCCGGAGCGACTCTTCACTCGACATTAACGATGTGATGGCCATGGCGACAGCGCGTTCCGTAGAATCCAAGGCACGCTCGGCAATTTTGATACGTGCGAAAAGTTCGGGGTGAGGGGTATCGGCGCACTCGACGAGCAGTGATTTGATGCGTGCTGTATCGCGCTCAAACTGCCGGTCGATCAGAGCTTCGAGCAGGGCGGTCTTGGATTTGTAATCGTAGACCACCCTGGATTTGCTGATTCCTGCTTCCTGAGCCACGGCATCGATGGAGAGGTGGGATGCACCAAGCTTGACAACAACCCGCTCGATTGCGTCCAGTATTTCTGAGTCGGTGACTTTTTTCGGTCTTGACATAATTTGTTTTCCTTGACTGAATTTAAGAACGATCGTTCTTTTATTCAAATGTTATTTGCGATTTTTTTTGGTTAAAGGCAGATTTAGTTGAATTGATGTAAAAGTATGCGCATAACTGCTTGAACTATCCCGCCGCAATCCGTTGATAACGCTGCCGGTCAATAACTCGTATCTGCTATACTCCCTCATCTATAACTTCGAGAGTGCATAAGGGGACGCTCCTTATTATTTGTATTATTTGCAGAAAAGAAAGGCGGCCAAATGTGTTGTATGGGATGAATCTGAAGTATCCAACAAAACAGGAGAAACTATGCCGAGAGGAGCGAGACTTGACGTGCCGGGAACGCTGCACCATGTGATGGTACGCGGAACCGAAGGGATGGCAATCGTTCAGGATGACGAAGACCGCGAAGGGTTTGTCGGGGAGTTGGGGTTATCGTATGCCGGAGCAGCCCGAATCCTTGGCATCTCGGCATCGGGCGTCAATCAGATTCTGATGTGTGCGCGAGAAAAGTAGCAGTAATAAGGAGCGTCCCCGAATGGGGGGGACGCTGAACTTCCGTCGTCAGATCGAGAAGCAGGTAAAGATCATGCAGGAGGTGATAGCCGGAACGAGAATGCAGTACGATCCGTACAAGGTGACCTGGTGAAATCGACGCTCATGTATGCAAGGCCTGATTTTTGTAAGAAAAAGCAATAACTGCTTATAGAAAAAGGGGTAACAGGATTTGTGCAAAAAATCGAGCGTCGGTTTTGTATAACTGAATAAAAATGCATAAGATACAGATGCCGTACAGCAGTAAAATCAGGCCATTGTCCCTTGACATCACTGATTTTTCCATGAGCGTCGATTTTGGCCCCGGCAGCCCACGCCAGTCAAGGGTTTCCGGAGGCACTCTTTATATCTAATTGCACTCACAGAGGATTGAAACTGAGGTTGGGAAACTTATCAGAGCAACGGCTGGCGTTACACTTTATATCTAATTGCACTCACAGAGGATTGAAACCAACAGAAAAAGCTACCCTTTCAGATAGCTTTTTCTGTTCTTTATATCTAATTGCACTCACAGAGGATTGAAACTAGGGTTGGTGGTGTTGATAGTAGCCATGTTTCTTCCCTTTATATCTAATTGCACTCACAGAGGATTGAAACGGCTCTCCTGCTCGGTCAATCCTTCCACCCTACCTCGTATTCTTTATATCTAATTGCACTCACAGAGGATTGAAACTGCTGCCAAAAGCGGAAGGAACCGCATCGACTTTTGCACTCTTTATATCTAATTGCACTCACAGAGGATTGAAACACAATTGAATGCTCCGCTTGCGCCAGTCCTACTGACCTTTATATCTAATTGCACTCACAGAGGATTGAAACTTTAGCAGCGGCAGAAATGTTAACATCGGGACTTACTGATCTTTATATCTAATTGCACTCACAGAGGATTGAAACATGATTTTTTCTCCGATACTGACGAAGAAATCCCCCCCACTTTATATCTAATTGCACTCACAGAGGATTGAAACAATCAGGTACAGACCTTCGTCGTGCGATTCATACCATCCACTTTATATCTAATTGCACTCACAGAGGATTGAAACTTCAGACGGATTTGCGTCGGGGCAGTTCGACTGTTTTTCATAGCTTTATATCTAATTGCACTCACAGAGGATTGAAACTTGCAACACTCACCTGCTGATCCCCGACAACTTCAAACGCCTTTATATCTAATTGCACTCACTGAGGATTTTGTGATAATGTTTCGTAGCTTTCCATGCGGATTTTTTCCAGACTAATAATCTGATCATCATCACCCATGGGCGATCTGCTGACGCAAAACAACCTCGTTACCTTATTTGCGCTTACAACCGGTATTGTTTCCATATACCAGTTGCTCGAATACCTTTCCACCAAAAACATTCCGTGGCTGCTTCGACTGATTCGGGGAGTGTGGCGTGGGTTGGTGCGGCGGTTCAGGGGTGATATTTCGGATGGTCCTCGTCAACTCATCCTGAATTTTTCCGGTCATCCGGTACTGCCAGGTCAGCAGCAGGATATCGGGCAGATGATGCACTGGTCATCACCGGAAGTGATCGATGTTTCATTGGGCAATGTTTCTGAAGATCACAACTTTGTGGCAACCATCGAAAAGGCCGTTGAAAAAATAGCGCTGTCGCCGAAAGAGTGGCAGGCGACACCTCTGGTTGCCATTCCTGCTGGCTATGCGGCAGTCTGGTCGGTTGTGCTTGCGGAATTGCATGGCCGTCTGGGATATTTCCCCGATGTGGTTCGCCTGCGTCCGGCAAAAACGGTATCGAACGAAAAATTCGAGGTGGCTGAAATTATGAACCTCCGCGAAGTTCGGCACAATTCAAGGGACAAACGATGAAGACGCTATGGATAACGTTACGGTTATAGGACTTGTTGCCGATATTATCGGTATTGTTGGCGCTTTTTCAGCTTTTCAGGCGTTACGGCAACTGCTGAAGCAGAAAAAAGAGAAAAAACGGCTCAACCAGATTGTTTCGGTCGTTCTGGAATGCACCAAGGATAACCGCAAAATTGTTCCGCTCATGGTTGTGCGGCGCAAGGATATTACCAGGGCTGAATTGCAGGGCATTCTCGGCACCATCAAAATGAAGCCTTCCATTACCGGGCGATACAAGCTCGATCACCTCAATACGAAAACATTCTGGGCGGACATCGAGCGTTTGCAGGCCTCCGATCATGACGACAACGACCGGCTTCGCATCCCCTGCAGTCCCGAAGAAATCGAACAGTTCGACCCCTCGGTGATTGTTTCCGGATGAAAAAAAAGCCCGGTAACGCTGCATAAAACGATGAGAGTACGTTTTTTTGTCATCAGGAGCTTCAGATTCACTTGCCTTTAACTGAAAAGTTACGTACAATAAAGCTGATACACTGATTACAAACCGAGCCTCGTTGTTACGTCAGTTCCGCACTTTTCTTCCTGTTCCGCTACCAGCATATTCAGGGTATACCTCCCCCCACATTACCCGCGTTTTGTTGTCCGGCAGTATTTGACTTTTCGGAGTAACCCGTAACTCAAAAAAGCTATGCCCGCTCAGCAGTACATTTTTCTTTTCACCATCGGTCCCGTCCAGAGCTTCATAGAGCAGGTTCAAAAACCTCAAAGTTCTCGAGGGAAGTCCAGTTTTATTCTCATCAATACGAATTTTAATTACGGCTGATGACAACGAGTATTACGGGAAGTGATATCATCAAACTTGGTTTTGATCTTCTTCGAGAAGGTACACTAAGTATTGTGGATATCGTTGATGCATTTAAACTTGCAGGCGTTCAGTCAACTGAACTCAAACTCTCTTCGCTCAAATCTCCTTTCGGGGGTGATAGATTTTTTGAACCGAAACAGCTTTCTGCAACAGAAATCAACTATCCTGTTCATGACCGTGTTACTGATTTTTCTGAAATAAAACCTCAAGAGAGCGATCAAGGTTTAACTGCGCTTGAGCGCTTCGGCTCATTTGTAGCAACTGACGCTGACGAGAAAATTTCTGTTTTTGACCTCTTTAAGACTGTTGCCGCCATTCAGGATTGTTTACGCAGTGGTGAAAATGGTAAGCCTTTCCTGCTTGT
>DATMYL010000060.1:0-12562 GCA_035560975.1 Chlorobaculum sp. | reverse complement strand
AGCGATGTCGTGCCGATAACCAGGTCCGGGCGATATTTCAGCACGGCTTCCTGATCCTCTTCGAGATATTTGCGGTAACGAACCTCCGTGCCGAGCATGGTCAGGAGTCGGTGGTCCTCCTCCCCAAGCGAAGTTGGAGCGATCGAGGTCGATGCGTATGGCACATCGAGCCCTGCTTCGAGCAGGAGCCGGACCAGCGGAAGTTCGTTGCCTTCATAACCGGCCACGATCACCGACCCATGCAGCCGGCTGCTGAAGCCTGCGAGCACCTCTTTCGCCTTCTGCCGCTCCTCGTCGGCCACCTGCCTGACTTTGACCGGATCGAGATCGAGCGCGTCTCCGATCCGTTCTATCCATTGGCCTGTCGCGTTGGCACCGATGGGGTTGCCTTTGACGATCTTCATTCCAGCAGATTCGAAAAGAGAGGCCGTCCGTTCGTAGAAGGGATGCAGTACGGCACAGGCCGCTGCCCTGCCTGCCTGGGCATAGTCGTCGAGATCCGCACCGGGAAGGGTGATGACCGACTCGACACCGATCTTCTGCAATATTCCGCCGATCATCATCGCATCGACGGGGAAGATTTCACCGAGCACGACCACCGACTTCTCCTTGCGCGGCTCACCGAACGCGCCGAACCGCTTGACCAGCGAAGAAACGGCGACGTCCTTGGCTTCCGGGTGGGTCCTGATCTGGAACGCGGGCAACCTTACGAGCAGCACTTCTGCATTACCGATCCTTTTCGGGAGCAGCTCTTCGGCGATGCCTGCCGTTTCGGCCACGCAGGTGCTGATCACAGGGATGAAGCGTACTGAAGGATCCGAGGCGATCGATTCGATCGTGCGACGCAGATCATCGATCATGTTTCCGCCCGAAATCTGGACGTTCATCAGTTCCGGGGAGACGATGGAACGGCGGGCGGCATAAAAATGTGAAACGAAAGTCAACCCGTACAAACACCCCTGGTCCGCTGCCATACAGACTTGCGAACCGTCGATGCGCATGAGCACACGCAGTCCGCCGAAGGCCGGGCACATCGATTGCGGATGAAGTTTATTACAGCCCTTTTTCTCCATACAGAACGACATTTTTTGATGCTTGCTGAATATAGATGTTTTTCGACAGGCTCTGGGGCAGGGTTTTCACGCTGTCGAGTGCCGCGCGATGGGACTCAAAGTCCCCGGTAACCAGCCTGTAGCTCTGTTTGCCGGCAGCTTTCACCGGCCAGACCATGATCCGGTGGCCGAGCCCCGAAAGCCTGCCGATCTCCTGCCGGACAGTTTTCATCGATGAGAATGTCGCCGTAACGACCGTAAAACGGCCTTTGGCGAGCACGACCGAATCCGGCACGGCAGAACCGGCATTCCGGGCAGGAACAGCAATAACCGAAACCTGATCCGGCACCTTGTCGGTCGTTGACGGCGTAACAAGGGTCTTCGTGGCCGGGGTCGGAGTCTTGCTGCCGGTCAGGGCGATGATGCTGTCCGGGGAAATCTGGCGGGAAACCAGATATCCGCCTGCCGCCAGGAGCACTGACGCCGTTACGACTGCTGCTGCCTTTTTGAATTGCCCACCGCTTCCGGCTCCTGGAACCGGAGCAGCCTTCCGCTCTTGAATATCCTTGCTGTCCTGGATGTCAATCGTTTTCAGGCCGTCGTATGCGCTGTTAAGCAGTTCCACAACCGAAGGATCCGGTTGAAACACGTACAGGCCTTCGACTTTCGAGAAAGAGCCAAACCCCCTGAGTTTGAGGTCGAGCGACTTTTTCCTTGAGCGTTCGAACAAACCGGATAAGGCCTTCGTCAGTTGAAGGGCGTCATCAGCTTTCATGTCGAGCCGTTCGGCGGCGATACGCGCCGAATCACCCTTGCCGCCCGGAATCGGATCGAATACAACGCGTTTTCGAGGCGGAAGGAAACGAGAGCCTGACTCCGTCATCTCTCTTGCAGCGTGCTCATGGACAATCGAAAACATGCCCAGTCCATCAACGGCGACAGTCCCTGCGTCGAGCAGTTCGGCGACAAGGGCCCCTGAAAAGCGATCGAGCTGCTGCAGAAGCGCCTGCTCTTCATCGGGGCTGGAACCCGAGATCTGTTCACCGGGGTTCCTGATCGGTCGAAATTCCATTTTGCTGACTGTACCGTTTTCAAGTGGAGAATAGCAGGGCTCCCCGGTACGATTGTCGGTGATCAGAAGCGAATTTCGGCGATCGGAATCGGGCATGACAGTTTAACCGTTTTGATTTATTGACAGGATCGACACCATTATCGGAGCATCATCTTCGCCGATACAGAGAAACCCGACAAGCATATCAGCCCTTACCGTTCAGGAAGGATACGGAGTGGGGGCTGCCGTTATAACCAGATCAGAATATAACACTTCAGTGGCAAATCCTCTCCGCCGACTCACCAGCAGCCGCCTCCTGTCTGCGTCATTCCGCGGGGAAGTGAGCGTGGAAAACCGTATTTTCCTGAAAAACCACGACGGCATGAACGAATCCGCACAGAGTGTCAGCGAACTGACCAGAGCCATCAAAAACGAACTTGAGAGCCTTTTCCCGTTCGTACGGGTCAAGGGGGAGTTGTCGAACTGCAAAATTCACAGCTCCGGCCATGTCTACCTGACGCTCAAGGACAGCGAAGCCCAGATTCCGGCCGTGATCTGGAAAAGCGTTCGCAGCCGCTTCCCGCTCGAACTCAAGGACGGGCTGGAAGTCATCGCCGAAGGACGGCTCGAGGTCTATCCGCCGGCAGGGCGATACCAGCTGATCTGCACTGCGCTCTTCGAGACCGGCGAGGGAGAGCAGCAGCAGGCGCTTGCCCGCCTGATCGCAAAGCTCGCAAAAGCAGGATATTTCGACCCGGAACGCAAAAAACCGATTCCCCGCATTCCACGCAGGATCGGCATGATCACCTCACCGACCGGCGCGGTCATCAAGGACATGAGCGACGTCTTCGCCCGACGCTTCCCCGCGGCCGAACTGCTGCTCTATCCGGTGCAGGTACAGGGTGAGCGTGCCGTGGAATCGGTCGTTCGGGCGCTCGACTACTTCAACGACCCTCCTGAGCCCGACCACAGGCCCGACGTGCTGATCCTGGCAAGAGGGGGCGGCTCGGCCGAGGACCTTCAGGCGTTCAACGACGAAAGCGTCGCCGAGGCCATTTTCAGGTCCCGGATTCCGGTAATCAGCGCCATCGGCCACGAAACCGACCTGTCCGTGGCAGACATGGTAGCCGACCTGCGCGCTGGAACCCCGTCCATTGCCGCCGAACGTGCCGTGCCTGACCGGGACGAACTCATGAGAAAGATCGACAACCTGCTCGGACGGCAGTCCATCCTGATGGACGGCAAGATTTCAGGCGCGCAACTCCAGGTCGACTCCATCTGCAACAGCTATGCGTTCAACCGTCCGGTGCTGACGCTCGGCCAGTTCGACGACCGGCTTGCAGCATCGGAAAAGGAGATGACAAGGGCGGTTTCCGAGAAGCTTCGTCAGCAGCAGCAGTTGTTCGAGTCCGCTTCAGCCCGGCTCGGCATGCTCGATGTGATGAAGGTATTGAAACGGGGATTCGCCATCGTCTCGCAGGAGGGCGGATACGTCACATCCGCAGCGTCGCTCGCCCCCGGCTCGGACATCGGCATCGTATTCCACGACGGACGCCGCGAAGCTTCGGTCAAGGAATGAAGCGGCTCCTGAACAACCGCCGGACCTCTTCGAGCTCTTCCTGCGTATTGACCCCCGGTGTATCGGTGGCCGTTTCGATGCAGCGGATCCGATAACCGTTCTCCAGCAGGCGCAACTGTTCGAGCGACTCGGTGCGTTCGAGCATCGAGGGAGGCAGCGAGACGAACGCCTTCAGCACGTCCGCCCTGAATGCATAAAGGCCGATATGCCGGTAAAATATCGTTCCCGCGACGGTTTCACGGCGATACGGTATCGGGCTTCTCGAAAAGTACATCGCATTCCCCTTCGTGTCGAGCACCGCCTTGACGACATGTGGATCGTCGATCAGGTGCCTCTCGGCTGGAGCTATGGGAAAAACGAGCGTCGTGCAATCGGGAACAGGATCCTGCCCGAAAAACGGTGCGACAGCCAGATCGATCGTTTCGGGATCGATCAACGGTTCGTCGCCCTGGAGATTCACGAAAACATCCCCTCCGACAATCTCGGCCGCCTCGGCGATGCGGTCGGTACCGCAAGCCGCATCCGGCGAGGTCATAACCACCTCGGCATCGACGGCACGAAGAGCGGCGGCGATCCTGTCGCTGTCGGTAGCCACGACGACCCTGGTGGCCAGTCGCGACTTCATCGCCTGCTGCCAGGTCCGCACGATCAGCGGCGCACCTTCAAGATCAGCCAGCATTTTTTCCTTCAGGCGGCTGGAATCAAGACGGGCAGGAATGACGATAACGGCTTTCATTGGCACATAATCACAGTTTCGGTGAATCAAGAATGATGGTCACAGGTCCGTCGTTGAGCAGCGACACCTGCATGTCAGCTCCGAAACTGCCAGTTTCGACCGGACAACCGGACTCCTGCCGGAGAGAATCGACGAAACGGTCGAACATCTCCCTTGCCATTTCGGAGGGCGCCGATTCCGAAAAGCCAGGCCGGTTGCCGCGACTGGCATCGGCGTAAAGCGTGAACTGGGATACGACCAGGATACTGCCGCCGACATCCCTGACCGACAGGTTCATTTTGCCTTCGCTGTCCTCGAAAATGCGGAGATTCGGAATTTTACGGATCATCCAGAAGAGATCGTCTGCGGTATCGTACCGGGCGATGCCGGCAAGGACCAGCAGCCCTTTCCCGATGCCGGAAAAAGGTTCTCCGCCTATGGAGACCCCGGCATGCTGCACCCTCTGGATTACCGCCCTCATGGCTGCTGTCCGGTTGACGTTCCGAGATGCGGCGCCAGCGACTTCTCGACAACGGATGCTGTGAGACCTTCGACTTTCAACACTTTGCTGCGGGATGTTTTTCCGTTCATGACAGAGACGCTGGAGCGTGGTACGCCAAGCAGTTTGGCCATCAGCTCGCAGCACTCCTTGTTGGCCGCATCGTCTACAGGCGCAGATTTCAGGCAGATCCTGAGGCTCTCTCCGTACATGCCGGAGATGCCGCTTTTTGAAGATCGGGGTTGGACCCGGACGGAGATGCAGACGCCGTCACCCTTCTGGTTGATGGCCGTCATGGAAAGTTCAGCCGATCACTTTCGGCACTTTGAAAAACCTGTCCTGCTTGTCAGGTGCGTTTTTAAGCGCTTCGGCGTTCGTCAGCGGCTCCCTTTCGACATCCGCCCTGAGCACATTGATCGGATCGTGGATGCTGCTGAGGGGTTCGACACCCTCGGTATCGACCTCGTTGAGCTTTTCGATATAGTGCAGGATCATGTTGAGCTCCCTGGTCATCTTCTCCTGCTCGGCGTCGGTGAACCTCAGGCGCGCAAGCTCGGCGATATAAGCGACATTTTCCCTTGTGACTGACATGGTCTGAATCTGAATGAATTGATAAAACCTTCCTGCCCGGCGGAATACAACCGGGCAGGGCAGGCCGGCATAGGTTTAAAGCCTGCAGATGCCGAACTTCTGTTCGTCGATAACCCTCTTCGGGCGCTTTTCGATCGGCACGAAATCCCTTGTGTCCTCTCCGAGATAAATCTGGCGTGGACGTGCGATCTTCTGTTCCGGATCCTTGACGTGCTCGATCCACTGGGCCAACCAGCCTGGCGTACGGCCGATGGCGAACAGCACCGGGAACATGTCGGTCGGGAATCCCATGGCCTGGTAAATGAGGCCGGAATAAAAGTCAACGTTCGGATAAAGCTTCCTCTTGACGAAATACTCGTCCTCGAGGGCAATTCGTTCCAGCTCGATGGCTATGTCGAGCAACGGGTTCTTGCCGGTCTCCTCGAACACCTGGAAAGCGATCTCCTTGATGATTTTCGCGCGTGGGTCGTAGTTCTTGTAAACCCTGTGGCCGAATCCCATCAGGCGGCCTTCGCCGCTCTTGACCGACTTGATGAACTCCGGAATCCTGTCGATCGAACCGATCTCCTTGAGCATATGGATAACGGCTTCGTTGGCGCCGCCGTGCAGCGGGCCGTAAAGCGCCGCGCAACCTGCTGCGATGGCAGAGTAGGGATCGACCATCGAGCTGCCGACCGAGCGCACGGCATTGGTCGAGCAGTTCTGCTCATGATCGGCGTGAAGGATGAACAACACGTCGAGAGCCTTTTCGAGGACCGGATTAGGCTTGTAGTTGCGCTCCATCGTGCGGAACATCATGGAGAGGAAGTTGCCGGTGTAGCTGAGCTCGATGTCGGGATGAACGTAAGGCAGACCGAGGCTGTGGCGGAAACTCATGGCCGCCATGGTCGGAATCTTGCCGATGAGACGCCTGACCTGAAGCTTCCGGGACTCCTCGTTGCCGATATCCTTCGCATCGGGATAGAAGGTTGACAGCGCGCCGACCGTACCCACGAGAATGCCCATCGGGTGAGCATCGTAGCGGAACCCCTCCATGAACTTGGTAACGTTTGCGTGGGTCATGGTGTTGTGCCGGATGTTGTAAGTCCACACCGCAAGGCGCTCTTTGTCCGGAAGTTCTCCCTTGATCAGCAGGTAGGCCGTTTCGAGGAAGTTGCTCTTTTCAGCAAGCTGCTCGATCGGATATCCGCGGTAGCGCAGAATACCCTTGTCGCCGTCGATATAGGTGATCAAGCTTTTACAGGAAGCTGTGTTCAGATAACCCGGATCGTAACCAAGAAGCCCGAAGTCGCTGTCGGATTCCTTGATCTGTCGAAGATCCGTACTGCGTATCGTACCGTATTCAATGGGGATCTCGTATGATTTGCCTGTACGATTGTCTGTGATCGACAGGGAATTGCGTTTATCGGAATCGGTCATGACCGTTTAATCGTTTTGATTAAATGAAAGAATAACGCCACTACCAACAAGTGGGTGGTTTACCGGCAATATGGCGAGAAATTACAAAACTCCCGGCATTATCACACCCCATTAATCCTCACTAATTATAAGACCCCCCAATTAATTGCTGTGAACGGTTCGAATGCGAAGCAGAAGAAGCGCTGATCCCGGGGCTCTTCGAGAGTCCCGACGCGTCGGGGCCGACTCAACGATAGATCCGCAAACACCAATCAATACAGGCGTTTTAGAGCATTCCAGCAATTCGTTGAACCTGAAAAACGGGAACGCCAATGAAAAAACAAAAAATAGTTTGGAAACGAAATCGGGGTTTACTACCTTTGTCATCCATTCAGGAACGGAGCTGTAGCTCAGTTTGGTTAGAGCGCCTGCCTGTCACGCAGGAGGTCGCGGGTTCGAGCCCCGTCAGCTCCGCAGATTCCGGATAGAAAAAAAGCCCTTGCAACCCAAGGGCTTTTTTCGTTTTACGCGTCAGTGACAATGGAAAAACGATAACTGCAGGGGCGAACCTGTATTTCCACCCTTCAGGTTTTATCGTGATGCCTTCAAGCCGTCACCCTGAATCCCTGCCCCTCTATCACCTTCCTGATGGAGTCGAGATCCACCCTGGCCGGATCGTATTCGACTTCGACGACACCGGTTTCGTGGGATGCGTGTGCCTTATCCACGCCCTCCATCTCTTCGAGAGCTTCGCCGACAAGCATCTCACAACCTGAACAGCGCATTCCGCTTACATGAATTTCCGTTTTCATAGATCTGTGCCCGCATTTAATGGTTGATCGATTACTCCCGTCATCGAAAATTGTGTAAAAAAACGGCCATCGGCAACAGATCCGCCCTCATCGGATGGATTGACTCACGCAACTGCAAAAGGAGGAACGCTGAAAACATGCAGGAGTTAGCAGAAAAAAAAACCAGTCGCTATATTGAGTTATGATCCACGTTTCAAAACCATACATGCACTTCAGAACCTTCTTCCGTCCGTTTCTTGTTTTCCTCTGTCTTTCCGGACTATTCGCCTGTCAGGACAAGGGCGCCCGGATTCGTGAACTGCAGCAGGAAGTATGGAAAAATCCTGAAGACGCACGAGGATACCTGAACCTCGGCAAAGAGTATGCACAGCACCAGCAATACAAGGAAGCCATCGAGGCGTACCGGCGGGCTATAACCATCGAACCCGGACTCGACGAAGCCTATTCCGCCCTTGGTGCAGCATATTTCGACCAGAAAAACTTCGCTGAAGCCCTGCCCTGGATGGAAAAAAGGGTCAGGATAGCCCCGGACGATTCGCTCAGGAATTTCGACCTCGGCAACGTCTTTTTTCAGTTGAAGCGATACGACGATGCGGTGGCATCGTACAAAAAAGCCATCGACAACAGCTACTCGTTCCAGGAGGCCTGGTACTCACTGGCGGTGTGCTACATCAAAACCGGAAAAATGGAAGAAGCCAGGAAAATCCATACATGGCTTCAGAGTAAAAACAATTATCTTGCCGTCTCCCTTGAACGACACATGCAAAACGATGTGCCTGAAAACACTAAGAAATAACAACCTATCAAGTTACGATGCGGCTCAATCAGGCCGAATGACAGGCATTCAAGACGTTAACGGGATTCAAGACTGAACTGCACAACACCATGCCGGCGGACGACAGTATCCTTATGATGGAAAAGGCGCTTCAACTCCTCAAAGAATCGGTAAAGGCTGCGATTGGCCAGCCAGACAAGGCAGCGGAAAGCGACAAGCCTGTTCTGGACACATTCAGCGTTCCAATCGATTTGGTGGACGGCCCATCCTGGCTTTCCAGGCAGGAGCTTTTTCCGAAGCTCTTCTGGATGAACCGCGAGAAAAGCGAATGGATGGCTGGAATCGGCGAAGCCGACCGGATAGAGATTGCCGAAATCGGCCCCAACGACAAGAGTTTCATCCTGCTTGAAAAGACCATGCAGGAAAAAAATCCGCATGCACGGTACGTCGGCGGCTTCTGTTTCAACAACCTCCAGAAGCAGAACGAGCTGTGGACCGGGTTCAGCCCATGCCTCTTCATCCTGCCGCTCATCAGCGTCGAGTACCGGGACGGACAGACCTCGATAACCGGCTCAGTGTGGCGTAAACCCGGCGAACAACGCTCTGCTGCCTACGAAAAGCTCCTTGAGGCTCTCTCGTCGGCAATCGTCGGCAACAATACGGCAGTCGGAGAAATTCCTGAAGTTACCAGGGTCTCATACAGCCCCGACAGGACGCAGTGGGTCATGAATTGCGAGCAGGTGCTGAAGAAATTCGAAGAGGGCGGCATGGATAAGGTAATGCTCGCCAGGCAGACCGAACTGGAGTTTTCAGGCCAGGTGCCGGCGATCAGGTTCCTGCTCAACTACCCGTTCCCCGAAAACTCGACCTACCGTTATTACTTCGAGCCACTCAAAGGCCATGCGTTCGTCAGCTTCACTCCCGAAAGGCTCTACCGCCGCGACGGAGAGATGCTGCTGACCGAAGCCCTCGCAGGAACAGTTACCAAGGAAGCGCTCAATGCCGACGACCATGCGGCATCGGAACTGCTGCTCAACTCCGAAAAGGATGTCCGGGAACACCGGTTCGTCAAGGATACAATCCTCAAGGAGCTGCAACCGGTCTGCAGCGACATCGACATGGAGGACAAGGTGGACGTACTCCAGCTCAACCGGCTCGCCCATCTTTATACAAGGTGCATTGCGAAGCTCAAACCCGAATTCTGCAACGACAGTACGGTGCTACGGCAGCTCCACCCGACCCCGGCCGTCGGAGGCGTGCCCAGGGAGGAGTCGATGGAGCTGATCCTGTCGATCGAACCGTTCTGCCGGGGGTGGTATGCCGCTCCTGTCGGGTGGCTCAGCCACGATGCCGCAGAGTTCGCCGTCGGCATCCGTTCTGCGCTCATCAATGAAGACAAGGTTTACCTCTATTCCGGTGCAGGGCTGGTGCAGGGCTCTGACCCCGACTCCGAATGGGAAGAGGTTGAGCAGAAGATCGGTGACATACTGGCCATAACACAGCAGACCACATGAACCGCAAGCAGGTCACCACCCTCTGGTGCACAGTCATCGTGGAAGAACTGATCCGGCAGGGCGCCGGATTTTTCTGTATCTCGCCCGGGTCCCGTTCGACTCCGCTGACCCTTGCCGTGGCACACAACCCGAAAGCACGCTACAGGATGTTTCCCGACGAGCGGTCGGCCGGCTTTTATGCTCTCGGTTATGCGCGGGCTACGGGGATGCCTGCGGTGCTCATCTGCACTTCAGGTACAGCCGTCGCCAACTACTTCCCATCGGTAGTGGAGGCGTCGGCAGACGCACGTCCGATGATCGTCCTGTCGACAGACCGGCCATTCGAACTCCTCGAAGCCGGAGCCAACCAGACCATACGCCAGCAGAACATCTTCGGCAGCTACACCAGATGGAACTTCGAGCTTCCTGCCCCAGGCATCGACACACCGCTCCGCTCGCTTCTGTCGACCGTGGACCACGCTGTAAATAAAAGCCTCGGATCACCCGCAGGCCCGGTGCATCTGAACCTTCCGTTCCGTGAGCCCCTCGAACCCCAGTCTCCTGAAATGGAGCATCCGTGGGTCGCTCCGATCCTGGACTGGTTGGCCTCCACCGAGCCATTGAGCCGGTTCGAAATCCCACGCAAGGAACCGTCTGCCGAAGGCATCGCCGCGCTGAGGATGATCCTTGCGAACTCCGAACGCCCGCTTTTCGTGGCCGGATATATGGACAACGCCGCCGATGCAAAGGCTGTAGCCGAACTGGCCAGATCGCTTGACATTCCCCTGTTCGCCGATCTCACCTCCGGTCTCAGGCTCTCAAAAAACTGCACGCCATGGCAGCTTGCCTTCCTGAGCGAAACCTTTACAGAGCAATTCAGGCCGGACGTCGTAATCCACTTCGGCGGCGGTTTGATCGGCAAACAACCTGCCTCGGCGATCAGGAAACAACCGCCACGCCACTACGCCGTCGTCAGGGAGCATCCCGGACGCTACAACCCGGACCATAACGTCACCCTGAGCGTCGAAGCCTCGCCGGCCCTGGTGGCCGCCGCTTTGGCCGGCTGCCGGGAGCCCAGGCAGAGCATCGACTGCAGCGCTTTCTTTTCCGAAGTTGAAAAGATGATCGAGATGGAAGCCTCCGCACCTGAGCAAGCGGTCACCGAAGTGTCTGCCGCACGCCTCGTCTCGACACTCACAGACGGCAATCAAGCCATCTTCGTCTCGAACAGCATGCCGGCCAGGAACATGGACCTTTTCACCGCACCGGCGACGGAAACGCCACTCCGCACCGCGTTGAACCGCGGGGTAAGCGGCATCGACGGAATCATCTCCACAGCGGCCGGATTCGCAACCGGTCACAAGGCGCCCACAACCCTGCTCATCGGCGACCTGTCGTTCCTGCACGACCTGAACGCCCTTTCCCTGCTCAACCATGCATGGAACCGCCTGATCGTCATCGTGCTGAACAACCACGGAGGAGGGATCTTCTCTTTCCTGCCTATAGCGAAAGTGACAGACAAGCTCGACGAGTGCTTCGCCACGCCCCAGGATTTCAGCATCGAATCAGCGGCCCGGACCTTCGGGCTCGACTACGCCCACCCGGAAACGAACCGGGAATTCACCGACACCTATAACGAAGCCCTCGGAAGCAATCGAAGCATCGTTATCGAAATCGAAGGCACCCGCCAGGACAACCTGCTCCTTCACCGCACCCTGCAGGCAAAAATCAAAGCCCTTGGCGCTGAGCATTTCTCCTGATGCCTCACGGAATCCGTTTCTGAAAACAGCAATACACAAACTCCTGGATACCACCGGACGGAGTTTCGTGCAACTCTTTCTCATGCCGGACAAGGGCGAACGAACCACCGAACTCAGCATGTAATTCATTTGCACTATATCGCATGGCCGGCAACCCGCTGCATTGAATCGGCCCATTTTCCGAGAAAGTTGCAATGATGAGGTACCCTCCGGGTTTGAGCGCTTTTATCGCAGCATGGACGTATCTCTGTCGATCCTCCTTTTCCGTAAGGAAGTGAAACACCGCACGATCGTGCCACACCTCATAGGCATGAACAGCAAGTTCTATCTCCAGGATATCTGCCACCTGCCACTGAACGATCTCACTCCGATCGAAGCCCAGACGTTTCCTTGTCGCATCGATTGCCGCCGAAGAGAGATCCAGTACGGTGAGATTCGAATAACCGTCGGAAATCAAATCATCCACAAGCGTCGACGCACCACCGCCCACATCGATAATCGGTGCCGACAAAGCAACGCCCGTCTGCCTTATCAACTGCCGTGAGAGCCTCGCATGTTCCTGATGCCAACTGACCGAATCAGTCGGCTTCGTCTGGTACACCTTTTCCCAATGCTCTTTGGATTGCATCTGCTCTTCCATTACTGATTTTGTTCCGGCAACCCGGACGTCAGTCACCCATATTCAGACGCCCCGACTGGTCGGGACGACGGACATTCTAAACTCTTACATTCCAGTTCCCCCAGGATTCAGCCTCACATATTCAGGCGGGGTTTAGCCCGACGGACATTCAGACATCTTACATTCCAGTTGGAGGCTGTCTCAGAAGGATAGTCACC
>DATMYL010000059.1:0-4926 GCA_035560975.1 Chlorobaculum sp. | reverse complement strand
GAGAAATAGGGGTTTCAACCTCTTGCGATATTTATACAGTCATATTACGCAGCAGAAATGATAGTGCGCAACATATTTGTAGAAGAAATTGGACTAAAGTCCTGATTTTTTTGATCCGGCTACCCCCGGACTAAAGTCCGGTGCAACTGAAGAGAATGTAATATTTGAATGTCCAGAGTCCCGACAAGTCGGGACTCTGGAATGTAGGACTGTTAAAACCGGGGGCTATTGAAGGGAGAAGATCAGATTGGCCATCGTACAGACCCTGTCAGGACTCATGAATACTGAATATTTGAAGATGAGGGCATCTGTCATCATGCATTCAGGTCCGCTGAATATTCGGGGACATTCGTCACTAAACTCTTGAAATATATTCCAGTTGGCAAGGGCTTCAGTCTCCTATATTCAGGAGGACTTTAGTCCTCCGGACATTTAAACCTCTTATATTCCAGTTGCCCCGGACCTCAGTCTTCTTGCGCTCAGGAAGACTTTAGTCTTCCGGACATTTAAACCTCTTACATTCCAGTTGCCCCGGACTTCAGTCCGGGGGAGAGTCCCCCCAAAAAAAATCCCGGGCTTTAGCCCAATATCTTCAATGCGGGCTTGAGAGGGTCACTAGCCTTGGGGGATGGATTCAAATTGTCACAATCACCGTAGGGGCGGACACACAGGTCCGCCCCTAAGCCCAACAACCTCAATCCTCGCTTTCGAACAGCTCCATGACTGCTTGCGGGATAGACTGCAGGACATCTACCGCCGACACAAGGCTCGATACGTCGCATGCCAGATCACCGGCTCTTCCGTGCAGCCAGGCTGCAGTTGCGGCAGCATCCCTTGTATCCAGGCCTTTGGCGGCCAGGGCACCGATCATGCCTGCCAGCACATCACCGGTTCCGGCGGTAGCCAGCGCTTCGGTGCCGCTTTCGCAAATGAGCACCATGCCCGAAGGGGAGGCTACGAAAGTCGGGTTACCTTTCAGCAGCAGATTTACGTTCCATGAGGCTGCGAGGTTTCTCGAAATGTCGATGGGGGAGGCGAGAATCTCCTCGGCAGTCAACCCTGAAATCCGGCTGCATTCGCCTGCGTGAGGCGTAGCGACAGCGTCTTCCAGCGTAATCCCGTCGTCGAACAGGTCGCGTTCAGCGATTGCGAAAAGCGCATCGGCATCGATCACAAGCTTCTTTGATGCGATTTCCGGATTACGCAGCAACTCCTCGACCAGATCCTGTGCGCCGTCGGTACGCCCTATCCCGCAGCCGATCACGATCGCGTCTGCCCAGCGTGCTTTTTCGAGGATATCATCCATGTTCCGCCCGATCACAACGACCTCTGGAGCGAAGCTGTGCATCGTTGCGGCATGGCCTTCAGGCAGGGAGGCGCACACATATCCTGCACCGGTTTTTACCGCGGACCTGGCGGCGAGCATGGCTGCACCGAGCATCGACGAACCGCCCTCAGAAGAACCGGCGATGAGCAGCACCTTGCCATTCAGGTGCTTTGCGCTCGAAGGATCACGAAGCAGATAACTTTCAGCGGCGAACTCTTCATCGACAATCAGGCATGACGGCGGTTCGACAAGGAATCGGGGAATCGAGATTTCAGCAGCCTGTACCGGTCCGCAAAGCGACGGGCCGTCGTTCTGGAAGAAACCTGTTTTGTGGAATGCCATGGTGATGGTGTGGTCGGCCCGGACGGCAGGTTTTGTGCTCAGTCCGCTGGTGGCGTCAAGGCCTGAGGGCAGGTCGATAGCGACCGTTACTGCCCCGGACTCTTCGTTCAGGCGATTGATCAGCTCGACGGCTTCAAGCGCCGGGCTCGAAAGCTCGAGTCTGGCTGGATCGAGCCTCATGCCGGTTCCGAACAGCGCATCCAGCAAGGCGTCGTATGATTTCTCTTCGATAAAGGAATCTGCTTCGTCGAGACCGGCGAAGATTCGCAGACCGTCATGGTATCTCCGGTAGGCCTTCAGGATGTTGAGCCCTTCGAGGTTCACGCCGTTCAGTTCGCTTTCCGGCCAGACGAGCACGACATCAACGAGTGCTCCGAGGTTCAAAAGGTGCCGGGCAGCCACGAACCCGTCACCTCCGTTGTTACCTTTGCCGCAGACTACGAGGAACGAGAGCCCGTCGATGTTTCCATATTCGTTGAACTGTTCGGCGATCAGTCTTGCGGTTTCCCTTCCGGCAAGCTCCATCAACCGGGTTTCACCGGTCCGAAGCTCTTCGATGGCCGCTTGGTCGGCCTGGCTCATCTCACGGGCGGTCAATACAGGCAGCATGGGATTTTCTGTTTAGTTCACAGGGTGGGCAATAATCGATGGGAGTGCTGAGCCGATCTGTTTCGGAATAACATGATTCTGCTTCAGAATATATTGGACCAAAGTCCGGAATATTATTTTGTCAGCGTATCCCCGGGCTTAAGCCCAGGGCATTTTGAGTATTTGTTGCAAAAAAACTCATTGCATTGGTCGGGAACACAGCCTCCAACATTCAGGATATCCTGACAGGTCGGTACGAGGGATATTGAATTCTTCTCCCTCTTCAGTTGCCCCGGGCTTCAGTCCAATATCTTCATTCCGACACCACGCACACCTGGCGAGCGATTCGAGTGCATTCAATCAAAGCTGGTCGAGATGCAACTCCTGCTCCAAAGCGTGTTCATAGGCGTGCAGCAGCTCTTCGAGCGAAAAGTCTACCACGTTCTTGCCGTTGACGGCAATGCGGGCGCCCTTCGGCTGCACCTTGCCGATCACTCGTACCGGTACGTTCAGGCGGTTGGCCTCTTCTATCGCGGCTCCGACCTTATCGGGATCGATCGACACCACAACGCGGCCCTGGGCTTCAGAGAACAGCTGGCGCTGTATACGTGCAGCGTCCGTTCCGGCCTCCTCGAGATCCACCTCGAATCCGAGCATGGCCTCGCTGTCCATGATCGATTTCTCAGCCAGGGTTATGGCGAGTCCGCCATCCGAGACGTCGTGCGCCGATTGTACGAGCTTTTTCGACGCCAGGGAGACCAGCAGATCCTGCAGGTTCTTCTCGTGCTTCAGATCGACGGCAGGCGCATCATTGCCTGGAGTTGCGTACTGCATCACCAGGTATTCCGAACCTTCAAGCGTGAGTTCGGGATCCCCGAGGAGCATAATCGCGTCGCCTGACTTGCGGAAGGTCGAGCAGACCAGGTTGTCGATGTCGTCGAGCAGGCCGATCATGCCGATGGTCGGGGTAGGGTAGATGGCTGTACGCCCGCCACCAAGGGTGGTCTCATTGTAGAAGCTTACGTTGCCTCCTGTCACCGGGGTGTTGAACATGCGGCACGCATCGCCCATGCCCTGCACGGCTGATTTGAACTGGAAATAGACCTCGGGCTTGTAGGGGTTGCCGAAGTTCAGGCAGTTGGTCACAGCCAGCGGCTTGGCACCGGAGCAGGCGATGTTGCGCGCGCATTCTGCCACGGCAATTGCGCCGCCGCTCTTCGGGTTCAGGTAGACGTAACGGGAGTTGCAGTCGGTCTTCATCGCCAACCCCTTCTTTGTCCCCTTGATGCGGATGACGGCCGCATCGGTATGGCCGGTCGGCGTCACGGTGTTGGTCTGCACCATTGAATCGTACTGCTGGTAGACCCACTTTTTACTTGCGATGTTCGGACGCGAGAGCAACTGCAGTGACAGCGCTTTGAAATCGAGCGTATCGTCTCCGACGAGTTTCGCTGCCGGAGTATCGGGTTTCTTTTCGATGGCCTCGCGGATGTAGACCGGAGCACCGCCGCCGAGCACCAGCGACATCGCCGGGATCTCCGCTACGACCTTGCCGTGCTGGCTGACTCGCATCAAATTGTCGTCGGTCACCTGGCCTATCACGACTGCGTAAACATCCCATTTGTGGTAAACGTCGATGATCTCCTGCTCACGTCCTTTTGCTGCCACGATAAGCATGCGCTCCTGCGACTCTGAAAGCATCAGTTCGTAGGCGGTCATGCCCTTTTCGCGTGCGGGAACAAGGTCGAGGTCGATCTCGATTCCGCCGCTTCCTTCCTTTTCGATACCGCGAGCGCTCATTTCAGAAGTCGAACTGGTCAGTCCGGCAGCACCCATGTCCTGCAGACCTACGACCGCTCCGGTGGCGATTGCCTCGAGCGTCGCTTCGAGCAGCAGCTTTTCAGCGAACGGATCGCCGACCTGCACGCTCGGCCGCTTGTCCTCGGAAGCCTCGCTGAGCTCTTCGGAAGCGAATGTAGCGCCGTGGATACCGTCACGACCGGTAGATGAACCGACGATCAGTACCGGATTGCCCTTGCCTTTGGCAGTGGCGCTTACGGTTTTGTGATGCTCGACCAGGCCGACCGACATGGCGTTGACCAGGGGATTGCCTGTATATCCGTCTTCGAAGTAGATCTCGCCGCCGACCGTCGGCACGCCGAATGAGTTTCCGTAATCACCTATGCCGCGCACTACACCGTCCACCAAGTAGCGAACCCTCGGGTCGCGCGGAGAGCCGAAACGCAGCGAGTCCAATGATGCCACAGGGCGGGCACCCATGGTGAAAATGTCGCGGTGGATGCCGCCGACGCCGGTCGCCGCACCCTGATAAGGCTCGACAGCAGAAGGGTGGTTGTGCGACTCGATCTTGAAGGCTACGGCCAGGTTATCACCGATATCCACAAGTCCCGCGTTTTCTTCGCCGGCCTGCGTAAGAAGCGACTCGCCGTCGCGTGGCAAGGTCTTGAGCACAGCGATAGAGTTTTTATAGCTGCAATGCTCGGACCACATCACGGAGTAGATACCCAGCTCGGTGAAGCTCGGCGTCCGGCCAAGCACCGATAGGATCTTGTCGTACTCTTCGGCATTAAGGCCATGCTCCTGGGCCAACTTCAGGTTTACTTCGGGTTCGGTATTCATCATCATCTTTTATAGAGCGTTACTGAATT
>DATMYL010000058.1:0-7743 GCA_035560975.1 Chlorobaculum sp. | reverse complement strand
GACAGGGCTTCGCTCATCGGCGTGGTGCCGCAGAAGCTCGAATCCCCGATGGCCTTCACGGTGGCCGAGATCGTCATGCTCGGCAGGAGCGTCCGCGGAGGGTGGGGAGGCCCGGATTCGAAGGATTACGACAGCGCAGAGCGGGCGATGATCTACACGAACGTGTTCGACCTGAAGGACCGCCAGTTCAACGAGCTCAGCGCAGGCGAGCAGCAGAGGGCGGCCCTTGCCATGGCCCTGGCCCAGGAGCCGCGTATCATTATGCTCGACGAATCGATTGCGCACCTCGACATCAACCACAGCCAGGAGGTGCTGAGGATCCTGATGAACATCAACCGTGAGCAGAAGATCACGGTGCTGCTGGTCAGCCACGACCTGAACCTCGCCGCCCAGATCGCCGACAGGCTCATGCTGATGCATGGCGGCCGGCTCGTGAGCAACGGTTCGCCGGGCGAGGTCATGCAGGAGGAGTTGCTCAGCCGCGTTTACGACTGCGATCTCCGGGTGCGCAAGGATCCATACTCCGGAAATCCCGTGGTTACCGGCGCGCTCGACATGGCGCTACGCCGCACCCCGGTCCAGAAGAGGCTTCACGTCATCAGCGGAGGCGGGTCGGGCATCGAGCTTTTCCGGCGTCTGTTGATCGAAGGGTTCGACGTGACGGCAGGTGTGCTCAACCGCCTCGATTCCGATGCCGAAGCTGCCCGTGCGCTCGACATACCGTGCGTGCTCGAACAACCATTTTCGGCTGTCGGCCGGGAGGCCTGCGAAGAGGCTCGACGTATGGTTGAAAAGGCTGACGGCGTCATCGTCGGCCTGGTGCCGTTCGGATCCGGCAACCTCGTCAACCTTGAACTTGCAGCCGGAGCGCTCGAGGCTGGCAAGCCGGTCTGGATGGCCGCAGGCATCGACGCCCGGGACTACACGGCAGGCAGGGCCGCTGCCGCCATGGCCCTTCAACTGATTGCCGCAGGGGCGCAGGAGTGGTCGGGCATCCATGAGTTAATGACCCGGCTCAAGCATGAAGCTTTTAAACAGAAGCCGGAGTGAGATGAACAAGTACCCTTTCAGGCTCGGAACCACCTCTTATATCGTCCCGGACGATATCATTCCTAACGTGCGGTACCTCTGTGACAAGGTTGATGATATCGAACTGGTGCTGTTCGAGTCTGACGAGTTCTGCAACCTCCCGTCGAAGGAGGATATTGCGCTTCTCGCCGAAATGGCAGGGGAGCACGGCCTTACATACTCGGTTCATCTGCCGATGGATGTTTATCTCGGCAACGGTGACCGGCAGGAGCGTGAGCGCTCGGTCGGCAAGTGCCGTAGGATCATCGATCTGGTGCGCGATCTTCCGAAATCGGCGTTCGTCATGCACTTTGAATCGGGTCCGGGAGTGGACATCAACAGGTTTTCGGGCGACGAGTCGAATCGCTTCCTGGACTCCCTGCGCGACTCGGCCAAACTGCTGCTCGAAGGATGCGGTGAGCCGGCATCGATGTTCTGCGCCGAAAACCTGAACTACCCGTTCGAGCTCGTCTGGCCTGTCGTCCAGGAGGCCGGGTTTTCGGTGACGCTCGACGTCGGCCATCTCGAATTCTACGGATTTCCGACAGTGGAATACCTGCAGCGTTACCTTTCACATGCCAGGGTGCTGCACATGCACGGAACGAAGGAGGGTCGGGACCACAATTCACTCGCCTTCATGAGTACCGAGGCGCTTGACCTTGTCGTCGAATCGCTTCGTGCTGCGGGCGGCGAGCCGAAGGTCTTCACTCTTGAAATTTTTTCAGAGCCGGATTTCGTCTCTTCGTGCCGGGCCCTCGAACGGTTTTCATCCTGAAGCGATGTGCCCAAGTTTTACCAATCGGTCGTTCGGCCGCAAATTGTTCCATTACTTCCATGCATGAAGTTATCTATGTGACCGGCGGGGCGAGAAGCGGCAAGAGCAGCTACGCCCTCAAGCTTGCCGAACCCTATGAACGCCGGACGTTTCTGGCCACAGCAGAAGCCTTCGACGACGAGATGCGGGACCGTATCGGTCGTCACCGCGACGAGCGCGGCAGCGCCTTTACGACCATCGAGGAGCCGCTTTTCATTGACAGGGCAATCAGCCAGCTGCCGGAAGGTGGCGTCGTGCTCCTCGACTGCCTGACCGTCTGGCTCGGCAACCTGATGCACTATCTTGGTGACGAGGAGGCGATCAACGCCCGGATCGAGGCCCTGCTCGATGTGCTTAAAGCGCCTCCGTGCGACATCATTCTCGTGTCGAACGAGGTCGGCCTGGGCATCGTGCCGGAAAACGCCATGGCCCGCTCTTTCCGGGACCTTGCCGGTACTTTGAATCGCAGGGTCGCCGAATGCTCCACGCAGGCCTATCTGCTCTGCAGCGGCCTGCCTTTGGTTCTGAAACAGCATTAACTTTCAACTTTTTGTTCCATGATCAACCGTTTTCAGCTGCTTTTATCTGCCATCAAGCCGATCGATCTCTCCCTGACGGCTGCCGTTCAGTCACGCCTCGACGACCTGACCAAACCCCAGGGAAGTCTCGGAGAGCTCGAGGATATCGCCATGAAATTCGCCCTCGCGACCGGAACAGTAGATCCTGTGCTTTCGAAAAAGAAGGTGTTCTGCTTCGCAGCCGACCACGGAGTGGCCGCTGAAGGGGTTTCTGCTTTTCCGGCGGAGGTGACGCCTCAGATGGTCTACAACATGCTTGGCGGCGGTGCGGCCATCAACGTGCTCGCCCGTCATGCCGGCGCCGAGATCGACGTGGTCGATATGGGCGTGAACCACGATTTTCCCGGCCACCACATGCTCCGTCGCTGCAAGGTGCGCCACGGATCGTCGAACATGGCGCAGGGCCCGGCCATGTCGGTCGACGAAGCACTGCAGGCGATCATGGCAGGGGCGACTCTCGCCCTTGAAGCCAGGGATCAGGGATACCACCTGCTCGCCACCGGTGAAATGGGCATCGCCAACACCACCCCGGCCACAGCGCTCTACGCTACCCTGCTCTCCCTTCCTGTCGAGTTGATCACCGGTCGCGGCACAGGCATCGACGATGCGGTGCTCGCCCACAAAATAGAGGTCATCAGCCGCTCGATCGAGGTCAACAGCGGGAACCTCGAAACGCCGCTCGAGACGCTCGCTGCACTCGGCGGCTTCGAGATCGCCGGTATCTGCGGCCTCATTCTCGGCGCGGCCTCCGTCGGCATTCCTGTGGTGGTGGACGGATTCATTTCGACCGCAGCAGCGGTCTGCGCCATGAAACTTTCCGACAACGTCGGCGGCTACCTCTTCTTCAGCCACGTTTCAAACGAGCAGGGGCACCGGGTGGTCATGCAGAGCCTCGGCGCGGTTCCGATCCTCGACCTCGGCCTCAGGTTAGGCGAGGGCACAGGTGCTGCGCTGGCTATGCAGGTTATAGAAGCTTCAGTGAAAATCTATCACGAGATGGCCACCTTCAGTTCGGCCAGGGTCTCGGGCAAAAACAGCTGACACAATGGATACTTTCGAGATGGAGCAGCAGCGACGGGCTGATGCCGACAGCCGGTTCATCGACTGCAGCGGGTTCAGGGTGCATTACAGGATGTATGGGACCGGCAGTGCGCCTTTTATTGTGCTTCTTCACGGCAGCTTCCTGAGCATCCGCTCATGGCGCGACGTCATGAAGCCGCTGTCCGACGGGGCTACGGTTCTGGCTTTCGACCGTCCGGCTTTCGGATTGACCTCGCGGCCGGTACCGTCGAAAAACAACGAAGCCCGGTATGGACCCGAAGCCCAGAGCGACCTGATCGTCGCCCTTATGGACAGGTTGGGAATCGACCGCGCGGTGCTTGTCGGCAACTCGACCGGCGGCACGATGGCGCTTCTCACTGCTCTGCGCCACCCCGGCAGGGTTCAGGGACTGGTACTCGTCGGCGCCATGATCTACAGCGGTTACGCCACCAGCGAGGTGCCATCGTTCATGAAACCGTTCATGAAAGCCATGACGCCGGCATTCTCCAGGCTGATGAAAGTACTCATCACGAAGCTTTTCGATAAAAATATCCGCGGGTTCTGGCATGTGAAAGAGCGCCTGTCGGATGAAACCCTCGCCGCGTTCCGTGGCGACCTGATGATCGGCGACTGGTCGAGGGGATTCTGGGAGCTGTTTCTCGAAACCCACCATCTCAGGCTCGACGAGCGTCTCGCGACGCTTTCGTTGCCATCCCTTGTCGTAACGGGGGAGCATGACCTCACGGTCAAAACCGAAGAGAGCCTTCGCCTGGCTCGTGAGCTTCCCGGGGCAGGGTTGCTGGTGATCCCGGATTGCGGCCATTTGCCGCAGGAGGAGCAGCCCGAAGCGTTTGTCAGGGGAGTGCAGGCGTTTGTCAGGGGGCTCCGCTGATATGCTGAACGGTCTGGTGACTGCGCTCAGGACCCTTACGCTCCTGCCGGTGCCGGGAAAGGATGCCGAGCGCTTCAGTTCGTCACTTTACTGGTTTCCGATCGTCGGTCTGCTGATCGGCGCCGTTCAGGCCGGGCTTGCCCGGGCCGGTGCTGCAGCAGGCTGGCCTGAACTGGCCGCACTGCTCGCGTTGGGAGGAGGCGTCATAATGACTCGAGGTCTTCATGCCGACGGCCTTGCCGACCTTGCCGACGGCTTTTTCGGTGGCCGCAGCAAGGAAGCCGCACTTCGCATCATGAAAGATCCGAATGTCGGTTCGTTCGGAGCGCTGGCCCTGATCGTGGTGATGCTGCTCAAATGGATCTGCCTGCTTGAACTGGTCCGTCACGGCGCTTTCGGCATGCTTGCCGCAGGCGTGATGATTGCCCGCATGGCGCAGGTCCTGCTCGCCGCCCGACTTCCCTACGCGAGGGCGGAAGGGGGGACAGCGACGGCATTTGTCGAAGGGGCCGGCACTGCGCATCTTCTGGTCGCTATCCTGTCCAGCCTGCTAATTCTTATGCCTCTGGTTGATTTCGATCCTTTGAAAGCGGCTGTCCTGACGGGGAGCGGAGTAGTTTCGGCATCTGCGGTAGGATTCCTGAGCTGGCGCAAAATCCGCGGCGTCACAGGTGACGTACTCGGCACATGCAGCGAACTGACTGAAGCAGCCGTCTGGCTTTCGGCAGCACTTGTCTGCAAATTTCCGTTTCCATGCACGCTTTGAGCGCCTCTGCTCCGGCGATCGATATCGATTATCTTTGTTTGTTTATGAGCATATGCTTATAATCGAAGAGGAAGAATTTTCATTACAAACAAAAGATTTTCAGTTTTATGAGCAGTGATATGATCGTATCTTTCGGTGGCGGCAAAAAGGTCAATGCCGAGTTTAACGGATTTACCATAAAGACCGATCAGGGCGTCTATGCAGGCGGAGAGGGTTCGGCTCCTGAGCCATTCGTCCTTTTCCTGGCATCCATCGGTACCTGTGCAGGTATTTTCGTACTTTCCTTCTGCCAGAGCAGGGGCATTCCGACCGACGGAATCAGAATCGTCCAGAGCCATGATGCAAAAGAGTCGGGCAGGGGGATTGGCAAGATCACCCTGACCATAGAACTCCCTCCTGAATTCCCTGACAAGTACAAGGATGCCGTCGTCAATGCCGCCAATCTCTGTGCGGTCAAAAAGCATATTATGGAGCCCCCGGTGTTCGAGGTCAGGACAGAAACCGTGGGGGCTTGATTTCTGTTACAGTCGATGAACCCGGCTATATCCGGGGCGATCGGCTTTTTCCGTGAGCCCTGTTCCTGGGAGAGCTCGCAGAATAGATATACGTTGATTAATGAAAAACCCTCGTGCAGGCAGACCGGTCAACTGCCGGTCTGTCGAAGGCATTCCAAAGGTGACCTGTTTTCTTCCTGAAGGCGTTTCTCCTGCAAGGCAGCAGAATGTGGTGCTCTCTTACGACGAAGTGGAGTCCCTCCGGCTTGCCGACAAGCTCGGTCTCTATCATGCCGATGCTGCAGAGAAGATGAACGTTTCCCGCCAGACCTTCGGCCGTATCATAAAATCGGCAAGGAGGAAGGTAGCCGAAGCCCTTGTCGAAGGCAAGACCATCTGCATCGAGGGCGGCAATATCGACCGGAATTGTGGCTGTGAAGAACCTGATGCCACAGCGACTTGCATATGCCTTTACTGCGGTTACGAACAGCCCCATCTCAACGGTGTCCCCTGCAGGACCGAAAGGTGTCCCCATTGCGACAAGCCGCTTATCCGCAAGGGGAGGTTCAGCAGTGTCGATTGAAAAGGCGGCCGATTTTTTCCTGCTTCCACTGCCGTGCATCCATTTCGGAGCGGGACGTCTTTCCGAGCTTGTATCATCCTGCTCGACCTATGGCAGAAACCTTCTGCTGGTCACCGGCAGGCAGACCATGCAGCGCTCCGGTCGCCTGACCTTTCTGCTTGAAGAGTTCGGACGCAAAGGGATAGATTGCACGCACCTTTCGGTCGATCGTGAACCTTCGCCTGAACTGATCGACCTTGCTGTTGCCATGGGTCGCGAAAAGAACTTCGACGTCGTCGTCGCAGTCGGAGGGGGAAGCGTGATGGATGCAGGAAAGGCTGTTTCGGCCATGCTGCTTCAGCACTGCTCCGTCGAACGGTTCATCGAAGGGCAGGAGGGGTTCATGCCGCATGATGGTCGCAAGGTTCCTTTCATTGCCGTGCCGACGACTTCGGGCACCGGTAGCGAGGTCACCAACAACGCTGTCATCAGCAGGGTAGGGCTCGGCGGCTACAAACGATCCCTGAGGCACCCCGCATTCGTACCCGATATCGCGATCATCGATCCTGAACTCATGCTTACGGCTTCGCCGGAACTTACGGCGGCTTCGGGCATGGACGCCTGCACCCAGCTTCTCGAAGCGTATCTCTCGCCCTTCGCCAACCCCTATACCGATGCCGTCGCCTGCAGCGGGCTCGAGCGGTTCAGCCGTTCTTTCGTGAAAGCCTGCGGTAGCGGTGCGGAGGATGTGTCCGTCCGGGCGGACGTGGCCTATGGTGCACTTATGTCAGGCATCGCCCTTGCAAACGCAGGGCTGGGAATCGTACACGGATTCGCATCGTCGGTCGGCGGCATGTTCGACATTCCGCACGGCACTCTCTGCGCGACCCTCCTGGCCGAATCGACCAGGCAGAACATACTTCAGCTTCGTGCGCTGAACGTCGATCATCCTGCACTCGCAAAATTTGCGAAAGCCGGCGAGCTCCTGACCGGCGAGCCTGCTGAAAGTGTCGGGGAGGGATGCGATCGCCTGGTGGCCCGGCTCGAAGAGTGGCAGACGCAACTCGGGTTTCCCCGGCTCGCGGAGTTCGGTGTAAGGGAGCAGGAGTTCGACACGATCATCGCCGCCACACGGAGCAGGGGCAACGCAGTCAGCCTCGACCGGGACGCCATGAGACGAATCCTCTCAGCCCGGCTTTAGGCCTCTTTTATTCTTCACCCCTCTTCACCCCCTGGTGCTCCACCACTCGTCTCCGTAATTGTAGAATAGCTCCTCACCCTTTCCTATGTCGCGCAGCGCATAGATGACCAGTTCGGCCCCGGTCGGGGCGTCCTGCCGATAGTAGGCGACGTTGGGCTCTGACGAATGGTTGAAGAGCATTCCGTAGCCCATTGCGACGAGCCTCCTGTTCTCGGCGCTTCCGTAAAACACGTAGTTGACCAGCTCTCCGCCGATATCTCGGTCGGTCACTTCGAGCGCCGGGCATTGCTCCACGATTTCGTCCTTTTTTATCGATTTAAGGGCAAA
>DATMYL010000057.1:0-14316 GCA_035560975.1 Chlorobaculum sp. | reverse complement strand
ACGATGATGCTGCAGAACAGGAGAAGCCCTATCGCCTGCACGTAATGACCTGAGACGGCAAGGAACACGATCGCCGGGATCCAGATGAGTGCAGAGCCGATCAGGGGCAGGAACGAAAGCATGGCCATGATGGTGCCCCAGAACACGGCATTGTCGATTCCGACCACCTGGAAGGCAATACCGGCAAGCGTTCCCTGCGAGATACCTATCACCAGGGAGCCCTTGAGCGTCGCACGCGTAACCGACAGGAACTTGCCAAGGAGGCGTTTCTGGTCGTTCTGGTTCAGGGGCAGGTAGTATTGAACGCGCTCAAGAAATGCCTGGCCGTCCTTCAGCAAAAAAAACATCGTGTAGCAGAAAATGAAGAACAGGAAAATGTCGTAAACCGCAGTGTAAGTGAAAGCGGAAAAGCTCTCGAACAGCGCAGAGCCCATGCGACCAAGGATTTCTCCGGCCTTCTGGAGGATAAGGTCGCTGTAAGCTTCAAGGTCGTGGTAATAGGGCAGCTTCGCGAAAAGTCCATGAAACTGCTCCTGCGACCTGAGCTGCTCGCGGATAAGCGGAATGGCCGTGATGCTCAGCGACAACGCCTGCGCGGCAACGACGATCAGCAGGCCGGCAAGCGGCAGTAATACGACCAGCAGAAAGGAGAGGAGCGTCATTCCTGCACTCAGGCTCCTGCGTCCTCCCAAAAGCTTCTGAAAGCGGTTGAACAGCGGTATTTCAAGACCGGCAAAAATACCGGCCAGGAGGATGGTCAGCAAAAACTGGCGGATCATGGCAAGAAACAGCGCCGATATCAGCAGCGCCGCCATAAGCACTACGATCTTGTTGATCCTCGGTGTATTCATCTGTTTCATCTGTCGGGACTTTCGTTCAGGGCAATATGCCGGCAACATCTACCGCTAAGTAATGTAAAGCTCCCCGGTGTCAGCTGCAAAATACCTTCGCATTTCAGGATCTCGGCCGTGTCGACGAGCGTTCGCGCCTGTTTATTAAAAATACCGGATAAAGTTCGCTTCAGAGACGGTGTGCAGGGTCAGCCTCCATGAGCATTCGCGCCCTGACAAGGGCTACGGCGAACATGCCTGCCGTTTCGGCCCTGAGAATCGTCGCGCCGAACGAAACAGGTGTAAACCCTGCTGCCATAGCCTCATCGACCTCCTTCCCGGTAAAACCGCCCTCTCCGCCAACGAGGAAAAGTACGCTCTTGCCGGACGCATCGAAGGCAGGGAATCCCTGTTCTGATTCATGAGGCATGAGCCGGATGTCGTAACCTTCAAGTCGCAGCACGCCGGAAAAAGTGATCGGCGAGAACACCTCGGGAAGATGAAAGCGTCGACATTGACGAGCTGCCGAATGGACGACGCTCCGCCATCGCTCCACCTTGCGCTCGATCTTTTCGGAAGAGGGTGTCGAAACTGTCCGATGCGTGGTCATGGGAATGATCCTGTCGATACCCAGTTCAGTCGCCTTTTCGAGGAAGAAATCGAAGCGTTGGGGGGCTTTCAGCAGCGATATGGCCACTGCGACCCGTGTCGCCGGCCGGGGAATGCGGACGCAGTTGCGAATCGAGCCCTCAAGCGAACGTTTGCCGACGTTATCGATGATCAACTCAGCCGAAAGACCTGCGCCGTCAGTGACCGGTATGCATTCACCCTCTTTTTTCCTGAGCACCCTTATCAGGTGATGGAACTCCTCGCCATCGATTACTGCGCGTCCAAGCGCAAGATCGAGCTGATTCGGGGAGAGATAAAAAAGATCCATTGACCTACTCCTTTTCAGTAAAGGCGACCACGGCGAACGCTACCGACTCGGCTCCCGATTCCAGCAGCGCGTCAGCTGCGGCTACCATGGTCGCCCCGGTGGTCAGCACGTCGTCGACCAGCAGCACCCGACCTTTGCAGGCCTCGCGGCCGGGACGAAACGCTCCGGCCATGTTCTGCCGGCGAGCCGTAAGGGTCAGACCGGTCTGCGAACCGGTGTAGCTGCACCGTTCGACGCACCGTCTGGAGAGTGGCGAACCGAGAACCCCGGCGATTCCTTCAGCAATCTTTTCGGCCTGGTTGTAGGAACGCTCGATGCGCTTGAGCGAATGGAGCGGAACCGGAACGATCGCATCGAACGGTTCCGTCGGTTTGCCCGATCTGATCAATTCACCCAGTTTCCGGCCGAACAGTGTCCCGAGGGGAAACAGTCCCCCGTATTTCATGGCATGCATCGCTTCGTGAAGCTTGCCACTGCGATGAAAAGGGTAAATGCACCACGCATCGGAAGGAACGGCCCTGGTCCCGAAGTGATCATTGACGGCCAGTTTGAGCGCATTGCCGCCTGCATCGGAAGTGGGAAACGGGTTGAACTCGTTGAAGCACCCTGAACAGATCTGCTGCTCCTCTTTTTCAAGGAGCTTGTTGCAGACGACGCAGACCTCCGGGAACAGGAGATGGCGAAATCCTTCAATCATTATGCCTGAGGGTTCTGGCCTGATGCGAAACAGAGCGCTGCAGCACCGCAGATGCCGGCCTTGTTGCCCAACCGGGCAGGCACGATCTGCAGGCCTTCGTGCATCGAGGGCAACGTGCTGCGGTGCAACTGCATCAGGGCCGGCTCGAAAATCAGCTGGCCCGCTGCGGCGATGCCGCCGCCGATCACGAATTTCCTGATATCCATCAGCGCCACGATGTTGGCGAGGCCGACACCGAGAATGGAGCCGACGCGCTGCCAGGCATGGAGGGCTGCAGCATCACCCTCCTTGGCCGCCTGTTCGAGATGGCGTGGAGAGAGACGTGCCGGATCGTGCTTGCAAAGCTCCATAAGGCGCGGAGAAGTCCCCGGCTCCTGGATCATGCTGCAGGCCAGCTCGACGATCCGCTCCTTGCCGATGAGGCTTTCGATCGTTCCGCGCACACCGGCATGGACGCTTTCGCCCTCGAAGTCGATGATCATGAAGCCGATCTCGCCGGCAGTGCCGTTCGGGCCGCGGTAAAGTTTTCTGTCGAGGATGATGCCGCCGCCGACACCGGTGCCGAGAGTCACCATCATGAAGTCGCGGAAGGCGTTGCCGCCTCCGTAGACCGCCTCGCCGTATGCCGCTGCGTTGGCGTCGTTTTCGATCAGTACGGATGCCGTGAGTTCGTGGCTCTCTTCAAGCCGAAGCTGCAACTGCTCCCTCAGGTTATAACGTCCCCAGCCGGGGAGATTCGGGGGATAGGAGAGGGTGCCTCGCAGGGAATCTACCGCCCCGGGAGCCCCCACGCCGATGCCGGCGAACAGGTCTGTATCCAGTATTTCAGCAGCTCGCTGGTACTGATCGGCCGCCAACTGCGCGAGTTGCCTGACGACGCCGTCCGGTCCGGAGCCGGTGTCAGTGGGCTGGGTATCCTCGAACATGATGCCTTCGGCCTCATCGACAACCGCCGTTTTTATGTTCGTTCCGCCAAGATCGATGCCGATGGCCCATGAAGGCATAAGCTGTGATTATGATTTGAAAGACTTGATGAACTTCCTGCCGTGCTTGTTCGATGCGAAGAATTCGAGGATTTCGAGCACTTCGGGCGTCTGGGGGAAGTCGCGCTGCACGGTCTCGAGCGCATTGGAAAGCAGAAGGCCCGACTGGAAGATCACCCGGTAAACATCCCGGATGTTGCCCAGTTGTTCTGCAGTAAAGCCCCTGCGCTTCAGGCCGACCAGGTTGAGCCCTTCGTACCTGAACGAAGAGTGCCCGCCGGCCATGACGAACGGAGGGACATCGAGGGCTGCACGGGAGATGCCGCCGACCATCGAGTACCGGCCGATCCTGACGAACTGGTGTACCCCTGCCAGACCGCCGACCACCACATAGTCGCCCACCTCGCAGTGTCCTCCGAACTGGACCGAGTTGGCGATCACGACATGGTTGCCGATGACACAGTCATGGCCGGCATGGACGTAGGCCATAATCAGGTTGTCGGAGCCGACGACCGTTTTGCCGCTGGCCTTCGTCCCCCTGTTCAGGGTCACGCATTCCCGGATGACCGTCCGGTCGCCGATATGGAGATAGGTCTTCTCTCCTTCGTACTTCAGGTCCTGCGGAGCGGTCGAAAGAACTGCTCCCGAAAAGATCTTGCACTCGCTTCCGATGCGCGCCCCGTCGGCAATATGCACATGGGGGCCGATGACCGTACGGTCGCCGATGACGACATCATCCTCGATCACCGTGTAAGGGCCGACGACCGCACCTTCGCCGATAACGGCTCCGGAACCGATGATTGCTGTCGCATGAATACTGCTGCTCATAGAGTAACTGCTATTGCTTTAGGGAATCAAGCTGCTTCCTCATCTCGGGAAGCGCCCGTTTCAGGCTTTCCATGATTGCGACTGCCTCACGATCCCTCCCGGCTGCCCGGTATGCACGGGCAAGGGTATAGAACAGTTCGGGGTCTCGCACCACATCGCTCTGGGCCGCCATAATTTCAAGATAGTGAATATACGGATATGCTTTCTCCTTTGCACCTCCGGCGGAATAGATCGATACGACCGAACCAGCCAGTTGCGGATTGACCGGATACCGATCGAGCGGGAACAGCGTTCCTGCACGGTCGAGCACCTCAAGGGCAAGAGTCCCGCGCTGTCTGGTCACGGGAACTCCTGCCGGCCCCTGCACCGTCACAGAGTCTCGCGACGAAGATGAGAGTTCGAGCGCCAGGCGGACGAACAGTGGAGGATAATTGCCGACGAGGTTCCTCGATGTCTCCTCTATATTGACGCCGGAGTTGTTGATGTTGCGGTACCTGTAGGTATGGAACAGGTTGCCGTAGAGCGTGCCCGGATCAACGAAGCTGACCGGCGACCTGCCCGTGAGCGGCACGACCTTGTAGACCAGGCCATCGAGACGAAGCTGTTTGTCAAGACCGATCATCCCCTCCGGATCGACCGTAAGGGCAAAATAGATCGGCCGCTGCCCGTAATTGCCGGCGACGATCTCGAACACGGCTATGTCCTGGGGCCGGAGATACCCCTCGCCTTTGTAGGTCAGACCCGGCCTGAGCCGCCAGCGGAGCGAATCGGTTGGCGTGGAAGAGAGACTGACCCCCGATCGCTGTGCATCCTGCATCAACTTGCGCTGCTCGATGCCCGACGGTACGGCGACATCGATTGAATCGACCGGCACATAGGAGATGCCGGCCAGATCCTCGTCGCTCATGCTGAAGGAGATCGGCCTGGCCCCCCTCGGGCTCTCGTGTTTCAGTTGCAGCAGATACCAGCCGGTATTGGCGAGGCTGAGGTTGACCACCCGCACGTCGGTCCGGATGTGCTCGACCTCCTGCAGATACCAGAGCGGAAATGTGTCGTTATCCCCGTTCGTGAAGAGGATCGCATCTTTCTCGCAACTCTGCAGGATGTTCCAGGCCCAGTCCCAGGGCACGTAATTCCCGGAACGGTCATGAGTCCGGTAATTAGCCTGGAGCATTCGCCCGTTAACCAGCAGAAGGCCGGCTGCGACGAGACCGGCCGCAATCCAGGTGTTGTTACGGCCGTCGCCCTGCTTTATCCTGGAGGCTATCGATGTAAATAAACTCTCCATGCCGATCCCGATCCAGAGGGCGAAGGCGAAAAAGCTGCCTACGTAACTGTAGTCCCGCTCGCGCGGTTGGGGCTCTGTCTGGTTCAGGTAGATGACCAGCACCAGGCCGGTCATGACAAACAGGGCCGAAACCACCGAAGCCGTCTTCCAGTGCCGCTTGAAGTGAGCCGCAGCCCCTGCGACACCGACAAGAAACGGCAGGCCCCACAACATGCCCCAGTCGACTACAGCGCCCTCCATGTCGGTTGAGCGACCGATGAACTGCCAGCCGAAATAGCGCAGGTACATGTGACCCAGCTGATAACTGAAGAAATAGTCAAGATCGCTCGAATACTTCTGGTAGAAATACTGGTGCGCAGGCTCGGGGGACCATCTTCTCGGCCATAGCGGCCACTCCCCGTACTGCTCGCGGTTGACGTACGAGAAAAAGGCGTCGAGCGTGGATGGATTGTTCTCGTTGATAGGCGGCCCGGCATGAGCCCGGACAAAAATCAGCATGTATGACGTATAACCGAGAATGAGCAGCAGCACAGACATCAGTCCCAGGTTGAGCACGAGCTGACGGCTCCTGTGGGTGTAATAGATACCCATTACAAGGAGGAGTACCAACGTACCGACTCCCCACCAGGAAGTCCTGACAAGCAGGACCGGAAGCTCCTTGATTATCCCCCTGTAAATGAGAAAAAAGAGCCCGAGGCTGAACAGCACCATGAGGCTGAACGAGCGCAGGTTGACTTCGTACTTCTTGAAATAGTAGAGCAGCACCAGGGCGAACAATGCCAGCAGGCACAACAGGTGCACGCCGATGGAGAGCCCGAACATGTACATCACAGCCAGCAGCCACCGCTCACTGCCGGGAGCAGGATCCTCTTCATACCAGCAGAGCATGAGCCAGACGATGGTCGCCGTAATGAAGGACGAAGCCGCCCAGAGCCCTGTTTCGACGGCATTGAACCAGAAACTGTCCGAAAATGCGAGGGCAAGGCCGCCGATCACCGCGCCGCCATAGGCCGAGATCTTTTCGGGCATGCTCCATTTATCGGGACTGGAACCTCTGTAAATCGTGATGAGCCTGACGATGATCAGGTAGGCCAGCATGACCGTACCCGAACTTTCGAGCGTACTGACGAAATTGATGCGGGCGCCGATATCATGAAAAAAGGGCAGCATGGAAAAGAGATGCCCGATCAGGAGGAAAAGAGGGGCGCCGGGAGGGTGAGGAATGCCGAGGGTATAGGAGGTTGCAATCACTTCGCCGCAATCCCAGAACGAGAACGTCGGCGCCATCGTCGAAAGAAAAACGATTTCCGCAGCCAGAAACATGGCTGCAGCGATGATCCTGTTGAGCTTTCTGTGATTCATGCAGTTTCCATGGTTCTTGGCGCTATCAGGGCAATACACCTCCACTCCCGTCCCTCGGGGCCGGCCGGAGAAAATATAGCCAAAAGAAGCGCAGAAAAAGAAAAGGAGCCGGCGACCGGCTCCTTTTAAAGCGCAAAGCACGCCATGAAAGAACATCCATCGAAAAGGCAAAACACACGGACAAAAGAGATCCATTGAAAATCAGAACGAGGCCGCCAGTACCAGGTAGGATTTTTCAGAGACCGGATTGTACACATACGAAGCGGCGAACCTGTCCTTGGAGACCGAAATGCCGGTATTGACCAGCGCAAGCTTTTTCTCCGTGTTCGTAGAGTCCCCTCCGTAGTAGTATTTGCTGCCGACTCCGGCTATGGCCTTGGCGCTGTAACCATCTTTGCTGCTGTAGAACTTGTAGCTTCCTTCACCATAGAAAGCATGAGAATCGAGGCGGTCTACGCCTGCGAAGTTGTATCCGGCAAGCAGGCCGAGGTTGCCGGATGTGTATGTGACGACGGCCTCCAGGGTGTTCGGGCCGGTCTTGGAGAAGTCGAAGCTCCTTGTCGTCGAGGTCGTCGTGTCAGGAACGTAGTAATCGATAACCCCAACGGTGAAGGGGCCGACCGGCACGGTCAGGGAGAGGTCGATCTCCTGGTAACGGTATGATTCGTTTGTCGTTGACGACACAGTGTTCTTCTCGACTGCATAGGATCCCCATGCGCCAAGCACGATGTCGCTCGTCGGGAAGGTGTAGGTGAGGGTCGGCTGGATAGCCGGCGAGTCGCCGATATCGTTGCCTCTCCACACAAAGCTGCTGACGAGGTCAACGCCGGTTTTGAAGCCCTCTGCGTGAGCTGTACCGCCGATTCCGGCGAAGATCGCGATGGCGAGGGTAACTATTTTTGCTGTTTTTCTCATAAATAACTCCTTCTGTCTGTTGTTGTTTGTCGTTGATAACTTCTGCATTAACCTTTCAATACCAGGGATCAAGGCTCTTACTGCGCAGACCGCTCGAACGCCTGACCGATATCCCAAAGCAGATCTTCGATGTTTTCCGTGCCGACGGAGAAGCGGATCTGCTCCGGCTTCACACCGGCAAGCCGCTGCTCGGCCTCCGTAAGCTGGCCGTGGGTCACTGTCGCCGGATGGACGACAAGCGATTTCGAGTCGCCGACGTTTGCCAGGAACGAGAATACCTTCATGCTTTCGATGAATTTTTTGGCCCTCTCGAATCCGCCGCGGACTCCGAAGGCAAGGATCGCCCCGGGACCTTTCGGAAGGTATTTCTGCGCAAGCTCATGGTACGGGCTGCTCTTGAGGCCGGGATAGTTGACCCATTCGACATCGGGATGCGATTCGAGATACTCCGCGATTCGCTGGGTGCTTTCAACCTGCCTGGAGATCCTGAACGAGAGCGTCTCCAGTCCCTGCAGGAACAGGAAGGCGTTGAAGGGACTCATGCAGGCGCCGAGATCTCGCAGGTACTGGAGCCTCACCTTGATGATATAGGCGATATTGCCCATGCCTGGGTAGTTCCCCCAGCGATCCCAATGGATGAATCCGTTATATGCCGGGTCGGGTGTCGTGAAGTCGGGAAACTTGCCGTTGGACCAGTCGAAATTGCCTCCGTCCACGATCAGCCCTCCGATGCTGGTACCATGTCCGCCGATATATTTGGTCGCCGAGTGCACAATGATGTTGGCCCCGTAATCGAACGGCCTGAACAGGTAGGGCGTACCGAATGTATTGTCGACGATGAGCGGGATGCTGTTCTGTTCGGCGATGCGTGCAACCTTCTCGAAATCGATGATATTGATGTCGGGGTTGCCGATGGTTTCAATGAACAGCGCCCTGGTTTTGTCGTTGACGGCCTTCCGGAAATTTTCGGGATCGACCGGATCCACGAAATGGGTGTTCACCCCGTGTTTGGGAAGCGTATTCCTGAACAGGTTGAAACTCCCGCCGTAAAGCGTTTTGGCTGCAACGATCTCATGGCCGGCATGGGTGATGTTCAGCAGCGAGTAAGCCGTCGCCGCCGATCCGGACGCTACGGACAGTGCTCCGCTGCCTCCCTCGAGAATGGCGATCCGGTTCTCCAGCACCTCGTTGGTCGGGTTGGTGATTCGGGTATAGTCGAAACCGAACTCTTCGACAGAACTGATCGCCTTGGCCTGCTCGAAATTCTTGAAGACGAAAGAAGTCGTCTGGTAAATCGGCACCGCGCATGCTCCGGTCGCCGGATCAGGGACCTGCCCGGCGTGAACCTGCAGGGTATCGAAATGGAATGTTCTCTCGCTCATGACTGCTCCTTGCCGGATTGGTAACGTGACGATCCCGCAAAAGCGACCTCCGGCGTGACGCGGTACTCGGCCAGCACGTCGTCGAGGTCGATCCGCAGGGCATTATTGAAGACGTTGTTGACGATCATCAGCGCCCCGAAGGCCGTCAGCTCAACAATCTGGGCTTCGGTCAGGTAGTCGTAAAGTTTTGAGAACGCCTCGTCAGTGATCCTGTTCGGATCGTCTGCAAGCTGGCGGCCGAAACCTACGATGACTTTATCGCGTTCGGAGAGGACCAGGTTCTCGGGATCCTCGCCGCTGTCGATGATCCCTTTGCGCATGTAGGATGAGCATAGCTGGCATGCGTTCTCCCTCGAAATGGCGTCGCAGAACAGGATGGTCAGCCGTTGACCGAGCACCGGCTTGACTTTGGCGTAGAGGCTGTACCATTCGAGAACGGCGTTAAGCGCCGTCGGGGAGTGCAGCAGCACGGCTTTCATGTTCGTGACCGCACCATGCTTTTCGATCACCTTGTCCCAGGCCTCCCGGATTTCGGGCTCGGCCTCTTCATAGACGACATGGGATATTCTTGACATAACGATGTTACTTCTTGATGGATGATGTTGTTTTGTTTCGCTGCAGTTCAGCGGCCGGTCACTTCGAAAATCGCCTCACTGACGATCCTGGCGATGCGGTCGATCTCCTCCTCGCTTATCACGAGCGGTGGAGCGAGGCAGACCGTTTCATCGGTGACCCGGGTAAGCAAACCACGGGCAAACAGCGCTTCCCGCACCCGCTTCCCGATACCGGAACCTGCCGGATAGCGCTCCCCTGTCGCCTTGTCCAATACGAGCTCGATGCCGGCCAACAGGCCAAGTACCCTGACCTCACCGACGTGCGGATGATCGTCAAGCACTTTCAGCTTCTCATGGAGCCTCGCGCCGAGCGCGGCCGATCGTTCGACAAGCTTCTCCTCTTCCAGAATCTTAATGTTGGCAATCGCAACGGCGCAGCCGACGGGATGGGCCGAACCGGTGTAACCGTGCATCCATCTGAGGTCGGGCGACACCGAGTCCATGACCTCCTTGATGGCGCCGGAGACGCCGATGCCTCCGAGCGGGAAATATCCGCTGGTGATACCTTTGGCGAACTGGAGGATGTCCGGAAGGACTCCCCAGTGATCGAGCGCGAACCACCTGCCGGTTCTTCCGAATCCGGTGATGACCTCGTCGCTGATCAGAAGCACGTCGTAACGGTCGCAGATCTCACGAATACGCGGGAAATAGTCGGCCTGAGGTACGATAACCCCGCCGCCGCCCCCCTGGACAGGCTCGGCGATGAAAGCAGCAACCGTTTCGGGCCCCTCACGGAGGATTGCCTCCTCAAGGAGGTCTGCCGCCGCGACGCCCGGAGTAACGTCCGTCCGTTCTGTGGTGAACCGGTAGGGATATGGGGAATCGATGTGCAGGAAACCGTTCGCCCTCGGCCCGAATACCCCTGAAAACTCCTCCACGCCGGTTGCGGCAGCAGCCCCGATCGTCGAACCGTGATAGCTGAGCTTCCTCGAAATAATCTTGAACTTTTCAGGACGCCCCTTCGAGCCCCAGTAAAAACGCGCCGTCCGAACAGAGGAGTCCGTTGCGTCGGATCCGCCGAGGGTGAAATAGAACGCTTCGATATTCGGGTAGACAAGCCGCTTGAGGGTCTCTGCAAGCTCTATGGCCGGCCTGTGCGTCGAGCCGGCGTATGCCGTAGCGAACGCCAGTGTCTTGAGCTGCAGGGATGCGGCGTCGACCAGTTCCTGCCTGCCGTGGCCGACATAGACGTTCCACATCCCTGCAAGCCCGTCTATGTAGCGCTCTCCCTCAAGGTTTGTCAGTGTCACACCCTCACCCGACGCCCAGACATGAGGATCCCGGTGTTCGCTCGGATGATGCTGCGGGTGGATCAGGTGTTTTCTGTCCTGTAGAACGATCTCGATTTTTTCCCGATCATGCTCCGTATATGCTTCAAGTACTGATGGCGAGCTCATGGATTCCTCTTTTCGTGTTGGTGTTCAGTGTAAAAGCTCAAGCCTGCGGTTCGGCTTTGAAACGTGAACTGTTGGCACTTGTTTCCCTGTGGATCTCGTCGACAACGTGAGGATGGAAGTTGTGAATGATTCCGATCCATGCTACGCCACCGAGAAGCAGGGCGAAGAACAGGTACGGCAGGTAGTTGTACGGAGCCGGCGGCACCGGATAGAGGTTGCCGAGGATCGCGAGCCCCAGTACGAAAAGAGAGAGGGCCGAGATCACCAGATTACCGGCTTTCAGCTCTCCGCGGCGCTTCAGGTAGAGCGGTGCGGCAATCGAGATAATGATATAGGTCACAATGAAACCGAGAGTCGCGACCGTTCCGACCCAACCGTAGATGTCGAAATCCCCCACGCCGATGACCGACAGGATCGCAGCCGGGAAAAATGCTATGACTGAGGCGATGGTCACGGCCGTATGCGGCGTTTCGTTTGTCTCATGTGCGTTTCCGGCCAGCGAATGGAAGATGCCGTGGCGGCTCATCAGGAAAAGGATGCGTGCCGCGGCGTTGATGCTGGCCAGCGTGCAGGCGAAAAAGCTGACGATGGCGCCGATGTCGATAAGAAGGCCGAGGGACGAAAGGCCCGCGCGGTCGGCAAGGACGTTGAGGGGAGCCGTGCTCTTGTCGAGCGTTTCGGTGTAGCCATGGAAACCTATGACCTGGGCATAAGAGGAGAACACGAAAATGGCACCGACGATAATGGCGCTCCTTATGATCGCCCTCGGAATGCTCGACAGCGGATTTTTCGCCTCGGATCCGAGCGTTGCGGCGCTTTCAAAACCCACAAAGCTGAAAATGGCCAGCACGAGCCCGCCCTTGAGCGCATCGGGCGTCGTGTTTTTCAGGAGGAGCTGATCCAGGTCAATCCTGAAGCCGTAGTTGAATATCGTCACGCCGACGAGCACGAGAATGAGGGAGACCGATGCGAACTCAAAGCCAAGCATCAGGCGGGCTGAAAGCTTGATATCCTTGTAGGCGACGTACCAGGCGACAATGACGCTGATGGCGATGAATATGACTGCCGGGATCTTCGCTCCCGCAACGAGATGCCCGAGCAGCACGTTGGCGTAGTTGGAGAATCCGGTGGTGACTGCTGAGGCACAGCCGATGTATGCGATAAGGAGCGCCCAGCCTGTGATCGCGCCCCAGAATGAACCGAGCCCCTCGACGGTATAGGAGTAGAACGAACCTGGCGATGCGGAACGCCGTGCGAACTGGTTGATGCTCGAAGAGACAAGGAGAATGCTTATTGTGGCGATCAGATAAGCCAGCCAGGTACCTCCGCCCGAGACGGCGTAAACAAGCGGGATGACGACGGTCGGTGTCGCCGTCGGCGCGATGTTGGCGATCGACTGGCCGAGCGTCTCCAGCGGGGAGAGGGACGCATTCTTCAATCCGTATGAGTGATTGACAGCGTCTGCGGTTCTGTCATGTGATTTGTTTGTCATAATATGCTCACT
This sequence comes from Chlorobaculum sp., assembly GCA_035560975.1. Taxonomy (GTDB): domain Bacteria; phylum Bacteroidota; class Chlorobiia; order Chlorobiales; family Chlorobiaceae; genus Chlorobaculum. Next base: position 1,579 of record DATMYL010000057.1, on the reverse strand, counting down.
GTTCGTCTTTGGATATGGTTATTGACCCTTGTTGTTTTGTATTGCGTCTGTAATATCCCCTGAGAATCGCAAACCGGAAATCCCGTCAATGAGGTATTTTTCATACCGTAAAACGTCTACACCAGCGTACTATCCGCGAAAAGTCGACGACAGAGATGTCCAGACAGATCAAATCGTGGCATCAGCTTTCGTTACCAACCGCTGGGAGCCTGACGAACAGCTGTCTCTATGTGAAGGATCATGCCGGAAAGCCGGCGCAGGATGACGGAAGATGCAGAAAGGGGATCAGGATGGTTACACTCGCTAAAGCAAACGGGAAGGCTGGGTGACGGGAGGGGAAAAGTAAAACACGAGATTTCAGGAACGGAGTGGCAGGCATGAATCAAGCCTGTGGCGATCAGGTCACCATGGAAAGCAAAGCGACGCCTTGCGGCCCCGTCGGCGCTCCCGCCGCTCCGTGAAGTGGAATCGAAGCGGCGCTTGCAAGATTCTCCAGATGCTCAGGAATCTGTGTAGCACCTGCCATCGAATTACCTGTCCTGATGGTAATTTTTATAGAGCTGCAGAGCGTTGCGCATGCACATGGCCACGGTCATGGGGCCGACTCTTGGGATGAAGCGTCCGGCAGCAGCTTTGGCATCGCTCTCAAAATTCTGCACCGAGGAAAAATTCAGGCAGATCGCCCCCGGCTTCAACTCTTTCGCGCTGATCTTTTCAAACTGCCTGGAAGGAACCCCCGTTATCACGATATCCGATTCCTGCAATGCCGCCTCACGTGTAACCCTGACTGTTTCAGAGCAGGTACCGGCATTGTCGATCACTATCCCCCCTGTAATGTCAAACGAATAAATTTTCGCTCCATCATTCGAGAGCATGTAGGCAAGCGGCTTCCCCACGACTTCCGAGCGATTGAATACCGTAATGGTCTTACCCTTGAACGGCAGGCCGTAGGGTATATAGGCATCCGTCTCTTCAAGCAATTTTATGATTGCCAACGGTGTGCATGGAAGAATGGCCTTGTACTGCTTTTCCTCACCGTCGAACCGGTCATTGGCATAAAGTTTCCTGATCCAGTATGAGGTAAGCCCCTCCACGTCCTTTTCCGGCGACACCGTGTCCCTGATATCACCATCCCGGACATCTCCCCATATAGGATAGTAAATGAAGATTCCGTGGATGTTTTTGTCGCTGTTGACCTCGGACAGGATCGGGACGATGGAATCAGGGGTCGCATCGATCTGCTTGAAATTGATGCCGACATCTTCACAGCCGCTGCGGGCATAATTGCAGTAGGTTATTGAGGCCGGATCGGAGGATGCGAGAATACCCGCAATATTTATCTCCAGGCCGTCTTCGAGGATCTCCTTTTTTACGATATCCCGAAAAAAAGCCGCGGTATTGGCAGGGTCGAGTTTATTCATGATTCAAAATCCTTTGTTTATCGCTCAAGATAAGACAACCTGAAAATAATTCCCCATCGATATCGCCTGGCAGACCATTGCAGATATCCATCAGCCATGGATCAACCCGGTCGCGACCAGATCGGCAAAAAGAAAACCGGATTCCGTGAGGGTGACGA
>DATMYL010000056.1:0-5063 GCA_035560975.1 Chlorobaculum sp. | reverse complement strand
CCCGAAACCTTATCATTCATACAACGTCGATACGGCCAGGATCATCCGGAAGGCCGTTTCGATCCCTGTTGTGGTCGTAGGTGGGATACATACCTTTGAGGATGCGTCCAACGCCATCGAGTCCGGAGCCGCCGATTTCGTGTCGATGTCACGCCCGTTCATCATCGAGCCCGCAATCGTGAAGAGGTACAATGAGGGGCGCAGGGAAGCCTCACGATGCACCATGTGCAACTATTGCGCGATCATGATCGAAAAAGAGCCGCTTCGCTGCTGGAACGGCAAAGTTAGGGGATAGTTGATAATTGATAATGGATAATTGATAATTGAGAGTTGAGAGTTGACATTGGACAGTGGATAGTTGATAGTTGATAGTTGATCGTGGATAGTTAAGAGTGGAGGGGGGAGGATTGGGGGTTGACAAGGGGGGGGGATTTGATACATTTATGTGAAGCAGATTATTGCTTCGAGTCGCTGATTTAATCTGGACAACTTGCGGGCGACTATAAACAACACCGCTAAAGCGTCGTGCTCATGAACCTGACCGTTGAGCCGCGAGGCTCATTTATCCACAACAGGTCAGGATTTGGAGCCAAGCCATGATTACCAACCTTAACGTTTCCCAGTCATTTTCGGCGGATTCTGACGCCTTCATCGAAACTGTCGTCGATGGTGTGACAGTCAAGGCAATTGCCCGTCGTAGTCTTCGCGGGCACAATGTTGAGATTGTCGAACCATTCAAAGTCGTCGGATACGGGCAGGGGAATATCCCGGTATACGCCATAAACGTCTACAGGAAATACCTCGAAGGTCGAGATCTCTATCAGGACAGCGTAGACCTTGTCGTCTCTGTCTACCGCAAGTTCATGAACCTGACGAATCCCGATCCTGCCGTCATGGAAGACTATGCAGGATTCCGTGTCGAACATGCTGCTGCATCGGCGGCTCTGGAAGCGGCTGAACAGCACTTTTTAGCTGAAAGAATTGCGAACAGGCGCAGGGTGAAGACAGGGGAGATCGACGCGAAACGATACCAGTCGGAACTGACGGCGCTGAAAGCTGCCAGGCAGCGGGCGTGGGGTATCAAATATGATATTGTGCGTCAGTTTATCATGAAATGGTTTTCCAGTCAGGTGTTCAGCGACAAGATCATCCTGGATATGCTGGAAAAACAATATCAGCGGGACATTCCGCGGTAAGTGCATTATGGCGGGAATTGGCGCACGTGAACGACCATGTCGGCTGAATCGATGTGATAAAGCTTTTTCCGGCGAGTTGGCTCTTCACCCGTTGCCGGGTTTGAAAACGATCGGAATCCGTTTCTGTCCGAAGCTGCCGGGCGTCGGGTCGAAGTGTCCGGCTATCGCAGTGCTGCAATGCGGGCAGGTGCCGGTCGGGGTGAGCTGGTAGGCGGTTACCTGATGCCAGTTCCGGACAATGAGCGGAGTTTTGCAGGTTGGGCAAACGGTGTTGGCACCCTCGATGTGGCGGACGTTTCCAAGGTAGACATAGTGCAGACCTGCGCGTAACGCGATGTTCCGCGCCCTCAGCAGTGTAGCCAGGGGTGTGGTCTGTACGTCGGTCATCTTGTAGTTCGGTGTGAAAGCCGAAAAGTGGAGGGGGACGTCCGGGCCCAGTTCACGGTATATCCAGGTCGCCAGCGCGGTGAGTTCTGCGTCAGAGTCGTTCCTGCCCGGGATCAGGAGGGTAGTGATCTCGAACCATACGGCAGTTTCGTGTTTCAGGTAGGTGAGGGTATCGAGCACTGTCTGGAGGCTACCTCCGGTCAGTCTGGCGTAGAAGTCATCGGTGAAGGCTTTCAGGTCGACGTTTGCGGCGTCCATGCGGCTGTAGAAGTCGCGGCGTGCTTCCTGTTGCATGTAGCCGGCGGTGACTGCAACGGTTTTGATGCCGAGGGCATGGCAGGCGTCGGCCACGTCCATGGCGTATTCGGCGAAGACGACCGGGTCGTTATAGGTGAAGGCGACACTTTTGCAACCGAGTTGTCGAGCGGCCTGCGCGATCATATCCGGCGTGGCTTGCGATTGCAGGAGGTGCATGTCGCGAGCCCTGCTGATGCCGGAGTTCTGGCAGAACCTGCATGTGAGGTTGCAGCCTACGGTGCCGATGGAGAGGATTCCGCTTCCTGGAAAGAAGTGGTTGAGCGGCTTTTTTTCGATGGGATCGACGCAGGCTGTCGAGACTCGCCCGTAGGTGGTCAGGATCATGCGCTCTCCGCTTCGCTTGCGGACAAAACAGGTCCCGTGCTGGTCGTCGGTCAATGTGCATTGACGTGGACAGAGATCGCATTGCAGACGTCCGTCGTCTGCAATGTGCCAGTAGCGTGCAGTGTAGTCAGGCATCACACTCCTTCCGATCCGTTTGTTTCAGCCCATTTCTGGACTTGATAACGGTAGAGGCGGATCGATTCCGACCAGAAATTCTGTGGCAGGCCAGCTTTGAGCTTCAGATGCGCCATGAACTGGCGGGGATCGGGGAGTTGTTCCCATACCTGGGGCAGGAAGGTTCCCCTGTGTTGATTGAATTCGAGGATAACGCCGTCCACGCCGCCCTGAAGTTGGGCGATCGCATCCATTTCAGATTTGAATGCGATAGGTTGTTTTGGGGTGAGCAGAGAGACTTCGACCTGCAAATCAGGCAATTCGGCCAGTGTGAGTGGCGGGAACCGCGGGTCGCGGAGGGCGGCCGCCTGTGCGTTTGTCTTGATATCGAGCAGCAACGGGCGGTGAGGTTCGAGCGAGCCGATGCAGCCCCGTAGCTTGCCCTGTTTTTGCAGGGTGACGAACACTGCGCCGGGTTCTTTCAGCCACTCGGCGGATTCGTCGATAGCGGTTGCCTGGCCCAGGGCTGTCGAAATGGCCGCACGCGCGATTGATAGCAGTGTCGCTCCCCGGCTGGATGCGGGGTCGTCGGAAAGGCTCGATGCTTTTGTCGATTCCGTGAAGGTGAAGGACGCGTATCCGACGACGCGTTGGCGATCCCCGGCAGTGTCTCCGGAGTTGCATTGAAGGACCAGTTGCGGTCTCAGGCCGTGCTTTTTGGCGGCCAGCAGCATGCCGTTGATCGGGGTTGCGCCACAGGCCTGGTCAAAGGTGTAGAGCGGCACACCGGACAGGATGCGTTGAACGGTTTCCCGATCGATCTGACATGCTCGCTCGTAGGGATGGTAGTGCGAGAGGTCGGAACTGATGACGATGATGGTTTCGGGTCCGCCCCATAGGCGGTCGAGCACTTCGGCGACCTGGCCGTTGCTTGCGGTTCCGACGGCGAGAGGCACCAGTTTGAACGAGCCGAGGACGCTTTGCAGGAAGGGAAGCTGCACTTCGAGCGAGTGCTCAGGCTGGTGCGCGGCGCCGTTGACCGACACCTGAGGCATTCCGGCAAGCGATCGGATGGCGTCCTGATCGATCTCGATCGGGCCCAGCGGCGTCGCGAATGCCTGGACGTCAGGCAGGGCGAGTCCCTGCACCGGAACCCGGTGCACGGGGCCGAGCAGGATCACCCGCGTGATGGTTGACGCGTGCGGGCGAAGCGAGGCGTAACAGGCCGCTGCGGTCTTGCCGGAATAGACGTATCCGGCATGAGGCACGATGAGCGCCTTGGGGCAGGGCGTGTTGTTATCCGGTTCAATCGTCTGGGTCAGCAGATTGCTGACATCGCGTGCAAGGGTTTCTCCTGAGGCTGCATAAAATGAGCCGGCTACAGCAGGTTGACGGACGGTAGGCATGGGGGCTACGAGTTCGAGTTGGGGGTACGTTCGAGATTATGTTAACTGCCGAAATAGAACGATGTCAAATTAAAGTTGACAATCAAGGGGCTGTTCACAAGGATTCGAAAAACGTAAATCCAGGTGATGCCGCAATGTGAGGCGAGTCTCTTCAGCTTTTCCGGTTACTTCCTGACATCCGCAGCGACCTGCATACGCACTATTTTTGTAGGATTGGACACGACGCCGTTGTTGTATTGCGAACCAGCCTTGACTTTGTCGACGAACTCCATTCCGGAGACTACCCGACCCCAGGCAGTGTATTGACCGTCGAGGAATGAAGCCGGTGCGAAGCAGATGAAAAACTGGCTGTCGGCGGTGTCGGGGTCGGAAGCACGAGCCATGGAGACGGTGCCACGGACATGCTGTTCGCGTGAAAATTCGGCTTTAAGCTGTTTTCCGGAACCGCCGGTGCCGTTGCCGAGCGGATCGCCGGTCTGGGCCATAAATCCAGGGATGACACGGTGGAATGCGAGTCCGTCATAAAAACCTTTGCGGGTCAACTCCTTGATGCGTGCCACATGGCGAGGCGCGATATTGGGAAGCAACTGGATGACGACCCGTCCTGACGGAAGATCGAGGTAGATCGTGTTTTCGGGATCGAGTGTCGGGGCGGCAGAAGCGGACATGGGAAGCATGCAGGTCAGAAGCCCGAAAAAGACGACAAGGATTCGAATAGATTTGTTAAGCATGGGATTAACGGTAAGGGGTGGTTGAGAATGTTCTTCAATTATAGCAAGAATGTAGGGAGAAACAATGAGCGAAACCGTTGCTTTGCGTCAGGCTTGATGAGGGAAAAACGGGATGCATTTGCTGTTTGCTGTTAGGGGCAGCTGCGTTTGTTGTTGTCGTGATTAAGGGCGGTTCGCGAACCGCCCCTACGCTCAATGCGGACGGAGCGAAGAAACCGAAGCGCACGCGAAATACAAGAGTATGTCATCCAACAGGTCGGGAGCAATGTGGAATTCGTGTATCAGAACCTATAAACAGAGGTATTCTTAAAAAGGGAGGTATTGGTAATCAGGTGACTTATGGGCCTCATTCTTCATTGAACGGGAAAATATCATCACACATTCTTTGATTTGGCAGGTCGGTTTAGTAGCTAACAGATATGGCAACAATCAAATCCAGTGCCCGTATTATGAGCAACCAAAGCTTTGATATCAATCGCCTTAACGCATTCGCCGAGAAAATGGTGAAGGAGAAGAAGACTGCGGTCGGGTTCCCTTGTAACCAGAACGTCAAATTAGCCGATTTCTATCACTGGTATGCTGTTTCA
>DATMYL010000055.1:0-9837 GCA_035560975.1 Chlorobaculum sp. | reverse complement strand
GTACAGCCGGGTGAGGATATCCGGTCCGGACGCTGGTGGTGGGAGTCTCCGGAGCACAAGGAGTGCGGCTTGCATCGCAGGCCCGTTTAACAACGTTAACGAATTCGTAACATGAACCATCTCGACAGGCTCGAAGCCCAGAGCGTCTATATTCTCAGGGAGGCATACAGGGAGTTCAAAAGCCTGTGCATGCTCTGGTCGATCGGCAAGGACAGCACAGTGCTGCTCTGGCTGGCCCGCAAGGCGTTTTTCGGCCACGTGCCGATTCCGCTCGTCCATATCGACACCCACTACAAGATTCCCGAAATGATCGAGTACAGGGACCGCATAGCGCTCGACTGGAACCTGAACATGATTTATGGCGAAAACCGGGCAGCCCTCGACGCCAAACAGACTTTCCCGGACGGAAACGTCGACCGGATCGCCTGCTGCCGCCACTTGAAAAGCGAGGCACTGAAAAGGACGCTGTCGGGAGAGTGGCCGCGCTACCGGATGAATCACTCGCTCAAGAGGTATGTGCCCGATGAAAAGAACGAGCCCTACACGGGCGTAATCGTCGGAGTCCGTGCGGACGAAGAGGGGAGCCGTTCGAAGGAGCGCTACTTCTCGCCGCGGGACAGCGGGAACTCATGGGACGTGGGGGATCAGCCGCCGGAATTCTGGAACCAGTTCAAGACTGATTTCGCACCGGGGACCCATGTCCGGATCCACCCGTTGCTCGACTGGACCGAACTCAATATCTGGGAATATATCGAGAGGGAAAACATCCCGATCGTGCCGCTCTATTTCAACCAGGGCGAAGGCATCAGGTACCGTTCACTCGGGTGCGGTCCGTGCACCAACCCGATCGAGTCAGAATCCCGGACGATCGAGGAGATCATTGAAGAGCTCAGGAACGGCAGCCTGGCGAACGTCGCCGAGCGTTCCGGCCGGGCGCAGGACAAGGAGGACGGCGGGGGGCTGGAGACGCTGCGCCGCGACGGCTACATGTAAGGCAGGGCCATACATCTATTACGCGATTCGATCGCGGCGTTGTCCCGACGAGTCGGGATCGAAATCCTCATGTACTGCATGTACATTCCGGTTTCTCAGCTCCGTCCGCCTTGCGCTCAAAACGCTCATTACGATGTATGACCCTGCCCCAGTCATCATATAAAAGGCTACAAAAAAGCATCGAACGAACAAGGAAAAGAGGTTGACAAGATGTCCGAAAGAACTCATATGAATATCGTTATCGTCGGTCATGTGGACCATGGTAAGAGTACGGTCATCGGGCGGCTGCTGGCCGATACGGGCTCGCTTCCCGAAGGGCGGCTGGAGTCGGTCAGAGAGGCGTGCAGGAAGAACTCCAAACCGTTCGAGTACGCCTTCCTGCTTGACGCACTGAAGGATGAGCAGGCACAGGGGATTACCATCGATACGGCGCGCTGTTTCTTCAAGTCCGACACGCGGGACTATATCATCATCGACGCACCAGGCCACATCGAGTTCCTCAAGAACATGATCAGCGGCGCATCACGGGCCGAGGCTGCCCTCCTTGTCATCGACGCCCACGAGGGTGTACGGGAAAATTCGAAACGGCACGGCCACATGGTTTCGATGCTCGGTGTCAGGCAGGTGACGGTGCTGGTCAACAAGATGGACCTTGCAGGATACCGCGAAGCGGATTTCGAGGCGATCAAGGCCGAATACACGGACTACCTCAGGCAGATCGACGTAGAGCCGGTCAGCTTCATCCCTGTCAGCGCCAGGGAAGGCGACAACATTGCCGATGCTTCGGAACACATGCCCTGGTACAGCGGGCCTACCGTGCTCGAGCAGCTCGACCGTTTTTCGAGCGGCGGCCAGCTTCATGAAAAACCGTTCAGGTTTCCGGTTCAGGATATCTACAAGTTTACCCAGTCCGGTGACGACCGCAGGATCGTGGCAGGTACAGTATCGGCCGGCCAGGTGCTGATCGGTGAGGAGGTGCTTTTCCTGCCTTCGGGAAAACGCTCGGTCATCGAGTCGATCGAGTCGTTCAATACCCTGCCGAAAGAGAGTGCGACCGTGGGCGAGGCGACGGGGTTCACTCTTTCGACCCAGATCTATATCCGGCCGGGAGAGCTTATGGTCAGGCCTTCGGATCCCCAGCCTGAAGTGGGTACCCGATTCAGGGCGAACATCTTCTGGGTGGGCAGGGTTCCGATGTCGATGGAGAAGGAGTACAAACTGAAGCTGGGTACGGCCCGGGCTACGGTAAAACTCGTCGGGATCGTCAGTACCCTCGACGCTTCAGATCTGAAGTACAGCCGCACGAAACAGCAGCTCGACAACCGTGACGTCGGTGAGTGCATCCTCGAAACCACGCGCCCGATCGCCTTTGATCTCGCATCGCAAAGCGAGACGACCGGACGGTTCGTGATCGTCGACAACTATGAGATCGCAGGTGGCGGAATCGTGCTGGAGAACCTGTCTGGTGGGGAATCCATCCTCGAACGCCATATCAGGGAGCGAGAAAGCCACTGGGAAACCGGTGTCGTCCTCAACTGCGACCGGGAAAGGGCAAACCGCCACCGGTCGAAGTTCATCGTGATCACCGGCAGGCCCGGAATCGGGAAACGGGCGCTCGCAAGGGAGCTCGAGAGCATGCTCTTCAGGAACCGGTGCAGTACTTACTATCTCGGCATGGCGGCTATCGAGCACGGACTGGATGCAGATCTTCGCTTGCATGAGAATAACGTGGAGGAGCGGTTGCGCAGGATCGGCGAACTGGCACGCATCATGACCGATGCCGGGCTGATCTTCATCACAGCGGTGGACGACGCCGACGATTACGACATCGACGCCCTCAAGCTCCTGAACGCACCGAACGAGATACTGGTCGTCAACGTCGGCAGGAGCGACTTTCACAGGACTCGGCCTGACCTGCATCTGGATGCCGTCGAAGACATCGCGGAAACGATCGGCCTTGTCGCCGACCTCCTGATGACGAAGGAGATCATCGTCGATTACCAGATCTGAATCGGGTTGACATTACAGATCGAAGGCCGGTGCATCCATTGATGTCACCGGCCTTTTTTATTCAGATGGCTGATCCATGCAATGTTTATTGATGTGTCAGTTACCACCTGACACAACGTGTCGACTTGGATGCAAATCGATGTGAAGTAAACCGATCCTTCTGTTTTACGTAAAATTGTTTTATATAATGTCGCCTTGAGTTCGTGGTGTCGAATTTTTGTGGTTTTATTATTCCGATTGAAGATTTCTGCTGACATTCTCTCCATTGCTCCCATGCCGCCGCATTCCAGCAACTTGCTCAACGAAAACGGTGTCTTCAGTATACTTTTCCTGAAAGAAGAGTGACAGGTTATTCAATTCCTCCAACAAAACAATTCACTGATCATTCATGAAACACAAAATATCGATAGCCGTTATTATCCTGGCGAGCATGTTTTGTAAAGGTGTCGATTCTTTCGCCGCCTATAATATTGATAATCTGGATTCATTCGAAAAGGTGCCGCTCGAATCCGCACAGGTGATGCCGACAAAGGCTGAACTGATGAGAGCCCGGCCTCGAGTTATCGTATTCAGTTTCGATGATTATGAATGGAGGGGAGGAGGAACGCTTGCGAGCGACAAGGTGAAAAATGAGTTGAGCGACACCGGAGCCATCCTCGTGGATCGTTCGCTTCCATTGCGGTTGCGTCAGGATATTGCGCTTTCAGAAACAAAAAGATCATCAGGCTACAAAGGGCAGTATGTTGCCGATTATGCGATCACTGGTAAAATAACGCAAGCCAATCTCACAAAGAGCTATAACAAGGATAACGGAAAGCATTATAACACAGCGCAGATCGCGCTGACGATAAGAATCACGGAGTTACCCTCGATGCAGACTGTAAAAATCATCAATGAAGACGGCCAGCAGATCACCGAGGGTCGGCCAGACCCGGAAAAAATCCTGATAGACGCGCTTGACAAGGTGATTGTCAAGGCACACACTCACCTGAAAAACCAGTTTGCTCCTTCCGGATATGTCCTGGAACACCGTACCTACGATGATAATCATATTTTCAAGGTGAGCCTTGGCAAGGCGGCTGGCGCAACTCCCGGTCAGAAAGTGATATTCATAAAATCTGTTCCCGATAAAAATCCGTTGACAGGTGTAGTCAGTATTGAACAGGTAAAAGTTGCCGAAGGAGAGATCACTGAGCAGATAACCGATTCATATTCCTTCATTATCATCAAGGATAAAGAGGGAATGGATAAGATAAGGTTGGGAGATCAGATCAAGGTTCTGTACAAAAACTCGATATGGGATCAACTGAAAATGATTTAACCACAGATTTCAATAAACGACAAAAGCCCTTCAGCAATGAGGGGCTTTTGTCGTTTATTGATTTCGCTGTTTCGTGCGAGGGTGCGACAGCAACGTTCCAAGTAATCATTCGACCTGCGGAAGAGGTCAAATGATTGCCGGATCAGATTTCGTAATCGCCCGTGAATACCTTCACCTTGTTCAGTGTAACGAATACCTCCTCTCCACGGCTCAGCTCCAGGTTGCGCCAGATATCCCTCGGGATTTCAGCTTCAATCGGCTTGTCGAATCCAGCGCTTTCCAGCTCAAGTCCGATCTGGCTGCCCATGATCCTGATGTCGCGGATGATGCCGACCAGGTCGCTTTCACTGCTGCGAATCCTGCTGATGCCGATCTCGTGGGGACGGATGAACGCCTGTCCGGCCTTTTCATCATGGCCGTTGAGTCCTTGCAGCGCCTCGATCGGATGTTCGCCGAGCACGACCTTGCCGTTTCTTATGCGGCCGTGGAAAACGTTGACGTTGCCGAGAAAGTTGTAGACGAACGCGTTGGCCGGATGGTCGTAAACCTCCTGAGGTGATCCCACCTGTTCGATTTTACCCTTGTTGATCACCACGATCCTGTCGGCAAGCTCCAGCGCCTCCTCCTGGTCGTGCGTGACGAAAATGCTGGTGACATGGATGTCTTCGTGCAGCTTCCTCAGCCAGCGCCGCAGTTCCAGGCGCACCTTGGCGTCGAGGGCGGAGAACGGCTCGTCGAGCAGCAGCACCTTCGGGTTTACGGCAAGAGCCCTGGCCAGGGCGATGCGCTGCCTCTGGCCGCCCGAGAGCTGGGACGGATAGCGTTTGACCGCCCAGTCCATCTGTACGAGCTGCAGCAGGTGCATGACCCGGTCACGAATCTCGCTTTTCGACTGCCTCTGGCTCGATGGGCGGACGTTGAGCCCGAATGCGACGTTGTCGAACACGTTCAGCCTACGGAAAAGTGCGTAGTGCTGGAACACGAAGCCGACGTTCTTTTCCCTTGCCGGAAGGTTCGTGGTATCCTTCTTTTCGAGGATGATGCTGCCCGAGTCGGCAGTTTCAAGACCTGCGATGATCCTGAGCAGGGTGGTCTTGCCGCAGCCGGACGGGCCGAGGAGGGCGATGAGCTCGCCGGTGCCGACGTTCAGGCTGATATTGTCCAGGGCGGTGTATCCCGGATAGCTTTTGGTGATGTTCCTGATCTCTATGCTCATGTGAGGCTTTAATGCTATTGATTGTTATGGACATGCTTTTCGACCGCGCCTTTTATCGCAATGGTGATCAGGGCCAGGAATACCAGGATCGAGGCGACGGCAAAGGATGCGGTATAGTTGTATTCGCTGTAGAGTATCTCAACATGCAGCGGGATGGTGTTGGTCATTCCGCGGATGTGGCCGGAGACGACGGAAACTGCGCCGAACTCGCCGATGGAGCGGGCCGTGCAGAGGATCATGCCGTACATCAGGCCCCAGCGTATGTTCGGAAGCGTGATGATCCTGAACACTTGCCATCCCCTCGCTCCAAGGGTGATTGCAGCCTCCTCCTCTTCACGTCCCTGGGCTTCCATGAGCGGAATGAGCTCCCTTGCTACAAACGGGAAGGTGACGAACAGTGTGGCAATGACGATTCCCGGCGTTGAGAAGATGATTTTGATGCCGTGCTCTCCAAGCCAGGAGCCGAAAGGAGTCCGGCTTCCGACGAGAAGCACGAAGATCAGGCCTGCGATGACAGGGGAGACCGCGAAAGGCAGGTCAAGCAGGCTTACGAGCAGGGTTTTTCCCTTGAATGAAAATTTCGATATGGCCCATGCAGCCGTGAGGCCGAACACGGCGTTCAGCGGCACCACGATGGCGGCTGTCAAAAGGGTCAGTTTGACTGCTTCGAGAGCATAGGGTTCAACGATTGAATCCAGGTACAGTTGTACGCCTTTCTGGAGCGCCTGCGAAAAGACGAGTGCAAGAGGCATGAAGATGAAGCCCGCAAAGAACAGGAAGGTCAGGCCGATGAGAAGTATCCGCACTGCGAGCGGGTCTTTGCTGCGAGGTCCGGGTATGTTGACGGTTTGTCGGGTATTACTGGGTTGCATTGTTCTGTCCGGGATTTACTGATAAGCCTTCTGCTGCCATCGCTGGACGCCGTTGAGCAAGAGCAGCATGGAAAAGGAGATCAGCAGGAGCACGAAAGCGACTGCCGATGCGCCGTTATAGTCGAACTGGTCGAGCTTCGTCATGATCATCAAAGGGGCGATTTCAGTTTTTAGCGGAAGGTTGCCGGCGATGAATATGACTGAACCGTACTCTCCGATCGAACGCGCGAAGGCCAGGGTAACCCCGGTCAGGAGCGCGGGAAAAAGATGCGGAAGCAGGATTTTCCGGAAAGTCTGCCAACGGGTTGCGCCGAGGCTTTGTGCCGATTCCTCGATTTCAGGTTCGAGTTCTGCGATTACCGGCTGCACCGTTCGGACCACGAACGGGAAACCGATGAAGATAAGCGCTATGACGATGCCCGATGGTTTGTTGATGAGCTCGAAATTCAGCTTTGAAAGGAACTGGCCAAGCCAGCCGATCGGTGAGTAGAGCGTGGCGAAGCAGATGCCTGCCACAGCCGTCGGCAATGCAAAGGGAAGATCGACGAGGGCATCGAGGATCCTGCGGCCGGGGAAACGGTACCTGACCAGCGTCCATGCAGTGAGAAACCCGGCAACCGCATCGAAGAGTGCTGCATAAAGGGCGGTAGAAACGCTGAGTTTGTACGATGCCAGTACCCTCGGGGAGCTTATCGCTGCGAAGAACGTCTCCGGATTCATGCCGAAGGCGCTCATGACGATCGTGCTCAGCGGCACAAGGACGATTGCCGACAGGTAGAATACCGTGTATCCCATCGACAGGCCGAAGCCAGGCAGGATTTTTCTTTGTTTCCCTTTGAAAAGAGTCATGTCAGGTAATTGATAGTGGCCGCAGCCGAAAACGGGATCAGGAGGCGGATCCCGCTTTCGGAATTGGGGTTCATTGTTTCTGCGGCCGGTCGTTGAATCGTATCAGGGCGTATAAATCTGGTCGAAGGTGCCCCCGTCGCTGAAGTGCGTTTTCTGGGCCTGGCGCCAGGTGCCGAAGAAATCCTTTAACGTGAACAGCTTGATCTTCGGGAAGTTGGCTGCATATTTTTTGAATGCAGCAGCGTTGCGCGGCCTGTATGAGTTCTTTGCGATGATCTCCTGAGCTTCAGGCGTGTACAGGTAGTTCAGGTAGGCTTCAGCAACTTTCCTTGTGCCGTGCTTGTCGACGTTCTTGTCGACCACTGCGACCGGAGGTTCAGCCAGGATGCTCACCGGAGGAGCCACGATTTCGTACTTGTCGGCACCGAACTCCTTGAGGATGAGGTGCGCCTCGTTTTCCCAGGCGATCAGCACATCGCCGAGTCCGCGCTGGGTGAAGGTGAGGGTCGAACCGCGAGCACCGGTATCGAGGACAGGCACGTTTTTATAGAGCGCCTTCACGAAGTTTTTCGCCTGTTCGGGGGATTTGGTCTGCTGCTGCTTGTAGCCCCATGCTGCCAGGTAGTTCCAGCGTGCTCCGCCCGAGGTTTTGGGGTTAGGGGTGATCACCGAGATGCCGGGTTTCACAAGATCGTCCCAGTTCTTGATTCCTTTCGGATTTCCTTTGCGAACGACAAACACGATGGTCGAGGTGTAGGGGGTGCTGTTCTGCGGAAGCCTCTGCTGCCAGGTTACAGGCAGCAGCTTGCTGTCGGCGATGGCGTCGATGTCGTAGGCAAGCGCCAGGGTGACGACGTCGGCTTCAAGCCCGTCGATCACGGCACGAGCCTGTTTGCCCGAACCTCCATGCGACTGGTTGATCGTGACCGTCTGGCCTGATCTCTTTTTCCAGTAGCTGGCAAAGGAGGCGTTTTCGCTTTGGTACAGCTCTCTGGTCGGGTCGTAGGATACGTTCAGCAGCGTGACGTTTCCGGGGGCTGCCGGAGCAGCATGGGCAACCGTTCCAAAAAGGCTTGAAAGGAGCAGGACTCCTGTGGTGATTCGTGATGTTCTTGTCAATAGGTGTTTCATGCTATTACTCTTTTCGATTGAATATTGCTGAATGGGTAAAAAAAAAGCCGGTTCACTGTCAATGGCAGGAACCGGCCGGCGCAAAAGCCAATTTGTGGCTTTACGGGCACATGCCGGATGTTCCAGTCTCATCGTTGCAGCGTCGACAACTTGCGTTACGACAATAGAGAGTGTGTTGTGTATTCATGATCATCATTGTCTTTTGTCTGATTGACTTGCCTCAAAAAAACGTTCTTCAGGTGATATTCCGCCTTCCATACCATAAAAATACCTTAAACAGGGTAGGGGTTTTAGCTTTATCCTACTCCATGGATTCGAAAAGGCTCACTCTGCCTGGATCAGGTTATGAAAATGGTCGAGTGCTTCTCGGCCAGGCCTGCAATAATCCGTTCTTCCGTAGAGAGCGGTTTGTTTTCTGACGGAGAAGCCGTCAACAGGGAAATCACTCTTTTCAGGATCGGTTTAAGGAGGTCCGGTAATCGGTCAAGTGACTTCGATGAGCTGAGTGGAATAATGCCGTTCTGTCCAGATATCATTGTTGCGCTCAGTTCAGTGTTCGATGATTCAGTGTTCGGAGTCGGTGTACTTGAATTCATGATGTCCCTCCCTCCATTTTTCAGTATGATTTCCCTGCTTTCAGGTGAAAACGGTGTTGTTTTGCAATTCAATGTTTCAGATTGCAATGGCTTCGTTCTCGAACTGGTAGAGCAGGGTCGAAAGGTAGCGCTCGCCGGTATCCGGCAGGATCACCACGATGCGCTTGCCTTCGTTCTCCGGGCGCTGGGCGAGCTGCAGGGCGGCATAGGCAGCCGCGCCGGAAGAGATGCCGATGACCAGCCCCTCGGTGCGTGCAAGCTTCTGGCCGGTGCGGAACGCGTCCTCGTTCTTGACGGTGATGATTTCGTCGATAACACCCGTGTTCAGGATTTCGGGAATGAATCCGGCGCCGATACCCTGGATCTTGTGCGGACCCGGCTTGCCGCCTGAAATGACCGGAGAATCGAAAGGCTCGACCGCCACGATCTTCACGTCGGGGTTCCTCTGTTTGAGCACTTCGCCCACGCCGGTGATGGTGCCGCCGGTGCCGATACCGCTGACGAAAATGTCGACCTTGCCGTCGGTGTCGTTCCATATCTCTTCGGCCGTCGTCCTGCGGTGGACTTCCGGGTTGGCCAGGTTTTTGAACTGCTGCGGCACGAACGAGTTCGGGTACTGATCCTTGAGTTCGTCGGCCTTGCGGATCGCACCGCCCATACCTTCCGGGCCGGGGGTCAGCACCAGTTCAGCGCCCAGAGCCTTGAGCAGGTTCCGGCGTTCGATGCTCATGGTTTCCGGCATCGTGAGGATCAGGCGGTATCCCTTCGCTGCAGCGATAAAGGCAAGGGCGATGCCTGTGTTGCCGCTGGTCGGCTCGATGATGACGGTATCCTTGTTGATCTGGCCCG
>DATMYL010000054.1:0-2014 GCA_035560975.1 Chlorobaculum sp. | reverse complement strand
CCGCAGTAGCCCATGGCAGACTTCAGTCCACCGATAAGCTGGTAAACCACTTCGTCGAGACGTCCCTTGGTAGGAATCCTGCCTTCGATGCCTTCCGGTACATATTTTTTCGACTCGGCGGTGGAGTCCTGGAAATAACGGTCGCTGCTGCCGTCCGGCTCGGACATCGCGCCGAGGGAGCCCATCCCGCGGTATGCCTTGAACTTCCTTCCTTCGTAGAGAATGGTCTCTCCTGGGCTCTCGTCGGTTCCTGCGAAAATGCTTCCCATCATGACCGTATCGGCGCCGGCTGCGATCGCCTTGGCTATATCGCCGCTGTATTTGATTCCTCCGTCGGCAATGATCGGCGTGCCGGTTTTAGCCGCCTCTTCAGAGCATTTCATGATGGCAGTGAGCTGTGGCATTCCTACGCCGGCCACGATGCGTGTGGTGCAGATGCTGCCTGGGCCGATGCCGACCTTTACAGCGTCGGCTCCTGCCTTCACCAGATCCCTGACGGCCTCTGCTGTCGCCACGTTGCCTGCGATCACCTGCAGATCGGGATATGCCTTCTTGATGGTCGACACCATGTCGAGAACCGCCTGGCTGTGCCCATGGGCCGTATCGACAGCGATGATGTCCACGCCGGCATCGACGAGGGCGTTGACCCTCGACATCGTATTGGCGCGGATGCCGACTGCGGCACCGGCCCTGAGCCGTCCCTGGCTGTCCTTGCAGGAATCGGGGCACTGCTTGCGTTTCTGGATATCCTTGAAGGTGATGAGCCCCTTCAGATAGTTATGTTCGTCGATGATGAGGAGCTTCTCGATCTTGTTAGTCGTAAGCATCTCCTCGGCGGTTGCCAGATCGATTCCCTCATCCGCCGTTACCAGATTGGTCGTCATAATGGAGGTGATCTTCTGGTCGAAGGAGGACTTCATGCGCAGATCCCGGTTCGTGACGATTCCTTTCAGGAGCAGGCACCCTTCGGGGGTCGGTCGCTCGACTACCGGAATTCCGGAGACCGAGTGCCTCAGCATGAGGTCGAGTGCATCCTGGATGGTCGCATCCTCGAAGAGGGTAAAGGGATTGCGGATGATTCCGCTTTCGAACCGTTTGACCTTGGCAACCTGGCGGGCCTGCTCGTCGATCGAGAGGTTCTTGTGAATGATTCCGATACCGCCGGCTCTTGCCAGTGCAATGGCAAGTTCAGCTTCAGTGACAGTATCCATGGCCGCACTGACCAGCGGGATGTTGACCTCGATCAGTCGGGTAAGCCGCGATTTTACGACGGTCTCCTTCGGAAGCACAGCGGAATATGAGGGGACGAGCAGAACGTCGTCAAACGTCAGCGCGTCATACAGGATTTTGTCCATAGGGAGCCTTGTTAAGAGATTGCGGCGAAAATGAATCTGCCAATTTACGAAAGTAGGCACTGAATGACAACGATGCGCTAAGCCATGAAGAGCGAAAAGAAGCTGATTATGCCTGTTCACGCGGGCAGAACAGACAATTTTGCAATGTCGTATTTTTTCTGGGCTGGAGCGAACAGGTGCTTTTAAAAAACGAAAATACGTTGTACATTGTGCATCGGTACAAACGGAGAGGTCGCATAGTTGGTCTAGTGCGCTCGCCTGGAAAGCGGGTAGGGTGTTACAGCCCTCGAGGGTTCGAATCCCTCCCTCTCCGCCAGGAAGAAAGCAGAAGGGAAGTGTATCTGCTATTATTTTGAAATTGTGGTGAGAAGGCAAAACAGAAAAAGATTTTCTGCTGGCTATTTGCAGTGAAATCACTATCTTGGTGCCCAGTTCTTTACATACATTGTTGGAGGATTAGCCTAATTGGTAAGGCAGCAGTCTTGAAAACTGCCGGGTTTGCGCCCATGGGGGTTCGAGTCCCTCATCCTCCGCAGACAATTCAGGAGAGGTGGCCGAGTGGCTGAAGGCACCGGTTTGCTAAACCGACGTAGTTCGTATAGAGCTACCGAGGGTTCGAATCCCTCCCTCTCCGCAAACAACCCCGCACCAGCGGGGTT
>DATMYL010000053.1:0-18047 GCA_035560975.1 Chlorobaculum sp. | reverse complement strand
TATATAACGGCAAGGACCAAAGGGACGTAAAGGACCATAAGGACATAAGGGGTTCAAGAGGAAAGGATGATGTAGCAGCGCCTCTTCATTTCCCGGGAATGACCGGCTCCCGGCCTGTAAATGCAACAAGGCTGCCTCACTATGACTTTTGAGACAGCCTTTTTCATTTTAATTGTCGATTGCAGACTCAGGTTGCGGTTTATCTCACAAGGGGCGGGAACTGGACGAGAATCTTTGTGACTATATCGTCGATCTCCTTGCGCATCTCTGCCGACGAATTGAAATCTTTGAGGATTCCCCGCGCTACGCCGCGCCAGGCGATGTCGTCTGCTTTTGTGTCGATGACGTCGATGATCAGGGTTCCCTCTTCATAATAGGTCAACCGCGGGTACGGTCCGTAGGGGTCGTAATAGAAAGCGGTGTACCCTCCTCCGTGCCTTCCCCGGTAATAGCCGCTGCGATAGGCGAATCCGACAGTCGGAGATCCGACGGCGACCCGCTCCCTGATGCCTGCATGGACGGATACGGAAAAGTCTGCCGCTCCGTTCTGTTTCATCACGAAACCTTTTGCCGCAAGCTCCCGATCCACTGCTGTTTTGATGTGCTTATAGATCAGCGGGTTTTTTGCAAGTATATCGTCGCTGATTTTCGAGCCGCCCTCTCCGGACCAGCGGTATGTCCTGTAGCTGCCGAATGGAATGGTGTTGTCGTAGTCGCTGACAATCGAATAGGATGAGCACCCTGCCAGCATCAGCAGGGCGACCATTGAAAATAGCCATGACCTGATTCGCATGATTCAGCCTCCCGATGTTTTATGAACTGCGGTTATGAAAATCCAATCCGGTTACCATCTCCTTCATTGGTTTGACGTCGATGACGAAGAAATCCTGCAAGCGGTTTCCTTGCCAACAAAAGTGCCCGCAAGAAAATTACCGCAATGAGCGTCAAATAAAAGGTGTAAAATGTAGGGCGTGCGTGCAAGGAGTGCGGACAGAACCAAACAGGGTCGAGCATATGGAAAACGTCGGCAAGCTTTATTTTGTAGGTGATGTGGTCAACGGGCGATATCAGGAGCCCTTCAGAAGTTACGAGGATGCCCTGGAACGCTATTACGACGATATCGCAGAGAATCTGATCATCGAGACCGAGAGAGATAAAACCGGATTGAATGGTGATCTCCCTGCGCGGACCCAGGAAGAAATATTGGGCGAACTCGCTAAATTTTACTTTGTCATGGTCGTTCATTACGATGCCGAGGGAGATGAGATTTCGAGCAGGATCATGCTTGGCGAAGGGGCAAAGTGACCGGGAGCGTCTCATGGATATACTTTCCGTTTTTTTCCCTTCACTCATCACTCATAATTAATCATCAACGTATCATGGATTTAGGTTGACCGGAGCTGTTGTTCATTCTGCTGGTCATACCGGCTGATCGGGGGACAGAAAACTCCGGAACTCTCTCATGCCTTGGAAAAGGTATGAGAGAGTTAAAAAAAGACCGGGCGGATATCAAATCGGAATTTCACGAATCAGTAGAATCCCCTTCTGAAGCAACCAAACCAGCTGAGAGTCAGGGAAGAAATCGGCAAGTTGAAAACAGATCACTGTTGTGAGGGCCGACAGATGATTCGCATGCGCTATCCTACGACATCATTTCATGATAAAGAAACATAACAGAGCCGAGCAGGGTCGGCCAGGTGCTCGCAGTATGGCGCGAAAAACCGGGAAGCTCCTGGACAGCCGGACCAAAACCATAGGCCAACCGCCAGGCTCGCTGATCCATATCGGTGAGAAGCAGATCGATTGCTCGCTCATCTCGATGATTGCCTTCGACGAATCACAGTTCGTCATAAGGCAGTTCGACGATTTGCATGAATGCATGCCATTGATGGAGCAGTTCAAGGTTGTATGGGTCGACATCTGCGGCTTGCACGACACTTCTCTCATCGAGCAGGCCGGGGTAGTCTTCGGTATCGAAAACCTGACGCTCGAAGATGTCCTGCATACCGGGCAGCGTCCGAAGATCGAGGATTTCGACCGGTACCTTTACATGGTGCTCCAGATGCTCGAATATGGAAACGCCGCGATATCGAGGGAGCAGCTGAGCATCATTGTAGGGAAGAACTTTGTCGTCACGTTCCAGGAGACGCCAGGGGACATGTTCGATCCGGTCCGGCAGCGGATAGAGAGCGCAGGGTCCAAGGTCAGGAAACAAGGGGCGGACTACCTTGCCTATACGCTTGTCGATGCTGTGGTCGATCACTACCTGACGATCCTCGAAGAGGTCGAAAACACCATCGACACGCTTGAGGCGGCCCTGCTCGAGAATTACAGCCGGGATACTTTCGAATCGATCTACAGCCTCAAACGCGAGCTTATTATCCTGCGCAAGTCGGTCTGGCCATTGAGGGAAGCTGTCGGGCGTGTCACGCGGGACGATATCCAGGTCATAGGCGACAGTGTGGAGCCCTATTACCGGGATATTTACGACCACATCGTCCTGGTCATCGATACGGTCGAGGTGTTCCGCGATATCGTGACCAGCATGCAGGAAACCTATCTGGCCTCGGTCAACAACAGGATGAACGAAGTGATGAAATTCCTGACCATGGTTGCTACGATTTTCATGCCCCTCTCTTTCATCGCCGGGCTTTACGGTATGAATTTCCACTACATGCCTGAGCTGCAGTGGCGATGGGGCTATTTTGCAGTTCTGGGTGTTATGTTTCTCATTTTCGGCGGAATGGTCATGTTCTACAGGTCGAGAAAGTGGTATTGATCGCCAGTGGCAGCACCGTCATTCAGCCTTTTTCCATTATGCCATGACAACTGACGACACGCGTTCCCGGATAATCGCAGCAGTGAGGATATTGCTCTGTGCCGCGACGCTTTTCATTATTTACGAAGCGACGATAAGGCAACCAGTGCAGGTGTCGGTCGACAATGGAGACAAGTTTCTTCACTCGATTGCCTTCTTCTTTCTTGCATTACTCACGGATTTCGCCTTTCCGACCCGGGGATACGGGCTCACGAAGCTGTTGCCGCTTTTGGCATTCGGGATCATTATCGAACTGGTTCAGTCTTGTCTTCCATGGAGAAGCGCCGATGTGGCAGACTTTCTGGCGGACTGCGTCGGGATTGCGGCTTTCGCGGTATTGTTGCCTTTTTTGCGCAGGGTTCCGTTGATCAGTGACCGATAGGCTGACTGATCGTCGCACGCTGTAACATTTGACGAAGATCAATCATGGGCATCGAACGAATCGTCTGCAATTTCAACAGCAGTTGCCTCTCGTGGCGCAATGTCGACGACGTGGTCATGGGCGGCCGTTCCAGTAGTTCCATGCAGGTGGATCCAGAAGGTCCGGCTACCTTCAAGGGCGTGCTTTCGCTTGAAAGGAACGGCGGATTCGCTTCCGTGCGAGCGGTTCCCGATGAGAAAAACTATACTGATTGCGACCGTTTCAGGCTCCGGGTGAAGGGAGATGGCCGGCGATACAGTTTCAGGGTAAGGAACGATGACCGTTTCGACGGAGTAGTCTACGCGTCGGATTTCGGGACGGTCGCAGGCGAATGGATGGAGGTCGAGCTGCCCTTTTCGGGTTTCAGGCCGCTTTTCAGGGGCAAGATCGTATCTGGCGCCGCCCCGATGGACCCCGGCAACGTGGCACAGCTCGGAGTGCTGATCGCTTCGAAACAGGAGGGGCCGTTCTGCCTTCAGATCGAATGGATCAAAGCATCAGGATGAAGCTCTGTCACCGGATCAAAGCCTGACCGCGATGCCTCGTTCGCGCAGGTACTCCTTGGCTTCGCGGATCGAGTGCTGGCGGAAATGGAAGATCGAAGCCGCAAGGGCCGCATCGGCATGGCCTTCGGTGAATCCTTTGTAGAGATGCTCGAGGTTCCCTGCGCCGCCTGAAGCGATGACCGGGATGTGGACAGAGGTCGATATCCTGCTGAGGATCACGTTGTCGTAACCCTCTTTGGTGCCGTCGCGGTCCATGCTGGTCAGCAGGATCTCACCAGCCCCGAGTTCCTGTACCCGGAGGGCCCATTCGAGCGCATCCATGCCCGTCGGGTTTTTGCCGGAATGGGTATGGACAATGTATTGTTCGCCGATCTTCTTGACGTCGATAGCCACTACGACTGCCTGGGACCCGAATTTTTCAGCGATGCGTGATATCAGTTCCGGCTCGTTGACGGCCGCGGTGTTCACCGAGACTTTGTCGGCGCCGTGAAGGAAAGCGTCCCGTGCCCGTTCGACCGAACTGATGCCGCCTCCAACCGTAAGTGGAATAAATACTTCTCCTGAAACTTTCAACACCTCTTCAAGTGTTGTCCTACGAGATTCGAGAGATGCCGATATGTCGAGAAAGACGAGCTCGTCGGCCATCTCGTTGTTGTAGAACCTTGCCTGCTCGAGAATTGAGCCTGCGTCTCTCAGACCTTCGAAATTTATACCTTTGACGACCCGTCCATCACGGACGTCAAGGCATGGGATTATTCTTTTGGCTAACATCTATAAACGGTGTTTAATAGTCAGAACTATACGTTGGACGGTAAGGTTCCGAACGTAAGAAATCACAAAACTTTGAATCTGCAACAATATATTAAAGTATTATATTAAGCCACATTCAAAGCAGATACGAGAAAAGGAGGATGCATCATGAAATTTCCTGTTTGCGATTACGCGGATTCGGAAGAGGGCTTTTATTCGCAATGTGCCAGTTGTCCCATCGACGCGAAAAATCCCGGGTGCGCCCTGGATGTTCTCGATGATGGAACATACTATTTTACAGGCCAGACTCCACACGGTGGCGTCAAAGCGGTTTTTTATTTCAAGAACGACGAAGGCGTACTGGTGGTCAAGCAGGAAGCCGTGCATGTCGAAATTCATGAACTCGACGAACTCGACCACCTTGTCGCCATTCTCTACGGCATTGTCGATCCGGAAGGTATGATCTACCTGAAAAAGTCGGATCGCAGCAACTGAACCGCTTTCGGCAGTCCCAATATCCACCAAGGCAATTTACGATGTTAGATATCCACAACAGCATGACCGATCACCGGGATATGAGGGATCTTACCATCATCGGCGGGGGTCCGACCGGCATATTTGCGGCTTTCCAGTGCGGCATGAACAATATCACCTGCCGCATTATCGAGAGCATGTCCCAGCTTGGCGGGCAGCTTGCTGCCCTGTACCCTGAAAAACATATCTATGACGTGGCGGGTTTTCCGGAAGTTCCGGCGATCAGCCTCGTGGAGAGCCTCTGGAAGCAGGCCGAGCGCTATAATCCCGATGTCGTGCTCGGAGAAACCGTGACCAGATACACCAAGCTCGAGGACGGCACGTTCGAAACGGAGACGAATACCGGCAGCGTTTACCGCTCGCGGGCCCTGCTCATCGCAGCCGGCCTGGGCGCATTCGAGCCCCGTACCCTCCCGCAGCTCGGGGATATCAGCCAACTGGTCGGCGGATCGGTGTTCTATGCCGTCAAATCGATCAACGATTTCAAGGACAAGAACGTCGTGATCGTCGGCGGCGGAGATTCGGCGCTCGACTGGACCGTCGGGCTTCTGAAGACTGCGGCGTCGGTGACCCTCGTGCATCGCGGCCACGAGTTCCAGGGCCACGGCAAGACAGCCCATGAGGTACTCGAAGCAAAAGAGGCTGGACGGATCGCAGTTCATCTGGATACCGAGGTCAGAAGCATCGAGGTGGTGCACGGCGTGCTGTCGCGCCTGCATTTTCGTGCGCGCAGCGGCAAAGAGACATCGGTCGATGCCGAGCGACTTCTCATCCTGATCGGTTTCAAATCCAATCTCGGTCCGCTGGCCGGATGGGACCTCGAACTTTGCGACAATGCGCTCGTTGTCGACACCCATATGAAGACCTCGGTCGACGGGCTCTATGCCGCCGGAGACATCGCCCATTACCCCGGGAAACTCAAGATCATCCAGACAGGCCTGAGCGAAGCCACCATGGCGGTCCGCCACAGCCTTTCGTACATCAAGCCCGGCGAGAGGGTGCGTAACGTGTTCAGCAGCGTCAAGATGACCAAAGAGAACAAGGTACAATAACGATCCATGGCTGCTACGGTTTCCCGACAACCCACCGCCATCCAGGCGTGGCTGCTGGCCATCCGCCCGAAAACGCTGCCGGCCGGCGCTGTGCCGATCGTGCTGGCTTCCGCCCTTGCTTACGCCAATGGTGCGTTCAGGCTTTTACCGGCCCTGATCGCCCTTATCTGCGCGCTTGGCATCCAGATCGCGACAAATTTCATCAACGAGATCTACGATTTCCGTAAAGGTGCCGATACCGCCGACCGTCTCGGACCGACAAGGACTGTCGCGGCCGGCATCATCAGCGAACGGACAATGACGAGAGTTTCGGTAGCCCTGGCGGTCTCCGTTTTTCTGCTCGGCCTCTACCTGGTCGCCATCGGCGGCTGGCCGATCCTTCTCATCGGCGTGCTCTCCCTGATTTTCGCCTGGGCCTATACCGGTGGGCCATATCCCATAGCCTATTCGGGGCTCGGAGATGTGTTCGTCTTTATCTTTTTCGGCCTTGTTGCCGTCGGCGGCACCTATTACGTGCAGGCGCTCTCGCTTCCATTTCCGGTGCTTGTAGCAGCGTCTGCTCCCGGGGCCTTCTCTGTCTGCATCCTTCTGGTCAACAATATCCGTGACATCGAGACTGACAGGAAAGTCGGCAAGATGACGCTTCCTGCCCGCATCGGTGCTCCCGCTGCCCGTGGGATCTATGTTTTCCTGACCGTACTTGCCTACGCAGTACCATTCATCATGATCCTTTTCGGCTATTCCGCTTGGTGCCTCCTCTGCCTGTTGAGCATTCCACTCGCTGTCGGGATGGTGAAAAAGCTTTACGGTTCTGAAGGGAGGGAGCTCAACCAGGTGCTGGCAGGTACCGGTAAGGTGCTTACCGTCCATGGTGTGCTTTTTTCGGCAGGACTGATCATCCAACATATGATTTCGCATCCATGAATCCGCAGCAGGTACGCATAGCGCTTGTGCAGATGACATGCCGGGAGAACCCGGCGGACAACCTTGCCAAAGCGGTCTCGCGCATACGGGAAGCCGCCGGGGGCGGAGCCCGCATCATTTGCCTCCAGGAGCTTTTCACAACGCTCTACTTCTGTCAGACTGAAGATTACGGACCTTTCGGTTATGCCGAGCCGATTCCCGGACCGGCAACGGCAACGCTCCAGGAAGTTGCCCGTGAGCTCGGCGTGGTCATCGTCGCATCGCTTTTCGAACTCAGGGCAAAAGGGCTCCACCATAACACGGCGGCGGTGATCGATGCCGACGGGAGCTATCTGGGCAAGTACAGGAAGATGCATATCCCGGACGATCCCGGCTTCTACGAAAAGTTCTATTTCATTCCCGGGGATCTCGGCTACAAGGTGTTCAAAACCCGCTACGGAACTATCGGCGTCCTGATCTGCTGGGACCAGTGGTACCCGGAAGCTGCAAGGCTGACCGCACTGCAGGGCGCAGATATCCTTTTCTATCCTACGGCCATCGGCTGGGCTGCATCCGAAAGTTCCGAAACGGTGCGTGCAAGCCAGCGGCAAGCCTGGAAAACAATCCAGCTCAGCCACGCAGTTGCCAACGGGGTCTTTGTCGCGGCAGCTAACCGCGCAGGCACCGAAGGCGAACTCGAGTTCTGGGGAAACAGCTTCGTGTCCGATCCCTTCGGCCAGGTTGTCGCCGAAGCCGCCCATACCGGAGAGGAGATCCTCTTTGCCGACTGCGACCTGTCGAGAATCTCATTTTACCGCTCGCACTGGCCGTTCATGCGTGATCGCAGGATAGACTCCTACGATGACATCACAAGGCGGTGGATCGACCAGTAAAGATGCAAATGATGCTACCTATGAACCTGTTCGGCGTACTGATTCTCTTAACCCTGCTGGCGACCTTCCTGATCAGGCTCGTCGCTGATCTCCTCAACCTCAGGGCTGCATCCCCGACTATTCCCGAAGGTTTCAGGGATGTTTATGAACAGGATGCCTACCGCCGTTCACAGGAGTACCTGAAGGCCAATACCCTTTTTTCACTGGTCGACTCCTCGGTCGATCTCATCCTGCTGCTTGTTTTCTGGTTCGCCGGAGGTTTCAACCGACTCGATCTCTTCATCCGGGGATGGGGTTTCGATCCTGTTGTCACCGGTGTGCTGTTCACCGGGTCCCTGCTGCTGCTTCAGGGGATCATCGGCCTTCCGTTCAGCATCTACCATACCTTCGTCCTCGAAGAGCGGTTCGGATTCAACAAGACCACCCCCGTGACCTTTGCTGCCGACCTTCTCAAGACGCTCCTGCTCGGGGTGGCTATCGGCGGTCCGCTTACGGCCCTGCTCTTCTGGTTTTTTCAGTACGCCGGCCCTCAGGCATGGCTCCTGGCTTGGGTGGGGATGGTCTCCTTCAGCCTGATCCTGCAGTACGTGGCGCCCACGTGGATCATGCCGATGTTCAACAAGTTCGTACCCCTCGAAGACGGCGAACTCCGGCAGGCAATCATGAAGTATGCGGACGATGTCCGGTTTCCCCTCTCCGGCATCTATGTCATGGACGGATCGAAACGCTCTGCGAAGGCGAACGCATTTTTCACAGGTTTCGGCAGGAACAAGCGGATCGCGCTGTTCGACACGCTCATCCGCAACCACTCGACCGAAGAACTGGTCGCTGTGCTTGCCCACGAGATAGGGCACTTCAAGAAGAAACACATCCTCATGTCCATGGCGCTGAGCATGATGAACCTCGGCCTGGTCTTTTATCTGCTCTCGCTCTTCATGAACAACAGGATGCTGTTCGACGCGTTTTACATGCAGGAGACCTCGGTGTATGCCAGCCTCCTCTTTTTCATGCTGCTCTACAGTCCCGTCGAGTTTATCCTATCCGTGCTCATGCAGATGCTTTCCAGGAAGAACGAGTACGAGGCGGACCGGTTTGCCGTGACCACCTACACGCATGGCAGGATGCTCTCACCCGCGCTCAAGAAGCTTTCGAGGCAGAACCTCTCGAACCTCACTCCGCACCCTTTCAATGTGTTCCTGAACTACTCCCATCCGCCGGTGCTGCAACGCGTCAGGCGGATCGAGGAGGAGGCCCGTCAATAAACCGTCACCATAGATACCGTTCAAGCAAGGAGTACCGATGTCCGAACCGAGATATGTCATGCCGCCCGAATGGGCACCCCACAACTCAACCTGGCTTTCATGGCCTCACAAGCTCGAATCGTGGCCGGGAAAATTCGAGCCGGTCCCGGCAGTCTTCGCGGAACTGGCTTACCAGCTCTCCCGTTCTGAAACGGTCAATATCAACGTGCTCGACGAATCCATGGAGGCGGAGGCCCGCAGGTTGCTGAAAGAGCGGGATCCCGAAGGTCGTTATTCAGATCGCATTGTTTTTCACCGAATTCCAACCAACGACGCATGGTGCCGCGATCACGGCCCGAACTACGTGTTCCGCAATCAGGACGGAGGTCGCGATAAGGTGATCATCGATTGGGAATACAATGCCTGGGGCGGCAAATACGAGCCTTTCGACGACGACAATGCCGTACCGGCAAGAGTCGCCGCGATTCAGGGCGTGCCGATCGTATCGACCGGCATGGTGCTCGAAGGCGGGGCGATCGACGTCAATGGCAGGGGCCTGCTCCTGACCACCGAAGCCTGCCTGCTCAATCCCAACAGAAACCCCGCCATGGACAGGGAGGAGATCGAGGCTCAGCTTGCCCGTTACCTGGGCATCGAAAAGGTGCTTTGGCTTGCTGACGGCATCGTAGGTGACGATACCGACGGGCATGTCGACGATATGGCCCGCTTCGTGAACGAAACGACTGTCGTCATTGCCGTCGAAGAGGATCCGGAGGACGAGAACTACGAGCTGCTTCAGGAGAATTATCGTTTGCTCAGCAGCTTCACCGGTCTCGACGGGCGTCCGCTCGATATTGTCAGGCTCCCCATGCCCGAGCCGGTCTACTATGACGGCGAGCGCCTGCCGGCCAGCTACGCCAATTTCTATATTGCGAATTCAGCGGTGCTCGTGCCGACATACCGTTGCTCCCGGGACAGTGAGGCAATAGCTGTTCTGCAGGGTTGTTTCCCTGACAGGGAGGTGATCGGCATCGATTGCAGCGATCTTATCTGGGGCCTTGGCGCAATTCACTGCGTCACCCACGAAGAACCGGCCCTCTGATTATCCATTCATCCAGCCATTCAGATTATTTCTCACCCTGCGGGTCTCACTATGCGACATACGCTCTCATAGTGAGATTTATTTTCTCCATTATCTGCTGACTGCCGGGGATGCTTTTTTGATGAATCAGTGTTTACGGGCATTTTCAGGGATTTTCTCTTTTTGTTATGGGTTTGGCACGGTTGTTGATCTAATATTGTTGGTCTGCAACGAAAGTCTCGCGCAAGCGAGACGGGTCAGGTGAAATGGGGGACACCTGACCTACTCTGCAGGCCATATGGTTGATGTGATAAAGACGTGTGGACATGGTTCTTGTTGCGATTTCGATTGAAGAGACGATGCACATGAAATGCCCCTTGATGCACATGACGATTGAACGATGAAAGACTTGTATGGAAATGCCTTGCGAAAGTGAGGCAGGGTAGGTGAAATGGGGGACACCTACCAACAAAAAAAGCGGCTGCAAAGCCGCTTTTTTTGTTTATGTCCACCCCATGAGAGAGCGAAGTGTCAATTAAAAGTTTCTGTTTGTCAGGCGAGAAGCGATTCGGGCAACTTGCAGTTTTCGCCGACGATGGTTGCAGACTTCTGCAGTGTTTCGAGTTTATCAAGGGCAATGTCGATGTTGAAAATATGTTTGGCACCGTTTTTGCATGTATGATTGATATGGAAATGCCTTGCGAAAGTGAGGCAGGGCAGGTGTAATGGGGGACACCTGCCAACAAAAAAGCGGCTGCAAAGCCGCTTTTTTTGTTTATGTCAACCACGCAAGAGAGCGAAGTGTTCAAAAGATTCTGTTCGTCAGGCGGGAAGCGATTCGAGCATCTGCAGTGTTCGTCGACGATGTCCTCATATTTCTGCAGTGTTTCGAGTTTATCGATATCAATGTCGATTATATAATATGTCTGGCACTGTTTTTGCTTGTATGATTGATATGGAAATGCCTTGCGAAAGTGAGGCAGGGCAGGTGTAATGGGGGACACCTGCCAACAAAAAAAGCGGCTGCAAAGCCGCTTTTTTTGTTTATGCCCACCCCTTAAGAGAGCGAGGTGTCAATCAAAAGTTTCTGCTCGTCAGGCAAGAAGCGATTCGAGCATCTTGCAGTTTTCGTCGACGATGGCCGCAGATTTCTGCAAGGCTTCAAGTTCAGCTGGTTCGAGGTCGATCTCGAAGATCTGTTCGACGCCGTTTTTGCCAAGCTTGACAGGAACACCGACGAAAGTGCCGTTGATTCCGTACTGACCATCGAGGCCGACTGCGCAGGGGAGTACCCTTTTGCGGTCCAGGACGATCGATTCGATCATCTCGACAGCTGATGACGCAGGAGCATAGAACGCGGATCCCTGCTTGAGGAAATTGACGATTTCAGCACCGCCGTTCCTGGTGCGCTCGACGAGGCGTTCGATCGCTTCAGCAGACATGAGCTGGGAGATCGGGATGCCTGCAACTGTGGTGTATTTGACGACAGGTACCATGGCATCGCCGTGGCCGCCGAGCACACAGGCGTTGATGTCCTGCATCGAGACGTTGAGTTCCATGGAGATGAACGACCTGAACCTTGCAGAATCGAGGACACCGGCCATACCGATGACCCTCTCTTTAGGAAGGCGGCTTCTTACGCAGGCCACATGAGTCATGATATCGAGCGGATTGGAAACCACGATGATGATCGGGTTCTTCGAGTATGTCATTATCTGGTCGGTAACATCCCTGACGATGGATGCATTCTTCATGAGCAGATCCTCACGCGTCATGCCGGGTTTTCTCGGCAGGCCGGCCGTGATCAGCACGATGTCTGAATCGGCAGTGTCGCGGTAGTCGTTGGTGCCGACGATCTGGGTGTCGAACAGTCCGACCGGTCCTGTCTCGAACATGTCAAGACCTTTTCCCTGGGGAATGCCTTCGACGACATCGAGCAGCACGAGATCCCTCGCAAACTGTTTCTCT
The DNA here is from genome assembly GCA_035560975.1 of Chlorobaculum sp. Classification (GTDB taxonomy): domain Bacteria; phylum Bacteroidota; class Chlorobiia; order Chlorobiales; family Chlorobiaceae; genus Chlorobaculum. The sequence goes on along the minus strand of DATMYL010000053.1, from coordinate 5,880 downwards.
GCGAGACGGAAAGCCGCGGTTGCTCCGACGTTGCCTGCGCCAATAACGGTGATTTTCATAATGCACTTATGTGTTTTAGTGTTTCTTGAATGAAGTCCTGACGTCGTTGCTCGTAAGTAGCAAATCATGGTTCAAAAAAGTGCGAAAAAAAAGCAAGCCGTCCTTTAATTGGGGATCGGCTTGCTTCAATATAATCGTAATGCATCTCGTGCCAAAGTTCAGCAAGGGATGATATCGACCTGCTTTTTGTTGTTCCGGCCGTTCCTGAACCTGACGGTGCCTTCGACAAGGGCGAAAATCGTATGGTCCCTGCCGATTCCGGCATTGTCGCCCGGTTTGATAACCGTGCCTCTCTGACGAAGGATAATGGTACCTGCGTTTACCGTGGAACCTCCGGCAGCTTTTACGCCGAGGTATTTTGGATTACTGTCGCGGCCGTTTTTGGTAGATCCGCCGCCCTTTTTATGAGCCATAGGAAATAAGAATTTGTTTTATGAATCCCTGTATTTTTATATAGACAGCACTTCTACCTGCGTCATGTGCTGACGGTGCCCGTTCCTTCTCTGGAAACGTTTGCGGCGTTTTTTCCTGAACACGACGATCGTCTCGTCCCTGACGTGCTCAAGCACCTTCACCTTTACGGTTCCGGTCGGCTGCATGGAGGACTGTTCCCCATCGACACTCATGAGCGGCTTTACTTCGATAACTTCGCCTGCCGCGGCATCCTGCCTGGGTACAAAAATCTTGTCGCCCTGCTTTACCAGAAACTGTTTGTCGGAAATCTCGATCAGCGCCTGCATCATAGTCAATATTTTAGTGATAAAGAGCTTGAATATAATCCATATTATCTGATTTTCAAACGGTTACGTTTTACTTTAAAAAAGAACATGCAGGTGCGTTAAAGAAAAAAAAAGCTTACGGCGAGCATGATGCCGAACATGGTGAAAGAGATGGCGAAAAGCCGGTACCAGGAGCGGTATCTCAACGCTTCGCAGGGATAGGTGATCGGTTGTATCGCCTTGACGATGTAGCCCATGGTGAGGGCGATCTGCAGGAGCACCAGGGTTATTTTCACGATGACCCAGGGGGTCCAACCGTGGTAGAAGTGCGCGAGGAGCAGACCGGAGAGTATGACCGATATGACGGAAACATCGGCCACCTTCGTTTCGAGCTTGATGAAGCGCATCAGCAGCACCCGGTACTCCTGTGCCTGTGCCTGTTCGCCCGTCAGGCCGGGTTCAAGCGTCCTGAGCAGGAACAAGGACGCGAATATAGTCCCGAACCAGGCGGCGAAACCGGTGATGTGGACTAATCGAAGGATGGCGTGAAAATCCATGGCCATGGAGAGCTGGTTAAAACGGTTTTCAGCAGGCAAATTCCAGGATAAAGATATCCACTTGATTTCGGGTTGTCAAGCGCGGATGTATAGCTTGTCACAACGCTTGTTTTTTTTGCCGGGCTGATATAGCTTGACTGTTCACCTGAAAACCGATATCCCCGTAACCGTAACCTGACCAGCAAGATATGGCCACTGACGCCGAAGCTCGTAAACAAGAGGCGACGCCGATGATGCGGCAGTATCTCGAGGTCAAGGATCGTTATCCCGATTACCTCCTGCTGTTCCGTGTCGGCGACTTCTACGAGACATTCTACGACGATGCCGTTTCGGTTTCGTCAGCCCTGAACATCGTTCTGACCAGACGCTCGAGCGAAGTGCCGATGGCCGGCTTTCCGCACCACGCCAGCGAGGGGTATATCGCGAAGCTCGTCAGGAAAGGGTTCAAGGTCGCCGTATGCGACCAGGTGGAGGATCCGGCAGAGGCCAAGGGGATCGTGCGTCGCGAGATCACCGACATCGTCACGCCGGGCATTACCTACAGCGACAAGATCCTCGACGACCGTCACAACAACTACCTCTGCGCAGTGGCCCTGCTCAGGAGGGGACGGGAGCACGTCGCCGGCGTAGCTTACGTCGACGTCACTACCGGCGAGTTCAGGATGACCGAGATGCCCATGCACGAGCTCAAGGATTTCCTGCAGTCCCTGCATCCGGCGGAAATACTGATCTCCTCAAGGGATAAGGAGCTCAGGGAGTCCCTGAAAAAATGCCTGCATGCCGAGGCGCTGTTCAGCGAACTCGAAGAGTGGATGTTCAGCGAAGAACAGGCAACAAGGGTGCTGACCGGCCATTTCAGGACTCATTCGCTGAAAGGGTTCGGCATCGATGGAGCCCAGGCTGGCCGGATTGCAGCGGGGGTGATCCTCCAGTACCTCGAAGAGGCCCGGCAGGGAAGCCTGAAGTACCTTGCGCGAATCAGCATGGTAGAGAGCGGCGACAGTATGACGCTCGATATCCAGACTCGCCGGAACCTCGAAATCATCTCCTCGATGCAGGACGGCACCCTGAACGGCAGCCTGCTCGAGGTGATCGACAGGACAAGGAACCCGATGGGGGCACGCCTGCTGCGTCGCTGGCTTCTCCATCCGCTCACGAAGCTCGAACCGGTCAGTCACCGGCACGACGCCGTCGAAGAGCTGCTCGACAGCCCGCAGATAAGGGAAGAGCTTCGCAGGCTCCTCGGAGGAGTCATCGACCTCGAACGCGCGTTGTCCCGGATTGCCACCTTCAGGGCCATGCCGAGGGAGGTGCGTCTGCTCGGATCATCCCTGGCAATCGTTCCGCAGCTCAAGGCGCTTCTCGCGGAGAGCGGATCAAAGAGGCTCCGCCATCTTGCAGACGGCCTCGAAGCGTTGCCGGAGCTTGCGGATGCGATCGAGAAGTCGCTGGACCCTGAGGCTACCGGCGCTGTACGTGACGGCGGCTACATCAGGGCCGGCTACCATCAGGAACTGGACGAACTGCGGGCGATCTCTTCCGGCGCCCGCGACCGACTGCTCGACATCCAGCAGGAGGAGCGGAGCAAGACCTCGATATCGACCCTGAAGGTCCAGTTCAACAAGGTGTTCGGCTACTATATCGAAGTCAGCAGGGCCAACAGCGACAAGGTGCCGGACTACTATGAAAAGAAACAGACCCTGGTCAACGCCGAACGCTACACGATCCCGGCCCTCAAGGAGTACGAAGAGAAGATCCTGACGTCGGAGGAGAAGAGCCTCCTGCTCGAACACCGGTTGTTCCAGGAGCTTTGCGTCATGGTGGCCGACAGTGCGGCGTCGATCCAGGCCGTATCTGCGGCGCTCGCCGAGCTTGACTGCCTGGCATCGTTCGCATGGTGTGCGAATGAGTACCGTTACTGCCGGCCGGTGATGAACGAAAGCACGGAACTGTCGATCGTCGGTGGCCGCCACCCCGTGCTCGAACGGATCCTGGGGGCGGACGAGCCGTTTGTGGCCAACGACTGCCGGATCGGGGAGCGCCAGCAGCTGCTCATCATCACCGGTCCCAACATGGCCGGTAAAAGCTCCTTCCTCAGGCAGACCGGCCTCATCGTGCTGCTTGCGCAGGTAGGGAGCTTCGTACCTGCCGAGGAAGCGGAAATAGGCCTCGTTGACAGGATTTTCACCAGGGTCGGGGCCTCGGACAACATCACATCCGGCGAAAGCACCTTCCTGGTGGAGATGAACGAAGCCGCCAGCATCCTGAACAACGCAACATCCGGGAGCCTGCTGCTTCTCGACGAGATCGGCCGGGGCACGAGCACCTTCGACGGCATGTCGATCGCCTGGTCGATGAGCGAGTACATACACGACAGGCTGCAGGCCAGGACGCTTTTCGCCACCCATTACCATGAGCTCGCCGAGCTGGAAACGAGACTCGAAAGGGTCGTCAACTTCAACGCCACCGTGGTCGAAACCGCCGATACGGTGATTTTCCTGCGCAAGATCGTGCGCGGGGCCTCGGACAACAGTTACGGCATCGAGGTCGCCAAAATGGCAGGCATGCCTTCGGAGGTGATCGTACGGGCAAGGGAACTGCTGGCCGGCATGGAAAAGCGCGAGATCGAAATACCGTCGCAACGTCAGGCATCATCGCTTCTGCAGGCAAGGCAGATATCGCTGTTCGAGGAGGTGGAGAGCCTGCTGCGCAAGTCGGTTTCAGGGATCGACATCAACAGCCTTACGCCGCTCGATGCGCTCATGGAGCTGAAACGGCTTCAGGACATCGCACTCGGAAAGGCGGCACGTTAAGCATGACAGATACGTTAAAACCCCGCTCTGTACTTCTTGTCTTTGTTCAGGCCTCCAGCGGCGTGGACGGAGCAGCCCTGCTCGACGGATCAGGCAAGGGGGTTCTCTCCCTCCTTAAAGACCGTGCCATGAGCGGAGTCATCAAACGGGCGCAGTTCGCCATTCCGCCTTTGTCGCTGATGATCCTCAGTTCGGTGAAGGTTGAGGGTGTCACCCAGGATATCTGCGACCTCAGGTTCGACCGCCTGCCGCTCGAAAAGCATTGGGACCTGGTCGGCATAAGCGTACAGACCGGGGCGGCCCGTCCAGCGCTCGAAATAGCCTCACTTTTCCGTTCGAAGGGCACCCCTGTGGTGCTCGGCGGCCCCTATGTCTCGATTTTTCCGGAGCGGTGCAGGGAGCAGGCAGACGTGCTGGTCATCGGCGAGGCCGATGATCTCTGGAAAGAGGTGCTCGAGGACCTCAGGGCCGGAACCCTGAAGCCGGAGTATCGGCAGGGCGCTTTTCCCGATCTCTCCACGAACAGGCCGGTCGATAAATCGGCGCTCGATATCGGCAGGTACTTCACGACCAACGTCGTCCAGACGACGAGGGGTTGTCCCTACAGCTGCGATTTCTGCAACGTCCATATCATGAACGGGCACAAGCTCCGTCATCGCCCTGTGGACGAAGTGGTCAGGGAGGTGGCGCGTTTTCTTGAGCAGGACCGTAGCATCTTCTTTTTTCTCGACGATACGGTCAATGCTGACGAAGCCTATGCCTCGGAGCTTTTTTCACGGCTTGTGCCGCTGAAGATCAAATGGGTAGGCCAGGCGACGACTCTGCTTGGCGAAAACCCGCGGCTGCTCGAAATTTTCGCGCGCTCGGGTTGCGGGGCCCTGCTGGTGGGAATCGAGAGCCTTGCCGACGAGAGCAACCAGCTGCACCACAAATTCCACAACCCGGCCAGCCGGCAGTCGCGCTGCATCAAGGCCATCAGGGAGGCGGGTATCTGCGTTTACGGGAGTTTCATCTTCGGGCTCGACGGCGATACTCTGGCCATGCCGGAAATCATCGAAGCCTTCATTGAAGAGACAGGCATCGACGTGCCGGGCATCAACCTGCTCCGTCCCATACCGGGGACCAGCGTGTTCAGCCGGCTTGCCGCCGAAGGTCGTCTGCTGCACAGCAGCGACGATCATGACGCGTTCAGGTTTTCATGGGGCCAGGAGATGCTCTACCTGCCGAAACAGATGGCACTCGACGAGTTCATCCCGAGTTATACCGCACTTACCTCGCGCGTGTTCACCGTTCGCCACGCCCTCGAACGCGCGATGCGCGCCCCGACCCTCCGATCGGCAGTGCTCATGTTCAACATGCTCTACGTCCACATGTACGGCCTGTCAAGAAAGGATCTGCGCAAGCAGCTGGAAGAGCTGGGGGGGGAGAGGGGAGAGAATGTAATGTAAGAATGGACTGAATGGACGTTATGGACGCAATGGACAGGGAGAGGATAACAATATTCTGTTTCCTGAATCTTCGTCCATCCCGTCCATTCAGTCCATTACGTCCATAGCGTCCATTCTTACATTACATTCTCTTTCTTCCTTTCTCAGCTGATCGCGCTGATCTCCTCTTCGAGCAGTTGCCTTGTGTAGAGGTCGGCGTAGTACTGGCTGTTTTCGAGCAGCTCCTCGTGGGTGCCGCTTTCGGCGATTGAGCCGTCATGCAGCACGATGATGCGGTCGCAGT
>DATMYL010000052.1:0-24481 GCA_035560975.1 Chlorobaculum sp. | reverse complement strand
AAGGCCCCCTTGCCGGCCATCGCCAGGCTCCTGGATGGTCGCTATTTTGTCGTGGCCCGGTTTGATCCCGGTAAAGGCGACGGCGTTCAGGCGGGAGCGCCACGATTGTTGGTGCAGCATGCCGGCCAGCCTCCGGAAATCATCTCTGTGGAGGATTTTATCGCACAGAGTACGGGTGAGTTGATGTTCTTTATGAGCAAGGCGACCTTCAGCGGACCGCTTGCCCGATTCGATTTCACCTGGTTTATTCCGGTGATTATCAAATATCGCCGATTACTGGGTGAAATACTGCTTATCTCACTGTGCCTTCAGCTCATCGGGCTGGTAACACCGCTGTTTTTCCAGGTGGTGATGGATAAGGTGCTGGTGAACCATGCCATGAAAACCCTCAATGTCATCGCGATTGGTCTTGTCACAGCGACCTTGTTTGAAGCCGCATTGACCGGTATCCGCACCTGGGTCTTTGCGCACACGAGCAGCAAGATCGATGTGGAACTGGGTGCCCGCATATTTCGTCACTTGCTCGGGCTGCCGCTCTCCTACTTTCAGAGTCGTCGTGTCGGCGATTCGGTTGCCCGGATTCGCGAACTGGAGAATATCCGCTCTTTCCTGACGAGTAATGCCTTGACGGTCGTGCTCGATATCGCCTTTTCGTTTGTGTTTCTTGGGGTGATGTTCTGGTACAGCAAGGCACTTACGTTCATCGTGCTGGCTTCAATTCCCTGTTATGTCGCCTTGTCGGTCGTGTTTACACCGATGATTCGCAGTCGTCTCGACGAGAAGTTCAACCGTTCCGCAGAGAACCAGTCCTTTCTGGTGGAAACCATAAGCGGTGTCGATACGGTCAAGGCGATGGCGGTTGAGCCCCGCTGGACGCACAAATGGGATCAGCAGCTGGCGGCCTATGTTACGGCCGGACTGTCGGTAACCAATGTAGCGACGATCGCCGGTGGCGGTGTCACACTGGTCAGCAAGCTGGTTACCGCAGCAATCCTCTGGAAAGGGGCCGGTCTTGTACTGAACAATGAATTGACGGTAGGCGCCCTGATTGCGTTCAACATGCTGGCGGGACAGGTGTCGAGTCCTATTCTGCGCCTTGCACAACTCTGGAACGATTTCCAGCAGGTCGGGATCTCCATGAGTCGACTGGGCGATATCCTCAATGCCCCCACAGAGGTTTCCACCCAAAGGACACGGTTACCGAAAATCGCCGGGGCGATCGAATTTGACCAGGTGTCGTTCCGTTACCGTCCGGATACGGCAGACGTCATACGGCAGGTCGACCTGAAGATTGTTCCGGGGGAGACGATCGGTATCGTGGGGCGATCCGGATCTGGAAAAAGCACGCTCACACGACTGGTTCAGCGGCTCTTCGTCCCGGACCGGGGGCGTGTACTCGTTGATGGTCACGACCTGGCAGTGGTGGATGCGGTCTCGCTGCGCCAGCAGATCGGTGTGGTGTTACAGGAGAACACACTCTTTAACCGCTCGATTCGGGCCAACATTGCGCTGGCCAGCCCGGCTTTGCCGCTGGAAGCGGTGATCGAGGCAGCCAGGCTAGCCGGTGCACACGACTTTATCTGTGAATTGCCCGAAGGGTATGACACTGTCGTCGGCGAGCACGGAACAGGGCTCTCCGGCGGACAACGACAGCGGATCGCTATCGCCCGGGCGCTGATCACCAATCCACGGGTGCTGATTTTTGATGAGGCAACCAGTGCCCTTGATTATGAGTCCGAGAAGATCATTCAGGACAACATGCGGCAAATATGTGCGGGAAGAACCGTACTGATCATCGCCCATCGGCTGTCAGCCGTGCGTGACGCGCACCGAATCCTGGTGATGGAACGCGGCCAGGTCGTCGAGGAGGGCACCCACGCGGAATTGCTGCAGGTCAGGGACGGGATCTATGCCCATCTTTACAAGCTGCAGCAGGGCATGCAATCGGAGGTATGCGCCGTATGAGTTGGCACGAAAGATACCTTCGATATGCTGCAAGGATAAAGAGAGCTCTCTTTCCGCAGAGGCGACCTATTTGTACAGAGCAGGAATCCCAGGGCCAACGGGCGCAGAAGTTCAGGTTGCGCATGTCGGCCTTGCTGGAACTGCTGGCCCGCTACCGGCAGCATGTTGCCCATTTCTGGTCGAGACGGCATGAGATGTCGCCACCGGACCTGAAAGCGCACGAATCGGAATTTCTCCCTTCAGCACTGGCTTTGCAGACGGCACCGGTATCGCCGGCCGGACGCTGGGTGGCTCATATACTGATGGCCATGCTGGTGGCATTGCTGCTGTGGTCGGTTTTTGGGCGGATGGATATCATCGTGAATGCGACGGGCAAGATTATCCCGTCCGATCGAAGCAAAACAATCGCTTCCGTTGAAACAGCTCGTGTGGATGGGCTTTTCGTCGAAGAGGGAACGGCTGTTGCCGCAGGCGATCTGCTGATCGAGCTCGATACCCGCATGAGCGATCGGGAACAGGACAAGGCCTCTGGTGATCGGGAATCGGCGCTGTTACAGGTAGCTCGTGCCAGAGCACTGTTGGCGTCCATCGGGGCCGGAAGCGTCACGCCGATGGCTGATGTGGAAGGGGTGTCGGCAGGACGTCTGGCGGACGCCAGGCGTCATCTGGAGAGTCAGTGGCAGGATTTTGAAGCGAAGCTGAAACGCCTGGACGGCGAGATAGCGCGTTATAGCCGTCAGCTACCGCTCATCGCGCAACGGGCGAACGATTACAGAACCCTGGCACGGGAGCATGATGTATCGGAACATGCATGGCTGGAAAAGGAGCAGGATCGGATTGAATTGGAAGGCCGGCTTGCGGATGTCACCAACCAGCGCCGCGCACATGTTGCCGAGACGCGTAAAAGTGCGCAGGACGCACTGAATGAGGGGCTGAGAGAGGCACAGTCATCCGGGCAGGATGCCGAACGCGCCGCTGCGCATAGCGATCTATTGCGCCTGACGGCCCCTGTGGCAGGCACAGTGCAGCAGTTGACGGTTCATACTATAGGCGGTGTGGTGCAGTCTGCACAACCATTGATGGTGATTGTTCCCCGCCAGCATCAGGTCGAAGTAGAGGCCTTTATTGAGAACAAGGACGTTGGATTCATTGCGGAAGGCCAGCGAGCCCAGGTCAAGATCGAAACCTTCGATTACACGAAATACGGGACGGTGTCCGGTCGCGTGTCCCATGTATCCCGTGATGCGATAGATCCGAATACCCAGACGGGCAGCCAGGCCTCAACGCATGTCGATCGGGATGATACGAAAAAGGATTTGCCGAAGGGGCCGGTGTATGCCATCAAGGTGATTCTGGATCAGTCCACCATGGCAGTTGATGGACGTCAGGTTGCGCTGGCACCCGGCATGAGTGTATCGATAGAGATCAAGACCGGTAGTCGCCGCATAATCGAATATTTCCTCTCCCCACTGATTCAACATGCACACGAGAGTTTCAATCAACGCTAAGGCGTGGCGCTACGTTCCGGCAATCCTTATACCGGTGTTGGTGTACCCGGCCCTCGCTCAGGCTGTTCCTGATATTCTGAATGATCCTCTTGGGGCTCGACCCGCCCGTCTGCACACGGGAGCCCTGCTTCCCGATGGGAGTTTCATAGCATGCCCCTCCACCACAGACCTGTCTCAACCGCTGGAACTCGAAAGTGCTGTTGATATCGCCTTGTGCAATAATCCGCAAATCCGTTCAGCCTGGGCTGCAATCAAGATTCAGGCGGGTGTGTTGGGTGAAGCGCGTGCCGCGTATTTACCGAACATGAAAGTTTCAATAAGCCGATTGGGGAACTGGACCAGTAACTCCACCCTCATTGGCGAAGCCGATTCCTTTCGGCTGGGCAATCAGGTTTATGGATCCCTGACCTGGAGACTACTGGATTTCGGGGAGCGAAGGGCAAACAATAAAGCGGCTTCGCTACTGCTGTTGGCGGCCCTTGCCGCACACGATGCCTCTCTGCAAAAGACGATGGCGGGGGTCATCCAGGCCTATTTCGATGCGATAACGGCACAGTCGCAATATATTTCCAGAAAAAAAATGGCGGACATAGCCGAACGTGTTCTTGCTGCAACCAAACGACGTGAGGAACGTGGTGCGGCTCCGTTGTCCGATACTTTGCAGGCGTTGACTGCCCTGGCCAGGGCGCGAGTCAATGAATCGCGAGCCCAGGGCGACTTCAATAAGTCGCTGAGCCTGCTGGGTCAGGCGATGGGACTGGCACCGGGTACGGTCCTGCTCTTGCCGCAGAGGCTGGAGCTTTATCGTGTGGATGATGTGAAGGAGCTGAACAACTGGTTGCACAAAGCAGAAGAACAACATCCGGCTATCAGGCAGGCCCGCGCAAAGTTGGCCTCCGATAAAGCAAAAATATCAGTGATACGATCCGAGGGATTGCCGTCCCTGGATGCAACTGCCTATATCTCCATGAACGGATACCCCAATCAGGGGTTGTCTTTTAACAACCAGTCTGTGAAAGTGGCCGGCGTTACTCTTAACCTGCCGATATTCGAGGGTTTCGGCAGAACCTACAAGATTCAGGGTGCAAAAGCCCAGGTCGAACAGAGTGATGCCCAGTTGCAGGAAACAACCAATCAGATTCTGACTGAGGTGGTGAAGGCGCATGCTGATGCGCTGACATCGTTGGGAACACTCAGGGCCACCGACCGGCTTATGGAGGCGGCGACACAGGGTCTGCACTCTTCCTTGCGCCGGTATGAACGGCATGCAGCCGATATTCTCGAAGTTCTCAACAGCCAGTCGTCACTGGCTGACGCTGAGCAGGAGCGGATTCGTGCAGTAGCAGAGTGGCGTTCGGCGCGCCTGAGATTGCTGGCCAATTCCGGACTCCTGGGTATGGCCGATTTGGCGCAGGAGCGGCAGTGAGGGCAGGGAAGGGCTGGAATGGTGGGAATGGTGGGAATGGTGGGAATAGTGGGAATAGTGGGAATGGACTGGATGGACTGGATGGACGAAAAAAGGGGCGCTGGGTGCGTTGTGGTAATCTGGTTGTTCAGGGGCTGTTTCGTTTTCTCAGCGAGCGGATTCGGTAGAGCTTTTCGGTGAATCCCCCTTCTGATTCGAATGACTTTGCGAGGGTGTCGATCTGGCGGTCGAGAAGGCTGTTGGCTACCGCGACGAGTGTGAGCGCAGCATTAGCCGCAATTTCCTGCACAGAGGTTTTTGAATAGTTTCGACTGTGTTGTCCATTACGTCCATCCAGTCCATAGCGTCCATCACGTCCATTTTCTTCAGGCAATTCTTGCCGCTCTCGCTCGTACTCTTCCTTTACCCATCGGGCAACTTCATCGGCACTTGAACATCGTTTTGCGATAAGGCTTTTCCTGCGAGGGTCGTTGTGTTTCCACATGGCAAGGTTCCTCTGGCGCAGGAAATCTTCAAAGTCGAGGCGGAGCTCTTCAAGGCTTGCCCTGGCAACACCGGTCAGTTTGAGTTCCGTTTTTTTGGAGGTCGCCGATGCCTGGCTTCCTTCAGCAATGTTCTGGACGCCTGAACAGGCAGCCTGTACCATCTGGTCATGGGTGCGGCTGCGTTTGTCGACAAAACGGTTGCAGAAGCGGACGGTCACATCGTAAACCAGCTGTGCAACCTGAAATGCCTTCAGGTTTCTGTATCCTCCGTGCCTGGGGATAAGGGGCTCGATGCTCATAAATTGCTGCGAAGGGGTTAGGGGTAATCGCAACAGTGTAATGTAAGAAAATGGACGAAATGGAAGAAATGTGGGAAATGGACGTTATGGACGAAATGTAAGAATGGACGTTATGGACTGGATGGACCGATCAAAGATTCTTTTCTTTGTCCATTCCGTCCATTCCGTCCATAACGTCCATTCAGTCCATAGCGTCCATAAAGTCCATCACGTCCATCACGTCCATAATCTTACATTCGCTCTTCACACTTCACGCTTCCAGGATCGTGTTGATTGAGCCGGTGACTTCCTGGTCCATCGATCTGATCTGGTTGTTCAGTTCGTGGAGGCGGGTGAAGAGTTTTTTCTCTTCGGACTTTTCCGGGCCGCCGGCGAGCCTTGAGAGCAGGGCCTGCTTTTCTTTCTGCAGGGGTTCGAGCACGATGGTCTTGACGGCGATGAGGAAATGGGAGAGGCAGCGCCGGGCGTGCTGGGCGGTTTCCGTCGGGTTTGGGCGGGAGGTTTCGCTGACCGGCAGCCTGAAGAGGATGTCGAGGGCCAGGTCGCGGGCTTCGGGAAGTTCGATGGAGCTGATTTCAGCTGCTATGTCGATGTGGGCATCCTTGTCTCCGGAGATGGCGCGGTAACGGGTGACCAGATGGTTGAATATGGCCTGTGCGGGGTGGTTCGACAGGCGAAACATCTGTTCGTGCGATGCGGCGAAGGCCAGTACTTCGTTACCGTAGAAGGTGCTTTCGAGGAGTGCTTCCAGGAATGTCCGTTCAGACACGGAGAGAGGGGTGCTCTGCACAGGAGGGGCAGGTCGCTCTTCCTCCTTTTCAGACTGATGATCTTTTCCATGCCCCGGAGCGGCATTGCCGGAGGCCATGACCTTCTGGAGCGTTTTGCGGCTGATGTCGAGTTTTTTCGAGAGCTCTTCGATGTACAGCTCTTTCTGGACGGGATCGGTAATCAGTGCGATGCTTCTGGTCATTGCTGAAACTGCTTTCGATGCGAGGTCCGGGCTCTCCATGAAACCGGCGTCCCGATAGCATCGGATCTGAAAATCCTGGAAAGAGCACCTTTCGCTCTCCAGAACCTTCAGGAACTCCTCTTTTCCACGTGTCCGGATGAAGCTGTCGGGGTCTTCCGCTCCGGGCAGCATGACCACCCATGGAGTCAAGCCTTCGGAGAGCAGGATGTCGATGCCGGCGAACATCGATTTTTTCCCTGCGTTGTCGCCGTCGTACAGGAACAGCACCCTCGACGTGTAGCGCTTCAGGATTTTGGCCTGATAGCGGGTGAGCGATGTTCCGCACGACGCCACGGCGTTGGTGAATCCAGCCTGGTGAAGGGCGATGACGTCCATGTAGCCTTCGACGAGGATGGCTGTCTCCTGTTTCCTGATCGTCTCTTTGGCCGCATGCATGCCGTAGAGCAGCTTCGACTTTTCGAAGATCGCGCTTTCCGGGGAGTTGATGTATTTGGGGGTTTCCGGGTCGGAGGAGAGCGTCCTTCCGCCGAATCCAGTTACCTGCCCGCCGATGGTGAAGATCGGGAAGATGACCCTGTGGCGGAGCGTGTCGTACAGGGTGTCTTTCAGGCGGTGGCGCGTCAGGAGGCCGAGTTCGGTCAGGTGCTCGACAGGAATATTGTCTTTTGCGGCGGCGTTCAGCAGGAAATCCCATGAGTCGGGTGCGTAACCGAGCCCGAATTTCCTGATGGTCCCAGCGTCCAGGCCACGGTTTGCCGAGAGGTAGGCGTATGCCTTCTTGCCGGCGTTGCTTTCCAGCGTGGTGTTGAATAACCTCGCTGCCCAGCGTAGTGTTTCGTGGCGGCTATCCTCTTTTTTCTCCTCCTGCTTTCCCATTGCCTCCCGATATTTGCTCACATCGATACCGGCGCGTTTTGCCAGCAGTTCGACCGCTTCGGGGAAGGTCACTTTCTCCATCTCCATGACGAAGGTGAAGACGTTTCCGCCTTTGCCGCTTGAAAAGCATTTAAAGATCTGCTTGTCGGGCGAGACGATGAACGAGGGGGTTTTTTCCTGGGTGAAAGGGGAGAGGGCCTTGAAATGACGGCCGGAAGGATTCAGTTTGACATAATCCGACACAATATCAATAATGTCCGTGCCTTGACGGACTTCATCAATCATTCGTTGGGGTATCATGCCTGCTGTGTGGTGCTCTGTAGTTTTGTTTTCGAACCTATGATAACCTGAAAATAACGAAATCGCAACGTTGCCACGGTTCTTTTCGGGTGTGTCGTTGAGGTCGATTGGCTGAAATAATTATGAAAACGGCGGCTTCCTTGTGCATTTTGCCTGTCCAGATTTCTAAACTCCAACGTTTTTTTACTACATTTACACAGTAAACCCTTTTTTCCAACAGGTTTGATTGATTATTACCCATCATCTACAGGCTGTAGTTGTATGACCTACCTTTTGAGTACCTCTATTGATTTGTTGAATGACTCGATTGTTCCGTCCAGCCTCCTTCCGTTGCGACTTCAAAAAACCCGCGACTGCCAGGTAAATTCATCAAAGTTATCGCATTTCGGCTCTGCCGGTTCTTAACGCTTGTATTTGACCCCAAAGAAGTGGTTTATTTAATATTTATATTTTGCGGCTCACATGGATTTCATTAACTCCATCATTATAAAGTTAAGCATATGAAGCAGGGCTTTTTCACGGCGATACTGATCGTAGTTACCTACGCAGTATCCCTCGGGTTCTACATCTGGATGGGAACCACCTCTCCGGAATCCATGTTCCACGCCGTATGGAAGGGAGGTCCGATCGTTTCGGTTTTGATGGCTCTGATTCTCATGGTCATCGCTTATATCGTCGAAAGGATCCTCGCGTTGAACAAAGCTGCAGGAAAAGGCGCAATCACGGAATTTGTCGGAAGCCTCAAACAGGATGTCGATTCGGGCTCCATCGATCAGGCGATCGCCCGTTGCGACGACCACCAGAGCTCTCTTGCCGCGGTGATCAGGGCCTTGCTCGAACGATACAAGCTGCTTTCCGTGCATAACGTTACCGACAGGGACAAGCGCATGAGTGAGATGCAGAAGGCTGTCGAAGAGGCGACCGTCATGGAGATGCCGCTTCTCGAAAAGAACCTTGTGGCCATCTCGACAATCGCTTCCATTTCAACCATGGTCGGCCTGCTCGGCACCACGCTTGGCATGATCAGGGCATTTGCAGCCATGGCGACGAGCGGCGCTCCCGATGCAGTCCAGCTTTCGCTGGGTATTTCCGAGGCTCTTTTCAACACTGCGCTCGGTATTTTCGGCGGCATCATGGGTATCGTTACCTACAACGTGTTTACCAGCAGGGTCGACCGGTTCAACTACATGATTGACGAGGCGGCCTATTACATCATCCAGACGCTCGCCACAGGCAAATCCCAATCGTGAGCCATGTCCAAAATCAAGGCAAAAAGGGTAGGGTTTCGTCTCGACATGACGCCGATGGTAGATGTGGCGTTTCTGTTGCTGACTTTTTTCATGCTGACGACCAAGTTTCGTCCGCCGGAGGCAGTCAAGATTGACCTGCCATCGTCCCATTCGAACATGAAGCTTCCTGAGTCGGATGTGTTGACTGTCACCGTCTCCAAAGACAACACGTTCTTGATGGGAGTCTCTTCGCAGCGGACCAGGGCACGGCTTTTCGATACCGTTGTCAAGAAGAATCTTGAGAATGCAGGATTGCCTGCTCCGGCCATTGCCGATTCTCTCAAAAAATTCAGGCTTGACGACAGTTTCCGTATCACCCGTGAAGAGCTGCCCAGATATATCATTATGTCGCGCATGGCCGACCAGCGCCTGAGGCCGGTCATAAGGGCCGACAACAAGGCTGATTACGAGTCGGTCAACTATGTCATCAAGGTTTTCAAGAAGTTGAACATGCTCAATTTCAACCTGGTCACGGTTATGGAAAGGGAGGTTCGTTGATATGGGCATGATCGATACCCCCAATGAAAGGCGTGGCCCTAAAAAAGGCGGACGGCAGACGAAAAGGATCGGTTTCAAGCTTGACATGACGCCGATGGTGGACGTGGCGTTCCTGCTGCTGACCTTTTTCATGCTGACGACCACCTTTGCCAAGTCGAACACGATGGAGATCAACATTCCTCCGGAAACAGGCGAAGTCTCCATTGCCGAACGAAACGTGATGACGCTCAGGATTCCAGGTGATGATTTCGCATACTGGTCTCTGGGTGAAGAGGTTCCCCGTCAGGAACCATTGTATGAAAAGGGCGAATCGCAGTCATTGCTCAGCCATGAACTGCGGGATCTGCTTCGTCAGCGGACCGCCGACAACAAAAAACTGGTGATCGTGGTCAAGATCAGTGAAAAGGCCAAGTACAAAGCGCTTGTAGACATCATCGACGAACTGAACCTGCTGAAGATCGACCGGTTCAGCCTCGATGACTTTAACGGTCAGGACGAGGCCGAAGTCAAGCGGGCCGTTGTTGTTCGTTGATCGATCTGATAATTATTTCCTTGGTTCGTGAACCGAAAACAGGAGTTTGGGAGCGTGTCTTCAAAGTTAGATAGAGTGCATGGACATGTGGCCGATCGGGCACAGCAGAGATGGGATTTCCGGGAACAGTTTCTCGATACAGACCGCCTCAGGAACATAAACTACGGCAACCTCGTGCTGCGGCGTGAGGCGCACCTGTTCCTGACCCACGGCGTGATCGTGTCAGTTCTTTTGCTGCTCGTGTTCGGGGTGGTCAGCGCCAACTGGAATAACCTGATGGCTTTTACCGGCCTGTTCAAGCACGAGGACAAGATGGCCGTTCAGTGCTACGAGATTGTGACCAACGTCACCCAGCTTCCGCCGCCACCGCCGATAGCGCCACCAGAACCGGTCAAACCGACCTGCACGCCGGTGGAGGCTCCGCCGAACGTCGGCAAGGTCAAGAAGGTAGCTGAAGCGCCCGCAGAGCAGACGCTGGCGACTCAGAAGGAGATCAGGCAGGCAATTCAGCAGGGTGCCGGAAAGGGCAACGACGGTGGAGCTGCCTGCGATAATACCATAGTTGAATTGAGCGAGTGTTCAGAGCCTCCGAGTTTGCTGGATCCCAATTCGAGGCCGAATTATCCGGAAATGGCAAGAATTGCCGGTATTTCCGGAAGGATATTTGTTCGTGTCCTGATCGGGGAGGATGGTCGGGCGATGAAAGCCGAGATCGTCAAGCGTGTGCCTCCGGATAGCAATATTTTTGACAAGGAGGCTGTCCGTTTTGCTATGACGACGAAGTTCAAGCCTGGTAAACAGGGCGGAAAGCTTGTGAGGGTCTGGATGACCATTCCCGTCTGGTTTAAGCTCGGAGAGGGATAAGGAATAAAACGACGGTTTGCAGATGAATCAGCGGAAAGGCCTTACGGGGTGTTTCCGCTTTTTTTCTTTCCATCCGGCCGGTAGAATATGGCGAAGAGGATCCAGAGGTAGGCGCCTACAAGGGTGAACGGTGCGATGTTGAGCGCGAAAAAACCGTCTACCTCCTTTTCGAGGTACATGAAGGCATAACTCAGTGCAATGACAGCCGCGCCCAGTGCGATGAACAGGTAGTTCACCACACCGAGCGGCATGACAGCAGGCGTCTGCGGTGCAGCAGGTTCCGCCTTCTTAACGCTTTTCTTCGCTGAAGATTTCATCGAGCGTATCGATACAGAATTGAGCTTCGGCCCTGTCGATCGACAGAGGCGGAAGGAGCCTGATCACATTCTGGCTTGTGGCGTTGACCAGAAGCTTTTTCTGCAGCGCCTGTTCGACGTAGTATTTCGCCTCCTTGTCCACCGTGATTCCTATCATGAGGCCGTACTGTCTGATTTCGATGATCTGCTGATATTTCGTGGCAAGCTTCTCGAACCCTTCCCTCATCATGGCTCCGGTTTCGACAGCTTTCTCCATGAGTCCGTCCGCATAGATCGCGTCGATCATGGCCAGACCTGCCGCACAGGCTACCGGGTTGCCTCCGAAGGTGGTGCCGTGGCTGCCTGGGGTGAACACCCCGGCGATCTTGTCGTTGCCGATGATCGCCCCGAGCGGAAGCCCGCCGCCGAGCGGTTTGGCTGCACATACCAGATCGGGCTGAACGCCGAACTGCGAGTAGCTGAAAAAGGTGCCCGTACGACCGCACCCGGCCTGGATTTCATCGGCCACGATAAGGAACCCGAACTGGGCAGCCAGCTCGCTGAGGCGGTCGATGAAGGGTTTGCTTACCCGGTGGATGCCGCCTTCACCCTGGACGAATTCGACGAATACCGCGGCTGTGCGGTCGGACACCTTTCTTTCGAGGTCCTCGACGTCGTTGAAGTCGATCATGCCGGTATCCGGTACGAGCGGTTCGAAACCGTCGACATATTTGGGCTTCGCCGTCAGGGACATCGCTCCGTAGGTCCTGCCGTGGAAGCAGTTGCTGAGCGAGAGCACCTCTCTTTTCTCGATGTTGCCGTTCTGCCCTGCGAACCTTCTTGCCAGCTTGATGGCGGCTTCGATAGCCTCGGTGCCGCTGTTGCAGAAAAAGACCTTCGATAGCCCTGAAATCTCAAGAAGCCTTGCCGCCAGTTCGAACTGGGGGCGCTGCATGAACAGGTTCGAGATATGGATGAATTTTCCTGCCTGGTCCGTAATGGCTTTCAGGAGTCGCGGGTCGCCATAGCCGATCGCATTGACGCCGATACCTGCGATCATGTCGAGGTAACGGTTGCCGTCGGTGGTGTAAAGGTATGATCCTTTTGCGTATTCGATTTCGAGGGGAAGCCTCGCGTAATTGTGGAAAAAGAGCTGCTGCTCAGTTTCAAGATTCAAGTCGATAGTTTTCATCTCAGTTTTATGCCTTGAATTGTCATGGCTTGTCAATGAACCCGGATGTTCCTTTCACTCAGCTTGATCGTGCTGTCCGCGGTTTTTCAGATAACTCCTGATCGTGCGCCAGATGCCGTATGACCCCATAAGGGCTGCAAAATAAAGCAGATTGCGGCTGTCGGGGCCTTCGACGTTCGACGCATAGATGGCAATATAAGCCGCAAGGACAAGAAATGTCAGAGAAAGTGCCGCGTCAAGTACGACGGCAAGCGAAAACCGGCGTCCTGGTCGTGCGCTCTCTTTCTGTTGGCCGGGGATGTCATGTTCTGCAGCCATCGTCCTCTTTGCTTTCTTTTCCGTAGAATCGCCAGTCCTTGTTCACGATGAGTCTCGCCCCAAACCCGAAGGTAAAGTAGGACCAGCCCCACTGTGCAAGCACAAAAACCCGGTGCTTGTATGTCGATAGATAGTAGATATGCACCAGGATCCAGGTGAACCATGCGAGTGCACCGTCGAACTTGAGATTGCCGAATTCAACGATTGCCTTGTTGCGGCCGATGGTCGCCATCTGTCCCTTGTCGCGGTACTTGAACTGCTTGCGAGCCTGTCCCTTGATGTCGCCGAGAATCGTGCGGCCGATATATTTCCCCTCCTGCAGGGCTACCGGCGCCATGCCCGGAAGCGGTGATCCCGTCTGATGGGTGAAACATGCCTGGTCGCCTCCGATGAACACTTCGGGATGGCCGGGAATGCTCAGGTCGGGTTCGACAACGATTCTCCCGGTGCGGTCAGTTTCCAGGCTCATGCGCTTGCCGATGTCCGACGCCTGGACGCCTGCTGCCCAGAGCACGGTTGCGGCTTCGATCCGTTCCTTGCCGATCTGCACGCCGTCGGCATCGACGTCGCTTACCGGGCTCGACGTCCAGACCTGTACGCCGAGTTTTTCGAGTTCCCTGGTAGCCTTGCTCGACAGATCCGGCGAAAAACCGCCGAGTATGCGATCGGCAGCTTCGACGATGAAGATTCTGGTGAGCTTGGGGTCGATATGCCGGTAGAATTTCGAAAGGGTGTAGCGGCTCATCTCGCCGATCGAACCTGCGAGTTCCACACCGGTCGGTCCGCCCCCGACGATCACGAAGGTGAGCAGTTTCTTGCGCTCGATCAGGTTGTTCGTCCTTTCTGCCGCCTCGTATGCCTCCATCACCCTGCGGCGGATTTCTGTCGCCTGCGCGAGATTTTTCAGGCCGGGGGCGAACTCTTCCCACTGGTTGTTGCCGAAGTAGTGGTGCTGCACGCCGCAGGCCATGACGAGGTAGTCGTATTCTACGTCGCCGAAATCGGTTTGTACTGTTTTGGATTCCAGATCCACATTCCGCACGATGCCCTTGAAGACTGTCATGTTATCGTATCCGGCGAGCATGTTTCTCAGCGGCGTGGCGATATCGCCCTCGCCGAGAGCGGCCATTGCCACCTGGTAAAGCAGCGGCTGGAAGAGATGATAGTTCTTGCGATCGATCAGGGTTACTTCGATATCCTTCCTGTTGCTGAGCATCTTTGCGGCATTAAGGCCGGCAAATCCTCCGCCGACGATCACTACCCGTTTTTTCATGTCTACTCGTATTGTCCGGTTCAAATGGATCCTCTATGCAAACTGTGGAATAATAATAAAAAAGAGCCGAAAATTGGCTCAAGCGGTGAATATATACCGTAATCCGGTCAGGTCAAAGCCTTGATGACCCATTCATGGTCAGGGTATTGTGCGATCAATTGGTTTCTTTCCACGAAGGAGAAATCCCTGAAATCGAATCCGGGGGCGACCACACAACTGACGAGGGAATAAGTCCCTTCGTCTGCGCCCTCCTTCATGCGTGCGCCGAAGCGGCAGCCGGCAGGTACCCAATCGTGGAGCACCTGGCCGTCTTCGGCCTGGTCGCCGAGCGTGAACGATGACGGGGAACCGGTTTCGGGAAACAGATGGACCTCCAGCGGGCTGCCTGCGTGGAAATACCACAGCTCGTCCGAAAGGATGCGGTGCAGGCGTGAGCGATCACCCTGTTCGAGCAGGTAGTGGATGGAGGTCGCAAAGGGTCGGGGACTGCCGAATTGACTTTCGTCGTGGAAGTCGAACGAACCGCTGCTGCGGTAAGTTTCGCGGTACCAGCCTCCTTCAGGGTGTCGTTCGAGGCCAAGGTGCCTGATCCAGAACTCAGCCTTTTGCATGCAGCTTTTCCCGGATTTTCCCGGTTTTCTGGCGTGAGGCCTCGGCGAGTCGTTCGCGGAACGCTTTCATGGCCGTCATGAGCTTTTCGTCGGCGAGCGCTAGCATCTGCACGGCGAGCAGTGCGGCATTGCGGGCGTTGTCGATGCCCACGGTGGCCACCGGTATTCCAGCAGGCATCTGCACGATGGAGTAGAGCGAGTCCTGGCCGCTGAGCTTGCGGCTGTAAATCGGCACGCCGATGACAGGAAGAACGGTCATGGCTGCAGTTACGCCGGGCAGGTGCGCCGCGCCGCCGGCACCGGCGACAATCACTTTCAGGCCCCGGTCCTGCGCCGATGTGGCGTATGCTTCGAGGTCGCCTGGCGTTCTGTGCGCCGAGATGACCGAGATTTCATAAGTGACGCCGAATTCTTCAAAAACGTCGGCGGCCTCTTTCATGATGTCGAAGTCTGAGTCCGACCCCATGATGATTCCTACGAGAGGGTCGTGCCCTTCTGCATGTGCTTGTGTCATGAAAAAAAATGGTCAGGCCGCATCAAAGGTGCGGCCGGTTTGAGGGGATAACGGTTATGAATTTGCGGAGTTTTATGTATTTTCCCCTGTTCGGAAAAAAATAACATTTGTCGGGGAAGAATACAATGACAACAAATCTCGCAATAAAGTACAGCAATCCCGGTCCACGTTACACCAGTTACCCGACCATTCCTTCATGGAGCGCCGACGGCGTGACTCAGGAAGAGTGGAAAGCCGCCATGGTAAAGGGTTTCAACGAAAGCAACGAAACCACCGGTATCAGCATGTACATCCACATCCCGTACTGCGAGAACCACTGTTATTTCTGCGGCTGCAACGCCCACCGTACCCAGGACCATTCGTTCGAGAAGCCCTATATCGATGCCCTGATCAAAGAGTGGCAGATGTATCTCGACGTGTTTCCCGGCAAGCTGAACGTCAAGGAGCTGCACATCGGAGGCGGCACCCCGACCTTCTTCAGCCCGGAAAACCTCGTCATGCTGGTCAACACCCTGTTCAAGGATGTCAACAGGATGGACAACTACATGTTCAGCTTCGAGACCAATCCCCGCTCGACCTCGAAAGAGCATCTCGAGGCGCTCTACAGTGTCGGATTCCGCCGCATGAGCTTCGGTATTCAGGACTTCGACCCGATCGTGCAGGAAGAGATCAACCGCCCGCAGTCGTTCGAACTGGTCAAGGAGAAGATCGACCTGGCCCGCCAGATCGGGTTCACCTCGATCAATTTCGACCTCGTCTACGGTCTGCCGAAACAGACGCTCGCCACGGTTATGGATACCATCGACAAAGTCATGCAGCTCAAGCCGGATCGCCTCGCGTTCTACGGATACGGCCACAACCCGCACCTTTACGAAGGCCAGCGACGCTTCAAGGAGTCGGACCTGCCGGTAGGTGACGTGAAGCAGGAGCTTTACGACAAGGGGCGCGCCATGCTCGAATCGATCGGTTACCACGAGGTGGGCATGGACCATTTCGCCCTTGAAGGCGATGCCCTCTGGACTGCTGCACAAGACGGTTCCCTGCACCGTAACTTCATGGGTTACACCGAGAACACCACCCAGATGATGCTTGCCCTCGGCGCTTCGTCGATCAGCGACACCTGGTACGCTTTCGCCCAGAACGAACGTGACGACGACCGCTACATCGAAGAGGTGAACAAAGGCCGCTTCCCGATCATGCGCGGACATCTCCTGACTGATGAGGATCTCGTGCTGCGTCGCCATATCCTGAACCTCATGTGCCGCCAGGAGACTTCATGGGAAGATCCTGCCATGTACACCGGGGAGCTCGACGTCGCCCGATACCGCCTCGAAGACATGGAGAACGACGGTCTGGTCGTGTTGCTCGAAAAGGGTGTCAGGGTGACGGATGAAGGCATCCCGTTCCTCCGTAACATCTGTATGGCCTTTGACGCCCATCTTTGGCGATCAGACAGCCTATCCAAGGCATACAACGTGTCGAGAGACATCCAGAAAGAGTATATCGAACGGGCTCGCCAGGCCAAGGCCCAGGCACAGCAGCTCAACTGACCATGAGGCAGTGAACGAAAAACTTGAAGGGTGATCTTGGTCACCCTTTTTTTATGCGCAGAACCATGAAAAAACGAGTCAAAATAGGATTTATCGGCAGCGGATGGGCCCAGGTGGCGCAGGCTCCGGCATTTTCCCTGATCGAGGGGGTCGAACTGGCTGCTGCGGCGAGCCCGACCGAGCGGCATCGCCAGAAGTTCATGGACCGGTTCGGCATTCGCGAAGGGTTTGCCGATTGGCACGATCTCCTGAAGTGCGATCTGGACTTTGTCTGCGTTACGACACCGACCTGGCTGCATGAGTCCATGGTTACCGGAGTGCTCGAAAGCGGCAAAGGGGTGCTGTGCGAAAAACCGTTTGCCCTTACGATAGAGGAGGCTGAGCGAATGACGGCGGTTGCCGGAAAGTCACCAAGCCTGGCCCTGATCGACCACCAGCTCAGGTTTCATCCGTCCGTGCGCAGCATGAAGCAGATGATCGATGGCGGCGAAATCGGCAAGATCTACGAAGTGCGGGCTGTGGTGAACCTCGCCACCCGCAACCGTACGGACCAGCCCTGGTCATGGTGGAGCGACGCATCGAGGGGGGGCGGTGCCCTTCGGGCGATCGGGTCGCACCTCATCGACCTGAACCGGTTCCTGATCGGGGAGATCTCCGAAGTTTGCTGTAACCTGGCGACATCGATTCCGTATCGTCCCGATCCGGGATCGCCGGGCAGCAGCCTGCCGGTAACATCGGACGACAGTTTCGCCATGTTCATGAAGTTCGGCCCGTCATCGGTCGCCCTGGGCGCATCCTCCCTCATGCACGTCACCACGGTCGGCGCCTATACATGGTTCTCGCTCGAAGTTGTCGGCAGCCTGAAAACCATCAGGCTCGATGGAGCCGGCAGACTTTGGGAGATCGCGAACGGGGAGGCCAAAGGCGGCCGGAGCCTCATCGATGCGCCTCGCTGGAAGCAGATCGAGCCGATCCTGCCATGGGACGAACTGGTGCTTCAGGAGAAGATCAAACTGTCGCCCCTGGCAGTACACGGTATATTTGCGGTCGGATTCGTATTCCTTGCCCACAGGATCGTCAAGGCCCTGAAGCGCGGCAAGCGTGTCATTGAAGATGCGGCAAGTTTCCGCGATGGGCTGATGATCCAGAAGATCATGCAGGCGGGCATCGATTCCGACAGGCAGAGAGGGTGGGTCAAGATTTAGGAGAATGATGAATGATGAATGAGGGGAAATAATGCTGAGTGATGAGTTATGAATGCTGAGTTAAGAAAAACAAATGTTGAATGCTGACGACCAAATTGGGTGGCCCCATTCCGTTTCATTCCTGACTCTTCAATTCATAACTCATCATTCATAATTCATCATTCTCTTATAGGTGTGCATTGAAAATGGAGATTCAACCATGGCGTGGATTATTCTTTTCATAGCCGGACTGTTCGAGTGCGTTTGGGCAGTCGGATTGAAGTATGCCGAAGGGTTCACCAAGCCTTTGCCGTCGATATTGACGGTATCGGCAATGCTGGTGAGTTTCTGGCTGCTGTCGATAGCGATGAAAAGCGTGCCGGTAGGTACGGCCTATGCTGTCTGGACGGGCATAGGAGCCGTCGGAGTCGCCGTGGCAGGCATCCTGCTTTTCAACGAATCCCGTGAAATGGCCCGCCTCTTCTGCATCTTCCTCATCATCGCCGGTGTCGCCGGGCTGAGGATACTGGCGGGGAAGTAGGGGGGAAGAGGGGGGAGGAAGAAAATGGACGGAATGGACGAAGAAATTATGGACGTTATGGACGGAATGGACCATGTAAGAGGGGGATTGGATTCTTGTTTTTGTCCATCCCGTCCATAACGTCCATTTTCCTATTCTCCAGCATTCTATTTCATCTCCTCTTCCCAGCATACGTAGAGCGCGTCGAGTTCCTTGCAGATCTCCTGGTATTTTTCGGTCTCGATTCGTGCCTCGTCGGCCGGCTTTTCGTAGAATGACGGTTGGCCCATCAGCTGTTCGTGCTGCTTTTTTGACTCCTCCAGCCTCTGGATCTCCTTTTCTATCGCCTCGATTTTTTTCCTGTTAGCCTTGGGTGCCGGCGCTTTAACGACCGGTTTCTGTGCGGCAGCCTTACGCTCGGCCTCTTTCCTGGCATTCTCTTCCGCCAGTTGTTTCCGCTCCTCTTCGAACGCTTTTTCCGCTTTTTCGATATACTCGGCGTAGGTGCCGAGGTGGACCTGGACACGACCGTTCTTTATTTCGAATACCTTGTTGACCAGGCTGTCGAGGAAGTAACGGTCGTGGCTGACAAGGAGCAGCGTACCGTCGTAGTTCTCGAGCGAATCGATCAGCATTTCTTTCGAGCGCATGTCGAGGTGGTTGGTCGGTTCATCCATGATGAGCAGGTTCGAGGCCTGGAGCAGGATTTTGGCCAGGGCCACCCTCGATTTCTCACCGCCGGAGAGCACGCCGGTTTTCTTTGCGACGGCGTCGCCGCTGAACAGGAAGCATCCGAGGATGTCCCGCACCTTGCGCTGCGCCTCAGAGTCCGGTGCTGCGTCGTTCATCTCTTCGAGGATGCTCTTTTCCGGTGAGAGGCTCTCTGTCTGGTGCTGGGCGAAGTAGTTCATGCTGACGTTATGACCGGTCTGGCGGGTGCCTTCGAAGTCGATTTCGTTTGCAAGGATTCGGCAGAATGTGGTTTTGCCTGCGCCGTTCGATCCGACGATAGCGATTCGGTCGCCCCGCATGATCTCGAGGGTGATATTCTTCAGCACCTCTTTGTTTGTGCCGTCAGGCAGCTTGAAGGATTTCGATACACCGTCGAGCCTGAGCACTTCACGTCCTGACGGTTTGGCTTTCGGGAAGGAGAACGAGATCTGCGACAGATCCTCCTCGGGCGTCTGCAGCTCTCCTTCGAGCTTCTGCATCTGGCGCAGGCGGCTCTGTGCCTGGCGTGCCTTGGTGGCCTTGTAGCGGAACCGGTCGACGAAGGCCTTCAGGTCAGCCATCTTTTTAATGTCGTTTTCGTAACGCGACATCATCAGCTGGTATCGTTCGGCCTTCTCCTTTTCGTAGTAGGTGTAGTTCCCCTTGTATTCAGTGATCTCCGAGAAGGCGATTTCGAGCGTCTTGGTTGTCAGCTTGTCGAGGAAGAACCGGTCGTGCGACACGATGAGGTAGCTGTGCTCGTAGTTCAGCAGGTACTGTTCGAGCCAGCGCAGCGAATCGATGTCGAGGTGGTTGGTCGGCTCGTCGAGCAGCAGCAGCGTAGGGTTCTGCAGAAGCAGTTTTGCGATCAGCAGGCGCATCTGCCATCCGCCGGAGAACTCCTTCACCTTTTTGTGGAAGTCGGCTCCGCTGAATCCCAGTCCGGAGAGGATCTTTTCCGCTTCCGACTGCATCCGGTATCCTCCAAGTCGTTCGAAATCGTGGGCTGCATCGCTGAAGCGTTCGATCAGCTTGTGATAGGCCTCGCCTTCGTGGTCCTGGTCTGGAAGGGCCAGTTCGAGCTCCATTCTCGCGATCTTTTCGGAAAGCTCGTTAAGCGTCTGGTTTGCCAGCAAAGCATACTGAAGGGCGGTTTTCTCCAGATCCCCCTCGAAGGAGATCTCCTGGGGCAGATACCCGATCGTTGTGGTCGAGGATTTCATGATCTGGCCGCTGCTCATCGGGCCGTCTTCTTCGAGCTGGCCGCTGAGCAGACGGAGGAGCGTGGACTTGCCGGTGCCGTTCAGGCCGACCAGCGAGGCGCGGTCCTTGTCGCCGATCCTGAACGAGGTTTCATTCAGGAGAACCTTGGTGCCGGCAGACAGAGAAAGATTTCGAGTTTCAAGCATAGCGGATAGAGAGCCTTTATTCAGTGATATTCATTATTGATCCAGCAAGACGGTTGACAAGATACAATATTTCAGTAATGCGGCATGAATATCGCTTCAGGCATAGTTCGTAAAGTGGATTTTATGGTCACGCATTATATTGATAGACAAGTCTGAAAGTCTGAGCACTGAAGAAGAGGATGGGGAACAGGTCGATGACGGGCGGACTTAACCGACGCGTATTCCCCCTTGCAAGTGATAATCAAGATGTGAACTTAATCCTGTTTTTTATGATAACACCGCCAGAACTGTTGTCGATAATCGCCTACTGCCTGTTTCTTGCAGGAGCAGCCCGTTCGTTCAAAACCGGCGGGTCGCGAAATGCCCGCCTGATGATGTCGGCGGCGATCCTGCTCGATATTGCCATGGCCGCCTTGCCGTCGCTCGGCATTCTTCCCCCGTTGACCCATCATGGAAGCCGTAACCTTGTTGTCATGTCAGGAGTGCTGCTGGGTTTTTTTGTCTGGGTGCTTTTTGCCGTCGCGCTTTTCCTGCACCGGCAGCATCGTCTTGAACCGTATCACACGGCTATCCTCGCTGTTGAAATTCTCTGGTTCGTCGATGTCATGCTGTTTCTTTATGGAGTCTACAGATAGTTTTCAAATACGTTATCATGAAAACAATTGTCATTACCGGCAGCACCAGAGGCCTCGGTCTCGGGCTTGCCAGGACCTTTCTCGACAAAGGGTGCAACGTCGTCATCAATGGTTCCGGGGAAGCGAGTGTCGGCAGGGCTCTCGATACGCTTTCACCATACGGTTCGAGGGTTCATGGCGTCGTGGCCGACGTCTCTTCGCGCAGCGATGTCGAACGACTGTGCATTGAAGCTGAAAAGCGGTTTGGCCATGTCGATGTATGGGTGAACAACGCCGGTCTCGGGCAGCCGTTGCGCAAGGCATGGGAGCTCGACGAAGAGGAGATTTCCCGGATCGCAGGGGTAAACGTCATGGGGGTGGTGCACGGTACGATCGTCCCGTTCCGTGCAATGCAGCCAAGGGGTTCGGGGAAGATTTTCAATATGGAGGGGCATGGCAGCAAGGGAGCTATCCTCGATCGTATGACCATCTACGGCACAACAAAGAGTGCGGCAACCTATTTCACGAAATCTTTTGCCCATGAGGCCAAAGGCAGCGGCATTACGGTCGGATGCCTGCTTCCGGGAATGGTGGTGACCGACCTGTTGTTCGATACCGTCAGGGATGACAGTCCGGAAAGCCGGAGGCGAAAGATGATCTATAACATGCTGGCCGACGACGTCGATACGGTTTCTGCATTCCTTGTCGACAGGATGCTTGCTGCCACAGGGAGCTTCAGTCGTATCGAGTGGCTTACCCGCCGGAAGGCCATGTTCCGGATGTTGTTCGGGAAGTTCAGGAAGCGTGATTTTTTCCCCGCCTGAACGATCGATGGTATGGGTGCTGTAAAAATATTAAGTGTTTGGCTGAAAATCCGCTGGAATAATCGGCTTATAACGTCAAATGAATGAAAGAGTTTTGAGGATTTCCATAACGCATCCCAGACTATGAGACGATTACGTTCTGTTCTGTTTTATTTTGTTCTGACGGCTTTGACAGTGAAGCCCTGCCTTGCTGCATCGGCAACAGAAACTCTCGGATGGGAGCAGTGTCTGGCCGAGGCGGCTGCACATCACCCGGATCTTCAGTCGGCGGCTCAATCCGTTCTCCAGGCCCAGGCCCAGCGCGACATCGTCAAGGGCGGTTTGCTTCCGAGCGTCAGCGCGAGCGCAGGAGGTGATCGTTCAGGATCGAACATCGCGGCCCCATTCGGGTCATGGTCCTATGGTGTCAATGCAAGCCAGTTGCTTTTCGATGGATCGAAAACATCGAGCCTGGTCAATGCCGCGGGTGAAAACATCAAGGCTTCCCGATATAGCCGGGACGTGGTTTCAGCATCGACAAGGTTCGCTCTGCGGTCGGCCTTCGTCCAGTTGATGACGGCGCAGCGCCAGGTCGCACTTGCAGCGGAAATTGCCGAAAAGAGAAGGCAGAACCTGCGCCTGATAGGGCTGCTGTACAAGTCCGGCACTGAAAACATCGGATCACAGAGCAAGGCCAATGCCGATCTTGCCGCAGCGGAGTATGAGGTCGCCCAGGCGAAAAGAGCTCTCGAACTGGCCCAGGTAGTGCTGAGCACCCAGCTTGGAAGAGAGTCTTTCGGTCATCTGAGGGTTTCGGGGCAGTTCGTCGCCAGCGAAAATACCAGGGGATTGCCTGACTTCGACAGAATCGTGCATGAAAATCCTGCCTACCTTAACCTGATATCTCAAAAAGAGTCTTCCCGATACAACCTCCAGGCGGCCAGAAGCGCCTTCATGCCGAAAGTCTCTGTTTCGTCAGGCGTCGGCAACAGCTCCTTCAGCCAGCTTCCGCCCGACAGGACTGAGTGGCAGGTAGGCGTCAACGTCGCCGTGCCTATCTATGAGGGAGGTGCCGGAAAATCTACTGTAGCCAAGGCAAGGGCGGTGCTTAATCAACTGGCGTACGATGAGAAGAGCACCTATTTCTCGCTCATCAGGAGCTTGGAGCAAGCCTGGAAAAATTTCCTCGATGCCTCACAGAACGTGTCAGTCCAGAAAAAATTTCTTGAGGCCGCTGCCGAGCGGGCACGGATCGCCGATGCCCAGTATTCGTCGGGGCTCGTATCCTTCAACGAGTGGACCATTATCGAGGACAACCTTGTGAACGCAAAAAAATCATATCTCAACGCTCAGTCCAACCTGCTGATTACCGAAGCAAACTGGGTGCAGGCAAAAGGAGGGACAATTGAAACCAGGTAAAAGGGTATGGATCTTGGGGGCAGTGCTCGCAGTCGCCATAGTTGCAGGGGGCGTTGTGTTCATGTTGGGAAAGAAGGGAAAACCCGACGTTACCTATCGCGAATATCATGCAACGATCGGAAGCATCAGTTCGGTAGTATCGACCACGGCGACGGTCAAGCCTCAGAACAGACTTGAGATCAAATCACCGGTCGGTGGACGGATCGACGAAATCATGGTCAAGGAGGGACAGTCGGTCAGGAAGGGGCAGGTGCTCGCCCTGATCAGTTCAACGGAGCGTGCTGCCTTGCTGGATGCTGCTACGCAGAAAGGGAAGAGCGAGACCGATTACTGGAACAAGGTTTATAACCAGACAGCACTGATCTCTCCGATCAACGGGCAGGTGATCGTCAGCAGCCTCAATCCCGGACAGACGATTACAACCAGCGACGCCGTTCTGGTTCTCTCCGACAGGCTCATCGTCAAGGCGGATGTCGACGAAACCGACATCGGCAACCTGAAACTCGGCCAGAAAGCTGAAATCAGTCTCGATGCCTATCCTGACATCAAGGTGGCAGGAGTGGTCGATCACATCTATTACGAATCGAAGCTGGTCAATAACGTGAACATTTATCAGGTCGACCTGCTGCCTTCAGCAGTTCCCGATGTGTTCAGGTCGGGAATGAGCGCCAACGTCAATATCGTCGTCAGGGAAAAGGATAATGTCCTCCTGCTTCCCATTTCAGCCGTTCGTTCGCGCAACGGCCGGTCATTTGTTTCGGTCAGGAGCACTTCACAAGACTCCGTAAGGCGTATGCCGGTGCAGACGGGGCTGAAGGACGAGAAGAATGTCGAAATCGTTCAGGGCCTTTCATCCGGTGATGTCGTCGTCGTGAAAGATTCGACCTTCGTTCTGCCGAAAGGCAGTGGCGGCAGCAATCCGTTTGTCCCGCAGCGCAGGCCTTCACAACAAAAAAAGGGCGGATGATAGAAGTCGTCAACATCACCAGAACCTACCAGATCGGCGAGAGCTCTGTAAACGCCCTCAACGGGGTGAGCCTGAAGATAGAGCA
>DATMYL010000051.1:0-25781 GCA_035560975.1 Chlorobaculum sp. | reverse complement strand
CAAACCATTTTTCTTTGAACCATAGCGAAACATTGACGAGGCCGATGAGCGCAGGCACTTCGACCAGAGGGCCTATCACCGCGGCAAAAGCTTCGCCGGAATTGATTCCGAATACCGCTACGGCAACCGCGATGGCAAGCTCGAAGTTGTTTCCGGCCGCTGTAAAGGCAATCGTGGCCGTTTTGGAATAGTCTGCGCCGATCTTGCGGCCGATGACGAACGAAACGAAGAACATTATCACGAAGTACAGGAGCAGCGGAATAGCGATACGTACCACATCCATCGGAATTTTGACGATATACTCCCCCTTGAGCGAGAACATCACCATGATCGTGAAGAGCAGCGCAACGAGCGTTAGCGGGCTGATCCGGGGTATGAACGTGTGATCGTACCACTCACGTCCTTTCAGGCGAAGCAGCAGGAAGCGGGTCAGGAAGCCGGCGATGAACGGTATGCCGAGGTAGATGAAAACCGAAAATGCAATCTGGCCGATGGTGATATCGACATGGAACGACGTAAGGCCGAACCAGCGGGGCAGAACCGTGAGAAATACCCAGGCGTAGAGTGAAAAGAAGAGTACCTGGAACACTGAGTTGAACGCGACAAGGCCTGCGGCATACTCCGAGTCCCCTTTCGCCAGTTCGTTCCAAACGATCACCATGGCGATACAACGTGCAAGGCCGATCATGATAAGCCCGGCCATGTAGTGAGGCATGTCGGCAAGGAACAGCACAGCCAGCACGAACATGAGTACCGGACCGATCACCCAGTTCTGCAGCAGCGAGAGGGCCAGCACTTTCGTATTGCGGAACACGTCGCCCAGTTCCTCGTATTTGACCTTTGCCATCGGCGGGTACATCATGACGATAAGTCCGATCGCTATCGGGATGTTCGTGGTGCCGCTCTGGAAGCTGTTCCAGAAACCGGCGACTCCGGGGTAGAGGTACCCGGAAAGCACTCCTGCACCCATGGCCATAAAGATCCAGAGCGTGAGATACCGGTCAAGGAAAGAGAGTTGTTTTGTCGATATGCTCATAATGCTAACCCTTGGCTACGGTTTCATTGTAAAACAGCAGGAACCCTTCGCGGATTTCGTCACGCACCCTCCTGAAGACGGTAAGCACCTCCTCGTCATTACCTGAGGCTTCCGCAGGATCGTCGAATCCGATATGCAGCCGATGCCCCACCTTGCCCGTAAAGACCGGGCAGGACTCTTTTGCTCCGTCGCAAACCGTAACGACAAAATCGAACGGCCTGTCGACAAATTCGTCGACGGATTTCGGACGATGGCCGCTGATATCGATGCCCGCCTCGCGCATGACCTGGATTGCAAGCGGATGCACCGACGAGGCCGGCCTGGTCCCGGCGGAACAGACCTCCAGTTCAGTATCGAACGAGCGGAGAAACCCTTCGGCCATCTGGCTGCGGCAGGAGTTTCCGGTACAGAGGATGAGGACGGATTGTTTCATTATATCAGGATATTTTGATGAAGGCGTCGATTCAGAAAACGGCGTTGAACACGAAACCTACCAGCATGATGCCGATGGCCACAATGCCGGCAAAGATTGCGATGAGCTGTGGCTTCAGCACTTTGCGAAGAATGATCATCTCCGGCGCCGACAGCGCTATCACGCTCATCATGAACGCCAGGACGGTGCCGAGCGCGGCCCCCTTGCCGAGCAGGGCCTGTACGACGGGAAGTATGCCGGCGGCATTCGAGTACATGGGTACCCCGATCAGTACGGCGGCGGGCACCGACCACCATGCGCTTTTCCCCATCAGTGAAGCTATGAGGTTTTCAGGCACGTAGCCGTGAATGCCGGCACCGAGCCCGACTCCGAGCACGATGTAAAGCCAGACTTTGCCTACAATCTCCCGCACATGCTTTACGCCCTCGTGCAGTCGATGCGTCCAGTTTATAGCGTCAGCTTCGAAGTCGGCGGAAACGGAGCTGTTCTGCAGTTGTCGCACCCACTCCTCCAGATAGCGTTCCATACCGAGTTTTCCGATAACCATTCCTGCAAAGATGGCGACAAGCAGTCCCATTGTCATATAGAGTAATGCGACGTTCCAGCCGAACATGCCGAAAAGCAGCGCAATGGCGACTTCGTTGACCATCGGTGCGGAAATGAGAAAGGAGAAGGTCACGCCGAGCGGTACTCCGGCCTGCAGGAACCCGATGAAGAGCGGTACGGCTGAACATGAGCAGAAAGGGGTTACGATGCCGAGCGAAGCAGCCAGCACGTTGCCTGCCCCGGTACGCCTGCCGGAAAGTATCGCCCGCGTTTTTTCGGGGGAGACAAAAGTATGCACGACACCCATGACAAACACAACGGCAGTCAGCAGCAACAGTACCTTCGGCACCTCATAAATAAAGAAGTACAGCGCCTCGCCGGCACGAGTGGTGCGGGTGATTCCCGAGACCCCGAGCAGAAAGCCTGCGAGAGTTTCAAGATTACTGTAAATCAGGATCCAGAGCAGGGCAGCAGCCGTGAGGTTGGCGGCTGCCCTCATGTTTATCGTGTTATCAGAAGCCATGTTTACCGGGGTGATCGTTATGGGCAGCTCTATTTATCATCAGCAACAGCCTCCTCCGTTATTTTCACCGTGTCCTTTCGAACCGCCGCAACAGCATCCACCCGTTGTGTGCTTCAGTTTACCTTTCACGGGCAGACCTGCTTCCGCCCAGCCGACAATGCCGTCCTGCATGTTTACTGCCTTGTCATAACCGTGGTTCATGAGGAACCAGGTCGCCATCAGGCTGCGTTCACCGACGTTGCATCCAATGACCACATTCCGGTCGGCAGGAATTTCGTGGAAGTGAGCTTCGAACGTGCGATACGGAATCAGCACCACACCAGCGATATCGAAGGTTGCTTCGGCGACTTCGTCCGGTTCTCGGACATCGACCAGCAGCGCTCCCTTTTCGATCAGCTCGAAGGCTGCAGCGGGAGAGACTTCTATGGCTTTGTTCATGATATGATCGTTTTTCATCTGGTTAATAAATCTTTGAGTTCGTTACGGTCCGGCACACGGCCCTTGCAGCGAACCTCTTCGTCGACCACAAGAGCAGGGAGGGAAAGGACGTTGTATGCCATGATTTTCTGGATGTCCGTAACCTTCTCTATCGACGCTTCGATGTTTTCGGCTGCAATGACGACGTTGACCGCATCAGCAAGCTGGTTGCATTTCGTGCATCCTGAGCCGAGAATTTTTACCTGTTTCATTGCTCTCTTTCGTTTGAGTTTGTTAATCGCAAATAAACGATACTGATGCCTGTTTGATCGTCATCATCTCGCGGTTATTGCCTTGTCAGCACTTGCAGTCGCTGATGGTTTCCTGTCCGAAAAATTCACCGAACAGCGACCTGGCTTGTTTCCAGTTTGCCTGGTTGATGCAGTACTTCACTTTAGGAGGGTTGATCTCTCCCTGAATGAGGCCTGCTTCGAGCAGCGCTTTCAGGTGCTGTGAAATAGTGGACTGCGCCATGGGAATGATTTCCGTAAGCTCTCCAGTGAAACAGCACGTTTCACCAGCAAGCAGTTTGAGGATTTTGAGCCTCACCGGATGACTGAGGGCTTTGGCGACCATCGCCAGTGAGGCCTCTTCTCCACTGTACTCTATCGTCGATAACGATCTTTGCATCTGTATTTTCTTTAGTTCATCGCAAATATACGATTAATAAGTTCGTTCTCCAAACAGAGACCACAATAGGTGGTGTTGCTTCGGCTCGATTTCACATGAAAACCGCCTTGAACGGTGTTGTCGCTGTCGAATGTGCGACTTTTCGAAACTCTTCCAGTTTCTCACAAATGCTGACGTCCTGGTTCAGGAGAGTGCCCATGGTGCGGTGGATCGGGCTCAACGGTGACGCGATGAAGCGCATCAATCGGTATTTATTCGAACAAGTCCGGTCGGATTGCTTTGGTATATATAGAGCCTGAATGGGCGTCACACTTTCCCCGGATTATTCATTATTTAATTCGTAAACTCTTGTTTAAGCAATCGTTTTTTTGCTCACGGACTGCAGGAAAAAGCATGAAAAAAAAGTCCATAAATACTTCACGACAAGCCGGGCAGTCGAAAATCGACGCATTGCAGCCCGCAGATACGAGGTTTCCCATCATTGGTATCGGAGCATCTGCGGGTGGACTCGAGGCGATCGAAACTTTTCTACGTCCCATTCCTGCCGATTGCGGCATTGCGTTTGTGATCATCCAGCATCTCGATCCTGTACACAAAGGGTTCCTGGTGGAACTTCTCCAGCGTGTGACTCCAATGCCCGTCATTCAGGTCACGGACAGCATGGCAATCAAGCCTGGTCATGTATACGTTATTCCGCCCAACACGGATATGTCCTTGTTGAGAGGGCTTCTGCATCTGATCGCTCCTGTAGAACCACACGGGCTGCGCCTTCCGGTCGATACCTTTTTCCGCTCGATGGCGGACGATCTGCAGGATCAAAGTATCGGGGTCATCCTCTCCGGCATGGGTTCCGACGGTACGCTTGGTCTCAGGGCTATCAAGGAAAAGGGCGGCGGAGTCTTCGTGCAGGATCCCGTAACCGCAAAGTTCGATAGCATGCCCCGTAGCGCTATCGATGCGGGTTTAGCCGATATCGTGGCTCCCCCGGAGGAGTTGATCTCACGCATTACAGCCTATATCAATCATCTATCCAAGGGTTTACGGCCCAGGATGCAACTCGAGCAGAAAACGCTCAGCGGGCTTGAAAAGGTGTTGATCATTTTGCGTGCCCAGACACGGCAGGATTTTTCCCTCTATAAAAAGAGCACCATCTACCGACGGATCGAGCGGAGGATGGGCATTCACCAGCTCGATAACATTGCGGCCTATGTCCGTTTCCTGCAGGAGAACCCACAGGAGACCGAACTGCTGTTCAAGGAACTGCTCATCGGGGTGACCAATTTTTTCCGGGATCCCGAAACGTGGGCGGCCCTCAGGGAGAAGGTTATTCCATCCCTGCTTGCTGCACGTCCGTCGGGAGGGACGATACGGGCCTGGGTAGCCGGATGCTCAACGGGCGAGGAGGCATATTCCCTGGGTATCGTTTTCCGCGAAGTGCTCGAGGCGACCCATCCTTCCGTACGATACCAGATACAGATTTTTGCCACCGACCTGGACAAGGACGCCATCGACAAGGCTCGTAATGGCCTCTATCCAGCAAATATCGTTGCCGACGTTTCCGCTGAGCGGCTCAGTCGTTTCTTTGTGCAAGACGACCATGGCTGGCGGATTTCACGAGAAATACGCGAGATGGTGGTGTTCGCACCCCAGAACGTCATCATGGATCCTCCATTCACCCGGATTGATATTCTT
Organism: Chlorobaculum sp.; assembly: GCA_035560975.1. GTDB lineage: Bacteria > Bacteroidota > Chlorobiia > Chlorobiales > Chlorobiaceae > Chlorobaculum. The sequence goes on along the minus strand of DATMYL010000051.1, from coordinate 20,444 downwards.
GTCTGCAGGAATTTGATGATCTACTGGGAGCAGGAACTGCAGAAAAAGTTGTTGCCGCTTTTTCATTACAGCCTTAATTCCGGTGGAATTCTCTTTCTTGGCAGCGCTGAAACTATCGGCCTGTTCAGTTATCTGTTTGAACCGATCTGTGGGAAAATCAGGATTTTCCGAAAAATTGACCAGGTTCTGCGGGCAGAGGGATTAGAGTTTCCCTCCGCGTTCACCACATCCTCGATGAGCTTTCCTGGAGACAGGGCGGAGAAAGACAATTCTGTATCCACAGCGCAGAACCTGAAATCGCTTACCGATCAGGTTCTGCTTCAGAACTATACTCCTTCGGCAGTGTTGACTAACGCCAAGGGGGATATCATTTACATTAGCGGCCGTACCGGAAAGTATCTCGAACCGGCTGCCGGCAAGGCGAACTGGAATATCTTCGCCATGGCGCGGGAAGGGCTCCGTCATGATCTCGAAATGCTTTTCAGCATGAGCCTGATGCACTATGATCCGGTCACAAAGAAAGGTGTTCCGGCCAGTGCCGACGGAGATCCGCTGATGGTAAACCTTACGGTACAGAGGCTTGAAAAGCCGGAATCGATGAGGAATCTCTTCCTCGTTGTGTTCAGCGTATTCGAAATGTCGGATGTGATCGATGCCGTGGATAAGAGCCCGAACGGGACACCGGGTAAGGGGCGGGTAGATGTGCTTGAGCTCGAGCTCAAACACACACGCGATGAAATTCTTACCATCCGTGAGGAGATGCAGTCTTCACAGGAGGAGCTCAAATCAGCAAATGAGGAACTGCAGTCTGCCAACGAGGAGTTGCAGAGCACCAATGAAGAGCTTACCACGTCAAAGGAAGAGATGCAGTCGCTGAACGAGGAGCTGCAGACGGTAAATCACGAGCTGCAGTCGAAAGTGAACGAACTGTCGCAGACCAACAACGACATGAAAAATCTGCTGAACAGCACCGAGATCGCAACACTTTTCCTTGACGAGTCCCTGAATATCCGAAGGTTTACGACCAGGACGGCCACCATCATCAAGCTGATCGCGAGCGATGTCGGGCGGCCTGTCACCGATATCGTGACTGATCTTGACTATCCTTCCCTGGCTGATGATGCCCGTGACGTTCTGCAGACGCTTGTTTTCAGGGAAACGCAGGTTACTGCGACCGATGGCCGCTGGTTCAATGTCAGGATCATGCCATACCGGACCCAGGATAACAGGATCGATGGCCTGGTAATCACGTTTACCGATATCAGCGTAGCCAAGCGTCTTGAGCTCAGCCTCAAGAGGGCCGATCGGAGGTTTGTGTCCGCCATCGAAAGCGCAGGTATGATCGTGGCCACCCTTGACCGGGATCTCAGGTATACATGGTCCTGTGATCCGCATCATCTTCTGATTCCTGCAGGAGCCAAAGGCAGCCGTGCCGACGAAATCACCCAGGCATCTTTACCTGAAAATTTGATGGAAATGTCGCGTTCTGTGCTTGAAACCGGCCATGGCTTGCAAAAAGAGCTGGAAATAAAACTTTCTGACGGCATACGGCGTTCTTACCATATAAACATCACGATGTTGTTAAATACCGCTGAAGACAACTCTTTAATTCTCATGGTTTTGTTGCCGAAAGAAAACTGATTCGGGTGTCTTGTCCGGTGGTATTGATTCCATAGTTCATTTGCGGGGCCGCAGATCGTTAGCCCGTTTATTTTTACATATGTTTGTCCATCGAACATATTCTTCTTTATGTCTGCCTGGAGACATACCTGATAACCGGGATTTCCCTATATGAGTAAGAGAAAGAAACCTCCGACGGGACTGGACGAGTTGCAGAAACGTGCTGAAGAGCGTTTAGGAACGGGGATCGGACCCGATCCCGATTATTCCACCTCTCACGCGGATCTTCACCGTCTCTACCATGAGCTCGATGTCCACAGGATCGAGTTGGAGATGCAGCAGGAGGAGCTTCTCAAGTCCAGGGCCGAGCTGGAAGAAAGCCTTGAGCGATATATGGAGCTTTATGATTTCGCCCCCATCGGTTACCTCAGCATAGACAGCAACAGCAAGATTTTTCAGATCAACCTTACCGCATCGAGTTTGATCGGCATGGAGAGATCGAAACTTATCGGACAGCGTTTCGACAGGTTCGTATCTATCGAAGATCAGCACTCTTTCAGCAATATGCTTTGCAATCTTTTTGAACGGAGACAGGCAGCGGTTTGTGAAGTAGCACTTGAAAGGCCGGGAGGGGCGTCTCCCTCGGTCAGTTTGGCAACCGGGCACAGCGTATCCGTCGACAACCTGAAAACTGTCCGGATAGATGCTGTCGTCGGTGACGATGGTCTTCAATGCAGGATGACCCTGACCGACGTCAGCGAACAGAAAAGGGTCCAACGTGATAACGCATTGCTCCAGACGACCATGGCCCAGGTCAGGAAGATGGAGTCGATAGGTCGGCTTGCCGGAGGCATTGCCCATGATTACAACAATATGCTTCAGGTCATGCTCGGTAACATCGAACTCATGATGCGCATCAAACCTGAATTGCCGGTCGATCAGGAAAAACTTTCAGACCTCCGGCATTGCGTATTGAAGACGGCGAGCCTTACCCGCCAGTTACTGGCTTTTGCCCGCCAGCAACCTCACCGGCCTGAAGTACTCGATTTCAGCGATACGGTTGAAGATATGCTGAAGATGCTGAGGCGCCTGGTTGGCGAAAACATCTCAATCACTTACTCGCATCCAAAAGAACGGCTTCAGGTAAAAATGGATCCGTCACAGATAGACCAGATACTTGCCAATCTTGTCGTCAATTCCCGGGATGCCATTCAGGATACCGGGACCATACGCATCACCGTATCCAGTAACGTGGTCGATTCAGCAAATGCCGAGTATTCTAGAGACATTCCTGCCGGCGTCTACATCAGGCTTTCCGTAAGCGATGATGGGTGCGGTATGGACAGCGTCACCCTTGAAAATATCTTCGAGCCATTTTTTACCACCAAATCGGTCGCGAAAGGCAACGGGTTGGGGCTTGCTTCAGTGTATGGCATAGTCAAGCAGAACGGCGGTTTTATCAACGTATCGAGTGCTGTCGGCAAAGGGGCGAGATTCGATGTGTATCTTCCTGGTTGCACTGCTGAAGAGCTCATATCACCGAAAACGGATAAATCTGAGCTGGTGCCTGGCGGGCAAGAGACCATTCTGCTTGTAGAAGACGACAGTTCTGTCAGAGCGGTAACTGCAGAATTCCTCGAACAGTGCGGGTATACAGTCATCCGGGCGGCAACGTCCACATCAGCCCTTGCTGCTTTTAATGCCATGGACGGCCGGATCGATCTTCTGGTTACCGACTTCATCATGCCTGATTTTAACGGCAGGGAGCTCGTCATGAAAATATCATCGATCAAGCCAGGTATTCCGTCCCTTATCACTACCGGTTATACTGTAGACTATTTCGATAGCGATCAGGCTACGGCAGATGAATTGCCATTCATCTGCAAACCCTATTCGCTTTCAGAGTTTGCCCGGAAAGTCCGGGAGGTTCTTGACGCTGTTTAGGTCTCTTTGTCGCTGATAATACTCTGATATTTCGATGGCCCGTGAGTTTAAAGCGGCCTGTATTGCCCCCACCGTTGATTGATCATGCAGATCTGTGGAAAACTCGTCACAATCCAACATATTTTTTGATTCATCCGGCTTAAAAACTTAAACTTAGGGCCATGGATCAGGAGAGATTGTGCTACACTTTGATCATTTACGCCAGCCTGAAATCTGAATGAAAAGATCCTTTTCCCCTGGGTCTTAACGCTTCTTTTCGTGATCCGATCACTACAGAGGTATCCTCCGTCAACGTTCAGCCCTCTCGGCCATGGATTTTTTCTCCACGCTCTACTATCGAACGAAGAAGGTCTTGAAATCGCTCAAGATGTATCTGGCAATAGCGGGACCAGGACTCGTCGTTATGATAGCGGATAACGATGCGGGAGGAATTACTACCTATGCTGCAACCGGCGCAAAGTATGGCTACAACCTGATCTGGTTCCTTCTCATCCTTATTCCGGTCGCCTATTACGTTCAGGAGATGACGGTACGTCTCGGGGCAGTGACCAAACGCGGCCATGCCGAGGCGATTTTCGAGAGTTTCGGCGCATTCTGGGGCTGGTTCTCGCTCCTTGACCTGATGGTCGTGGACTGGCTGACGCTGGTTACCGAGTTTGTGGGGATGACCTCTGCACTGAACATCTTTGGTGTCCCGCCCTGGCTAACCGTCGCCGGGGTCATAGGCCTCATGGGGATCATTGTCCTCAACGGACGTTACTGGACCTGGGAAAAGATCGCTCTCGGGTTCTGCCTGCTGAACCTCGTCTATGTACCTGCCGCCTTCATGGTCAACCCTTCAGTGAAGGAGATCATCGGCAACGGCCTGATCCCGAACCTGCCTGGCGGATTGAACAACGATCTGTTTTTCCTGCTCATGGCCAACATCGGCACGACGATCGCGCCATGGATGCTGTTTTTTCAGCAAAGTTCGGTAGTCGACAAGGGGTTGCACGAGAAAGACATCAAAATGGGCAAGGTCGATACCCTTTTCGGCGCCATAATCACTGTTGCCGTGGCGATTTTCATAGTGGTCGTGACAGGGACCCTGTTGCACGGGGTGCCGATCGACGATGCGGCCACCGCGGCCAGGATGCTCATGCGTATAAACCATTTCACCGGTGCATTGCTTGCGATCGGTCTGTTCGATGCCGGCCTGCTCGGGGCGATCTGCATCTCGCTTGCCAGTTCCTGGGCTTTCGGTGAGATTTTCGGATGGGCTCACTCGCTCAATACCAATGTCAAGCAGGCGCCCTGGTTCTACGCCAGCTATTTCTTTACCCTGATCACGGCAGGCATTGTGCCGCTCATTCCGGGTGCGCCACTGGTGCTGATCACCCTTTTTGTCCAGGTCGTGGCGGTAACGTTGCTTCCTGCCGCCCTGGTATTTCTTATCCTGTTGCTGAACGACAGGAAAACCATGGGGGAGTACGCCAATACTCCCATGCAGAACTGGATCACGGGAGGAATTGTGGTGGCGATAATCATTCTGTCGACGATGTATGGGGTCAGTGCAATTTTCCCAAACCTGTTCAAGTAATTCGCCGGGGGCCAGAAGATGAGGATATTCAGACAGTTTTCAGAAAAGATACGCGAGATCAATACGCGCTATGCAAAGCCCAAGGTCGAGATGTCTCCGCTCATCAAGTTTTCGTTGACCGGACTGAGGCTCTATCTGTTTGTACTGGTAGCACTGCTGCTCTATAAGTTCATCACATTAATACCGGCCGGCAAATAAGCAATCGGATAAAGGAGTCAGCCCATGGTTGCAATACTTGAACAGGAATTTTTTCTCAGCGAATTCATCGGCCGGCGGGTTTACCTGACTTCGAAAAAAATCGGGAAGCTCAAGGATCTGGTCATCCAGGAGCACGCAGGCAAAATTCCTGAAGTCACCCATCTGCTCGTTCATCGTCCGTATGGCGATTTGCCTCTCCTTTTGCCGTGGGAGAGAATCTCGCTGATATCGAACACCGAGATCGTTTCCGACGTCACCGAGCCTGATGACTTCAAGCTCGATCCCGAAGGGAGTTACATCTTTCTGAAGGACTATATCCTCGACAAGAAAATTCTCGACATGGAAGACCACGAGGTAGAGGTGGTCTACGATGTCAAACTCGTTTATCAGAGTGATCGGCTTTTTGCCAGCGAGGTTGATTTCAACCGCTTCCGAATTCTGCGAAGAATGGGCATGAACAAGCTCGCAGGGTTCCTTGGCCGTTATACCGAAGACTCCTCCATTTCATGGGTTTACGTCCAGCCGCTGCCGGAAACCATCAACAGCTTCAAGGGCAACGTCAAGCTCAACGTCCTCAAGGAGAGCATCAGCGATATTCATCCGGTAGATCTGGCCGATATCCTGGAGGAGCTGGACAGCAACCAGAGGATGGCGGTCTTCAACGCTCTTGATACCGAACTGGCCTCAGATACCCTCGAAGAGGTGGAGCCAAGGGTACAGCGTGAACTCATAGGGCTCATGGAGAAAGACAAGGCTGCCGAACTGCTCAACGAGATGAGCCCGGCCAAGGCGGCTGACATCCTGTCGGTACTGCCGGCTTCCGATGCAGACGAGATCATCGAACTGGTTGACCAGGAGAGCAAGGCGAAAGTTCAGCAGATCATCGACCAGAATGACGAGAACATTATGCTTTACGTTACGCAAAGCATAATCAAACGTTCAGCGGGCACACGCGTAAAGGAGATTATCAACCATTACCATGACATCGCAGCCAACATGGATGTCATCATGTACGTGTATGTGATGGATCAGGCTGATACGCTGCACGGTGTGGTCGATCTGAGGGATCTGCTCAATGCCGAGCCGGATCAACCGCTTTCCGAAATCATGACAGACAGCCTGATCACGCTGGGCCCGGATGATACGCTGCATGATGCCGTGGAGTTTTTCTCAAGGTACTCTTTCAGGGCCATTCCGGTTACCGACGATGAGGAAAAACTGCTCGGGGTGGTTTCCTTCCATCATATCAAAGGCATCAAGCCCCGCCTGGATTAGCTGAAACAGAAAAGCACGGTGGAGTTCCGTGCTTTTCTGTTTTGAGCCTCGCTGAAGGCCTGACTGATCGCCGTTTACTTGACTTCGCCTTCGTCAGTCTTTTTTACGGTTTTTTTTGTGGCTTTCTTGGCCTTTTTCTTTTTTACCACTTTCTTTGCTTCTGGAGCTTTCGTTTCAGGAGCTTTCATTTCGGGAGCGGTCTCTGTTGCGGGAGCAGCAGTAGCCGGTTTTGGTGCCGCCGGAGCGGTTGCGGCCGGCTTTGCTGCGGGAGCATCAGCAGCGAATGAGACATTTCCGAAAGCTTCACTCATGGCGAGAGTAACAATAAGGCCTGCGACAATTTTTCTGGTGTTCATAGCTTTGTTCATGGTTCGTTAATGTAGTCAACAAAAAAGGCCGTCAGTGCGCCTTCATTAGTGATTACGCACCGTGCGGCTATTTTCTTTCAATCCATTTCGGGCGCTTCGACCATAGACTCCTTAAGGCGCCACACCTTTTATTGATCCGTCATACATCGGACACGACATGACTATGCTGAGTGCTCTGCGGGTTCGAGCGTCGCCCTTATGGTGAATATGCACTGTCGTCTGTTGTTTTAAGCTGTTTTTTAACAATCGTTAATACCGGCTTAAGAATAGATATCTATTATTGAAGTGTCGGTTGAGTAAAACGGCCGCTAATTGTTGCAGAATCTGCGAACCGCAATGCGTTGCGTTTCAGCAAGAAACTCTTCAACGCAACACCTTCAACAAAAGGAGAGATCCAATGAAAAACATCATGTCAGGTTATTTTTCGAAGTCGCGCATATCAGTTGCGAAAATTGCATTGCTTTGCACCATTATAACTCCAGTGGTCGCTCCTTCGGTCCATGCTGCCGAACCGGCTTTTGCTTCCCCGGCACCTGGAGCTCTCAAAATAGGTGACAGCTATGGCGGCGGGAAGGTGGCGTATCTGTTTCAGTCCGGAGACGAAGGTTATGTGGCAGGCCAGACCCATGGACTGATCGCCTCAAAACAGGACCTGGGCAGCGGGGCCACCTGGGATAATGCGGTGAAAATATGCCAGCAGCACAAGAGTGGAGGTTTCAGCGACTGGCGTCTTCCGAACAAGGTAGAGCTGAACAGACTTTATGCCAGCAGAACGGTTGTCGGTGGATTCAAGAATCACCACTATTACTGGAGCTCGTCCGAAAGCGATAAAAACGATGCCTGGGACCAAAGCTTCCGAACCGGCGTTCAGAACCTCGGGTATAAGTTAGACAACAATTATGTCAGGGCAGTCCGTACGTTTTAATCGTGCGTCGTTCTGATCGGCAGGCTTCAGGGCGGGGTGGTTTTGCAGCCCGCTTCCTGAAGCCTTTCGAACCTTTGGGCAATAAGGAAACTGTTTCCGAATCCTTTCGCCATCGAGGGTTGGGCAGAACGCTTCTGTCCGGAACGTTTGCCGTCTCTTATCCTGGGGAATAACTTCCCTGCGCTCAATAAAGCGCGCAGGGTTCCGGAATGAGTCGGATGGCTGTATGAACAATGAGCAAAGTATTAAGTGAATTTTAAGATTAACCTAAGGCTCCTTTAAATGTCGTCCGCTTATCTTGTTTTGTGTTGATAAAGCTTCCGCATCGACGGGACCACAGGTTGAATAACAATGAACATGAACAATTGACAGTATATGAAAGCATCACTTAAACCATGGGCTACTCCACTTGCGACCGGGGCATTCCTGATTTCTGCAGTTACCGGTGTCCTGATTTTTTTTGATATTGAAATGGGCGCGGTCGAACCGGTGCACAAATGGCTCAGCTGGCTTCTTCTGGGCGGCGTCGGAGTGCACATATTTTCCAATTGGAATCAGTTTTCGGGATATTTTTCGAAAAGGCCGGCATTGGGCATCATCGGGATGGCGCTCGTGGTGACCGTTGCGTCGTTGTTGCCGGTGTTCAGCGAAAAGGAAGAGGGGGGGGGGCGAAGTGCGGGAATCGCTGCCAAAGCTCTGGAATCCTCATCTCTGGAGACCGTTGCCCTGGTATTGAAAACCACTCCTCAGGTTCTTGTTTCACGGCTTGAAAAGAGTGGCATAGTTACCGTCGCCCCGTCTTCGACCATTCAGGAAATAGCTGCGCGTAACGGAAAAAGCGGCAAAATGGTGCTTGGTGCCTTGCTTGTCGGGCCGGAGAAAAAAAGTGACGCCGATCGCGACGACCGTTAACCATTGATTACATGAGACTACTTGTTATCGAAGATGAAACGGGAATTGCCCGTTTTCTCAAAGAAGGGCTGGAAGAGGAGTACTTTGCCGTGGACGTCGCTTTTGATGGTAAAAGCGGGCTCGATCTTGCCATGACCAATGATTATGACCTGATTATGGTGGACTGGATGATTCCCGGCATCAGTGGAGTCGAAGTCTGCAAGCAGATACGCCGGTCCGGCAGCAGTGTGCCCATTCTTTTCCTGACAGCCAGGGACACGCTGGAAGATGTTGTGTTCGGGCTGGATTCCGGAGCCAACGATTATATCAAAAAGCCGTTCGAATTCGAGGAGTTGCTTGCCCGGATAAGGGTTCAGTTGAGGAAAAACAACCAGGATACCGATGCCCTGACCGTTGGGACTCTGACGATCAATGCCGTTACCCATCAGGTTTTCTGCGGTTCGAAAGAGTTTACCCTGACTCCGAAGGAGTTTGCCCTGCTCGATTATCTCGTTCGCAACAAGGATCGTCCCTGCTCAAGGAGCCGCATCATCGAACATGTCTGGGATATGCATTTCTACTCCGATACCTCGGTCATCGATGTCTATATCAATTTCCTGCGCAAAAAACTTGAACAGGCAGGGTGCGGCAACCTCATTCAAACCATCAGGGGGGTCGGGTACATCGTCCGGGAAACTCGGCCCGAATCTGAATGACAATTCCAGGTGACAAAGCGCCTGAACGGCATAAGACGGGTTGGAAATACCTTCCCTCAATGAGCCTGCGCAACCGCATGGCGTTCTATTACACTGTTGCGACGGCATTTCTGATGGCTGTTGTGTTCGCAGCAATTCTGCTTCTGGTGGACCGCATTGTTTTCATGCATTTCGATGAGGAACTCAGGCATGAAGTTGCCGAAACGTTTGAAGACGCCCATGTGAAGGGGCAGGTTTTCAGCGGATTCGACAGTTTCAGGGCTATCAACGGCACCGAAGGAGAAGCTGAAGAGCATGAAGGGCAAGCCAAAAAGAAGGAGCTCGATTCGGAATTCATTCAGCTCGTCGACAGTTCAGGTCGAATAGTCTCAAAATCGGCCAACCTTTCCCAGAATATTCTGACCGTCAATCCTGCTTATTCAGGGGTTCGCTATTTCAACAGCCTGGTAGGAGGCGAGCAGGTAAGGCAGGTGCAGGTGCCTCTCGTGAACAGCAAGGGGATCACAGAAGCGTACCTCGTTGTCGCCGTTCCCATGAAGAGCGCCATGCTCGTTCTGCTCGATCTGCAGAATATCATGCTGGTTTCGTTTCCGGTCATTATTCTGATCCTGTTTATCCTTACCCGTGTAATCGCGGGCAGAAGCATACGCCCCGTCGAGAAGGTTATCGCGACTGCTCAATCAATGACTCAGGTCAATCTCGACCAGCGCATTCCCCTGCCTCACAATCAAGATGAACTGTATCGGTTGTCGGCGACCATCAATGCGCTGTTCGATCGACTGCAGGATGCGTTTCAGCGGGAAAAGCAGTTTACTGCCGATGCATCACATGAGCTCAAGACCCCGCTTGCCGCAGTCAAGGGCACTCTTGAGGTCCTGGTACGCAAACCGAGGGATACTGCCCACTATGAAGAACGGATCCGTTATTGCCTCGATGAACTGAGCCGCATGGCCAGACTGATCGACCAGTTGCTGATGCTCGCGAGGTATGAGAACGATACGATGAACCCGAATATCGCGAAGATCGATATCGCAGTATCGCTTAAGTCTGTCATATCGAGATTGGAGCCGTTGGCTGTCGAAAAACTGATATCGATCAGGATGGAGAACACTCCATCAGGAACCGTTGCCGCCGATCCGGCGATGCTTGAAATGATGATCGGGAATATCCTTTCGAACGCGATCAAATATTCCCCGGCCGGCTCTTCGATCGAAATCGGTACTGCACGCCGTTCATCGCTTCTCGTGTGCAGCATTACCGATCACGGGGTCGGAATTCCAGAAGAAAAACTGCAGAATGTTTTCGACCGGTTCTACAGGGTCGATGCATCGAGGAGTTCGAGCACCGGCGGATTCGGGCTCGGGTTGTCGATCGTAAGGAAGCTCGCCGATCTCCAGCATATCGGAATCTCCGTGTCGAGCAGGGAAAATGCAGGCACAACCTTTGAACTGACATTCCCATCCGCCTGATTTTTCAGGAAATTTTAAGGTGGCGTTCAGCTCCTTTTAAGATGGGCCGTATATCTTTTACCCTACAAATCCTTTAAGGGTAAATATATCTCATATGTGGAATTCCGTCCTTGTCAAGCGAGCCATACCGCTTTCGTTTTCCTATCTGCTGCTTGTCACAGCTTCGCTGGCACTCGACTTTATCCTGCATGCGGCCGGTCTCGATTGGACAGGGCGGTATCTGGGGATTGCCGGAACGGTGCTTGTCGCCTTCTCCTTCGGTTATTCGGCCCGTAAAAAAAAGCTCATAGCAAATGGACCCCTCAGCGTTTTTCTGAGGTTTCATTGCAATGCCGGCTGGATCGGCACATTGATGATTCTTGTTCATTCAGGAATCCACTTCAACGCGATTCTTCCCTGGATGGCAACCGCGCTGATGATGGTGGTTACGGCCAGTGGCCATGTCGGGCAGTATCTGGTCCGCAAGCTCAGGGAGGAGGTGAAAATGAAAAAAAAGAAGCTCGGTATCGAGGATGGCAATGCAGACGGCCTCGAACAGCAGGGGTACTGGGATGACGTCACCCTCAGGGCCTTCGAACAGTGGAGGCACATCCATATGCCGATAGTCTCTTTTTTATTGGTCCTGACATTTATCCATATCGTGTCCGTAACGTTTTTCCTGAACTGGAGGTAACCTGTTGAGACCAATATTTTATGCTGTTGCGTTCGCCCTGGTCCTGACTGCCCTGGTCATTGCGTTTCCCGGCAGGATGATCAACCCCGGCCCACTAATGGCAGGGCATCAGAAACTTGAAAACAACTGCCTGGGCTGTCATAAGCCCTTTGCCGGCGCATCGAAGCAGTGCATCAGCTGCCACAAACAGGCAGATATCGGCGTCAGGAACGTCGCTGGCCAGGCGTTGCCGAAAAGGAGCGGAAAGACCCTTTTTCATAGTGGGTTTGCCGCGAACTCCTGCGTCGAATGCCATACCGATCACAAGGGGCTCAATCCGAAACGTGCAGTCAAAAACTTCATGCACGACTCTCTTTCTGCATCCCTGAAGAACAACTGCAATGCTTGCCACCGGGATCAGAAACCTCAGGATAATCTGCACCGCCAGGTCGGGGAAAGCTGTGCATCGTGTCACGATACAGTCAAATGGAAAAATGCAGCTTTCGATCACACCCGATTGGTGTCTGGACAACAGTGTATCAGCTGTCACAAGAGTGAGAAACCGGGGGATTCGCTCCATCGCCAGGCAGGTGATAACTGTACCTCATGCCATGACACCGTTAAATGGAAGAATGTCTTTTTCGACCATAGCCAGTTGTCCACAAACGGGAGGCAGTGTATTACCTGTCACACGAAGGATGTGCCCGGCAACGCACTGCATCGACAGGCCGGGGAGAACTGCTCGTCCTGTCACGATACCGTCAAATGGAAAAATGCCGTTTTAGACCACAGCAAATTTGCCGCTTCGGGAAAACAGTGTATTACCTGTCACAATAAGGATGTGCCCGGCGACGCGCTTCATCGTCAGGCCGGGAAGAACTGCTCGTCCTGTCACGATACCGTCAAATGGAAAAATGCCGTTTTAGACCACAGCAAATTTGCCGCTTCGGGAAAACAGTGTATTACCTGTCACACGAAGGATCTGCCCGGTGACGCGCTGCATCGTCAGTCGAAGGCAAACTGTTCGGAATGTCACCAGACCAGCCGGTGGAAGCCGGCGACTTTCGATCATGACAGGTATTTCAGGCTTGATGGCGATCATCGTGCAAGCTGCGTCACCTGCCATCCAAATCCGAAAAATTACAAGGCATATACGTGCTATAACTGCCACGAGCATTCGCCGTCCAGGATTGCGGGAGAACATCGTAAAGAGGGGATCCGCAACTATGACAACTGCGTAAGGTGCCATAGGGACGCAAGGGGAGAACACGAAGGCGGGGAAGGTCGGGATGATGACGATTGAACGGACGCGTTGAAGTGCCGATATCGATAAGGACTCAGGCCGGCTTTTCAGCAGCGAATATCGCCGGCCTTGAATCTGTGACGGAGGGAATTTACTCGAACTCGATCAGGGCCTGACCGCTTTTAACGGCTTCGCCCGGAGACGTCATGATTTTCTTGACCGTACCGGCAGCATGGGCTGTGATATTGGTCTCCATCTTCATAGCCTCAAGCACGACCAGCAGGTCGTTCACCTGGAGTTTCTGTCCGACCTGGACGTTTACTCGCTGCACGACGCCCGCAATAGGGCTGCGGCAGACCTTTTCGTCAGGCAGGCCGTCTGCGACAGGTTGCACTGCGGCGACCTGGGGAGGCGGTGCAACCACCTGCTTCGACTGGATGGTAGAGGTCGGTTCCGGGAACGAGGCCGGCATCCGTACCTCTTCTCCTTCCAACACTTCCACGTCAACCACATATTTTTTCCCGTCTATGGTCAAGGTCAACTGCACGGCAAGACTCCTTATTTTGTAATGCTGAATGTATGTGATGATTGAATCGAGACCCGTCCCTGCTGGGACCATGAGCTTGTGCCCTGGTCGCTGATGAAGCGGGCCCTGCGGATCCGGAAGTTCTTTCCGAGATATGCGGCGATAGCGGCCGACATAAGGATCAGCAGTTCAGGGGTTATTTCCTGTTCAGACATGGTTGCTCTCGTTTATTGGCGTTACAGGGGAATCAGGCCGTGTTTCTTCTGCGGTCTGAATTCCCGTTTGGTATGGAGGATATCGAGCGCCATGGCCAGATATCGGCGCGTTTCTGCCGGCTCGATGATGTCGTCCACCTTCAGTCGCGCGGCTGCGACGAACGGGCTGGAGAAGGTATCGCGGTACTCCGTGATCATTTCCTGCCTGCGCGCCACAGGATCTGCAGCGTTCTTGATCTCGTTTCTGAAAACGACATCGACGGCCCCTTCTGCGCCCATGACTGCGATTTCGGCCGTAGGCCAGGAGATGACGCGATCGGCGTCAAGATCCTTGCTGCACATAGCCAGATAGGCGCCGCCATAGGCTTTCCGGAGTATCACCGTGATTTTAGGCACCGTGGCAGCGGAGTAGGCGAAGAGCATTTTTGCGCCATGCCGGATGATTCCGCCGTACTCCTGCTGGACACCGGGCATGAAGCCGGGGACATCGACCAGCGTGACGAGCGGGATGTTGAATGCATTGCAGAAACGGATAAAACGAGCTGACTTGTCTGATGCGTTGATGTCGAGCACGCCGGCCATGACGCAGGGCTGGTTTGCCACGACCCCTACCGAACGCCCCTGGATCCTTGCGAAACCGATGACGATGTTTGGGGCGAAGGAGTCCTGTACCTCCATGAAGTCGCCGTTGTCCATGATATGTGCGATGACCTCACGGACGTCGTAGCTCTGTTTCGGGTCAACGGGAACGACTGTGTTCAGGCGTTTGTCGGGAAGAATCACGTCGTTGGCCTCCAACTGGGGCGGGTCCTCCATGTTGTTGGACGGCAGGAACGAAAGAAGGCGTTTGCAGATCGCCATGGCATCCATATCGTCTTCAGCGATGAAATGGACGACTCCCGAGTTGTTCATCTGTGCAGCCGGTCCGCCCAGATCTTCCGCGGTCACCTCTTCGCCGGTCACAGCCTTGATGACCGATGGGCCGGTGATGAACATCCTTGCAGCTTTCGTCTGTATGATGAAATCGGTCAGGGCCGGGCTGTATGCCGCGCCGCCGGCGCAGGGGCCGCAGATCAGCGAGATCTGGGGGACCACACCGGAGAGCATGACGTTGTTGTAGAATACCTTTCCATAGCCTGACAGGCTGTCGATTCCTTCCTGGATCCGGGCGCCGCCTGAATCGTTGATGAACACGAACGGTGAACCGGTCTTCAGAGAACCTTGCATCATCTCTACGATCTTGTCGCAGTGAACCTCGCCGGCAGCTCCACCTGCGACGGTGAAGTCCTGGCTTGCGAGATGAACCAGCCGGCCGTTGATGCTGCCGGCACCGGTGATCACTCCGTCAGCAGGCATCTTCTTTCCAGCCATGCCGAAGTGTGTGCAGCGATGCAGCGCAAAGAGCCCTGATTCCTGGAAGCTGTCCTGGTCGACGAGCGCATTAATCCGCTCACGGGCGGTGAGACTGCCTGACTTGTGCTGCTTGTCGATTTTGTCCTGCCCTCCTCCGAGCAGCAAATCGTCCTTTTTTTTGTTCAGCGCCTCTATTTTTTCTTCAATATTCATGGGGTGCAGATGCGTAATGATATTCGTGTTGTGATTACTGGTAAGGTGTCACCATTACCTTGTGTTGCCGTCCGCTCAGGGTCACGGTGTAGGTGATCGGGCCGGTGATGATGCCCTGGTGCCCTTCTGCAGGATGAGTTTCTGAAACCCCTGTCGCCGGGTCCTTGCCCAGGTTGCGAGGGCCTTCATGACGTTCTGCAAAGAATTTCGGGGCCACCTGCGGGAACATCGCGTAGGTCAGCACATCTTCATCCGTACCGTTGCAGCCTGTAAGGGCAAGCGCCTCGGAACGGAGCTTGTCCCACTCCGGTTTCAGGAGGTCTGCCGGTCGGCAGGTGATCGGCTCCTTCTTGGCATGATCATGGGCCATTTTTATGACCTCCGGATTCTTTTCGCCGGGACCTGCGCCGTAATATCCGAGCATGAGGTCGGCAAACTCTCCGGTCAGTACCTTGTATCTTCCCATCAGGACGTTCAGCACAGCCTGTGTGCCGACGATCTGGCTGCTGGGAGTGACCAGCGGCACATAACCCGTATCCTTGCGCACCAGCGGGATCTCCTCAAGGACCTCTTTCATCCTGTCGCCGGCGCCCTGCTGCCTGAGCTGGCTTTCCATGTTCGAGAGCATTCCGCCGGGAATCTGGCTCTTGAAAATCTCGGTATCCACGCCGGTCACCTTCGATTGGAACTCGCTGTAGCGGCCAAGAACCGATACGAAATGCGATTTGACGCGCTCGATCCTGTCAAGGTCGACTTTTGTGGAAAAACCTGTGCCCTCCAGCATTTCGATGAAGCTCTCCGTCGGGTTGTGCCCCGGTCCGAGGCTCATGGTGCTGATAGCGGTATCAACGCAATCCGCTCCTGCTTCTACGGCCTTCATCAGGCTGACCAGAGTGACTCCTGTAGTCGCATGGACATGGATATGGACCCGCAAATGCGAACCGCAAGCGTCCTTTATCCCCTTGACCAGATCGAAAGCGGCCTGCGGCTTGATGAGGGCGGCCATGTCCTTGACGCAGATGGAGTCGACCCCCATATCCTGGAGTCTTCTGGCCTGATCGACAAACAGTTCGGTTGTGTGGATCGGGCTGACGGTGTAGGAGATGGTGCCCTGGGCGTGCCCTCCGGCCTTTTTGACTGCCTTTACCGAGGTCTCTATGTTCCTGAGGTCGTTGAGGGCATCGAAAATGCGGAAGACGCCGATGCCGTTTTCTGCTGATTTGTCGCAGAAGCGCTCTACCACTTCGTCCTGATAGTGGCGATAACCCAGAAGGTTCTGGCCGCGCAGCAGCATCTGAAGCGGGGTTTTGGGCATCAGGCTCTTGAATGTCCGCAGCCGTTCCCACGGGTCCTCGTTAAGATAGCGGATACAGGCGTCATAGGTGGCGCCGCCCCAGCACTCGATCGACCAGTATCCGGCTTCGTCGAGATCTTTACAGGCTCCGGTCATGTCGTCTATGCCAAGTCGGGTAGCGATCAGGCTCTGATGGGCGTCGCGCAGGGCGAGCTCGGTTATATCTATGATTCGGTTGATAATAGCTCCACAGTCTGATTATAAGAAGTGCGGTACTTTCGGGTTTTTCCCCGGCCCGGAATTACAGGCCGCCGCTTATCTGTTTATTGCGTAACTCATTGCTGAAATTGCTGAACATAATGTGTAATATATTTTATGCGAATGCAAATCAAGGCGTCAGGTTTATATCCGGTTTTCCGGAAATTGCTATTTTTTTACACGAGCTTCATAATCAGTGCAGTGGTGCCGGATTTGCCGGGATGAGCATGCAAAGGGCGGCAATACCCATGACAACGGTGGCGATCCAGCCGAGCCAGATTATTGGCCTGCCGGGAGTGAAGTCGCCCATAATCGATTTTTTCGTGGCCAGCAGCAGGATCACGGCCATCAGCGGCACGGCGATGACCCCATTGATGACAGCGCTCCAGAAGAGGGCTTTCATGGGGCTGATCGGAGTATACTGAATGAACAGGCCGGCCATCACGCTCAGCGCTATGATGCCGTAGAATCCGCGCGCATCGGTCGCCTTGCGTTCCAGCCCCGAATTCCAGCCCATAGCCTCGGAAAGTGCGTAGGCCCCGGAACCGGCGAGCACCGGCACGCCGATGAGGCCGACGCCGAGTATCCCAATGGCGAACAGATAGAAGGCGAACTTACCTGCAAGCGGCTCAAGGGCACTTGCGGCCTCTGCTGCGGTGTTGATATCTGTTATTCCTGAAACGTTGAGTGTTACCGCAGTTGCGAGGATGATGAAATAGGCTGTGATATTGGAATAGAACATGCCGGTCCAGGTGTCCCACCTGATGCGGCGAAGCTCCCCCCTCGCACTGGGTTTATCTCTCAGGAGCGGAGCGGAGTCTGCGTTCGTGTGCATATCCTCGACCTCTTCCGATGCCTGCCAGAAGAAGAGGTATGGGCTGATAGTGGTGCCGAAGACCCCTACGATCACTGCTGCGGCATCTGCATCGAGCTTGAGTCGGGGCAGCACTGTCCTTTGAGCTACCTCGCCCCAGGGTACATCGACGGTAAACAGCACGGCCGCATAGGCGAGCAGCGAAACGGTCAGCCATTTCAGGAAGAATACGTATCGATGATAGGGGACGAACACCTGCATCAGTAACGTCCCGAATACGAACACAGCTGTCATGATGTGGCGGTCATGGCCAGTGATGAGTTCGGCGACTTCCCCCATTGCGGCGACATCTGCGGAGATGTTGAGTATGTTTGCCAGGAGCAGGAGCGTCACGACGATTTTGAGGACGATGGGTGGGAATGCCGACTTGATGTTGGCCGCAAGCCCTTTTCCCGTGACCCGGCCGATATCGGCGCAAACGGATTGGATAGCTGCCATCAACGGATAAGCCAGCGGCATCGTCCAGAGCATGTCAAGGCCATAGCGGGCTCCAGCCTGGGAATAGGTGGCGATGCCGCTCGGATCGTCGTCGGCCACACCGGTGATGAGGCCAGGGCCGACGCGGGCCAACGGGTGTTCTTTCAGCCGGTCCCGGAAAAATCGGATGATATTCAATATATGGGCTCCATCGATGTTCGTTCGGCAGATCTACCAATATGCATACATCGATAAATGCACAAAAGTTGTCGGTTCTGTCGTCTGTGTTGAAAAAAAGTTGATTTTCCCTGATTTGAGCAATTTCATACTTGACAGGGCACCGATTCAGCCCGTTGATCTCATCAGACACTCGCATTTGGTTTTACTGAACGCGCAGAGCCATATGACTTTGCCGTGTCCGTTTTTTCCGGGAGGATTGTGCGCAGCGGCACGATTGCCAGGTTCGGTGATCTGCTCATTCGCTTGTCATAAAGCCTGCTCAGGCTCATGTGTGGCCCAATCATCACCTGCAGGGAATTTCATGACGTTTCATGTCGGAGCGCATTCGGTCTTTTACTAAATTACTTCGAAAAGCAAAGGGGCGGAGCGCATGACACCTGAATGTGACGATGTCGCTATCAGCATCGAAAACCTCACACGGGAGTTCGGCCGAGTCGTTGCGGTACGATCGCTGAACTTCGTGGTTCCCTACGGTGTAATTTTCGGGCTGCTCGGTTCGAACGGAGCGGGCAAAAGCACCACCATCAAGATGCTGACCACCATGCTGCCTCCTACCAGCGGTAACGCGTTCGTCGCCGGATACAGCATTCTCACAGACGCAGTCCAGATAAGGCGTCGTATGGGATATGTTTCGCAGATGCTTTCTGCCGACGGAGCGCTGACCGGCGCGGAAAATCTGATGCTTTTCGCAAAGATTTACGGTATTCCAAGGTCTGAACGCAGGTCGCGTGTCGTGTCGGCATTGCAGTTCATGGGCCTGTCGGATGTCGGCACTCATCTTGTCAGCAGCTATTCCGGAGGCATGATCCGTCGTCTGGAGATCGCGCAGTCGATGCTGCATCGGCCGAGGGTCCTGTTCCTGGACGAACCTACAGTCGGACTGGACCCGGTTGCGCGTCATCAGGTCTGGCAGAAGCTGAAAGAGATGCGTGCCTCGTTCGGTACGACGATACTGTTGACGACGCACGATATGGAAGAGGCGGACGAACTCTGTGACCGGATTGCCATTTTACAATCCGGGAATCTCGCGGTCGCCGGTTCTCCTCAGGAGCTCAAGGAGCTGGCCGGAACCGATTCGATGGATGCTGTTTTCATACATTTTTCGGGAGGGACCAGTGAAACTGCAGCGAACTACCAGGATGTCAGGCAATTCAGGCGGGCAGCACGACGAATGGGCTGAGAGTTATGGCCTGAAGGTGTTCATGCGCGACACCGCTGCTATTGCAGGCATAGAACTGCTCAAGCTCAGTCGCGATCCTGGCGAGATTCTCATGCGATCGGTCCAGCCGGCACTCTGGCTGCTGGTGTTCGGTCAGATTTTCGGACGGCTGCATGCCGTGCCTACAGGGAATCTCGATTATTTCACTTTTCTCGCGCCAGGCATTCTGGCCCAGAGCGTCCTGTTCATCTCGATCTTTTACGGAATCAGCGCCATATGGGAGCGGGACCTCGGTATTCTGCAGAAGCTTCTTGCCAGCCCATCACCCCGAACTGCGCTGGTTCTCGGTAAAGCGTTATCGGCCGGTCTCCGTGCGCTGGCACAGGCCGTCATCATCTATCTGCTGACCATGATTATGCATGTGCCTCTCAACTGGTCGCCATGGGCTCTTGCTGTCGTTGCCCTGTCGGTAGTGCTTGGCGCAGCCCTTTTTTCAACCTTTTCACTGATGATCGCCTGCATCGTAAAAACCAGGGAGCGGTTCATGGGCATCGGGCAGGTTATGACCATGCCGCTGTTTTTTGCCAGTAACGCTATTTACCCGATTTCAATCATGCCTGACTGGCTCAAAACGATCGCACATCTCAATCCGCTCACATACCAGATCGATATTCTGAGATCGATGATGGTCATCGGCGGAACGAGTTCATTCGGTATAGGCCAGGACCTGCTGATACAGTCGATCATTCTTGCCGGCCTGGTGCTTGTCACCTCGAAGCTCTACCCCTCGATTATCAGGTAGATTCCCTCCTCACTGATTCGGCGTAACTCTCCAGATACCAGATAGTAGACCCTGAACTGACAGACTTTTGCGGAGCTGTGCTATCAGGACGAACAGCATCGGTGACAAAAACCCGCCTACCTGATAGCGCCTTAATTTATTCGAGCCTTTTGGCTTTAAGGGCCGGTTTTATTGGGATAAAGCTTAATCGACATAAAATTTATTGCATAAATG
>DATMYL010000050.1:0-5896 GCA_035560975.1 Chlorobaculum sp. | reverse complement strand
GGCGAGAAGATCGACCGCGAACTTGCAAAAGTACTGGGAGAAGCCGAAGCAACAGCATGATAGCATTTACCGATATTGTAGGAATGGATCTGGCCAAGCAGGCGCTCATGCTGCTGGCCGTCGATCCCTCCCTTGGCGGTGTTGTCATTCCTTCGGCCGTAGGGTCTGGAAAATCGACACTTGCAAGGGCGTTCGCCGATATTCTTCCTGATGGCACCCCCTTCGTGGAACTGCCGCTCAACGTGACCGAAGACCGCCTGATCGGCGGCGTCGATCTCGAAGCGACACTGGCTTCCGGCCAGCGCGTGGTTCAGCATGGCGTGCTCTCAAAAGCCCACAAGGGCGTGTTGTACGTCGACTCACTCAGCTTGCTCGACAGCTCGGCGGTGTCGCATATCATGGATGCCATGTCTCGCGGCCTGGTCCTCGTCGAACGCGAAGGACTCAGCGAGGTGCACCCGGCAAACTTCATGCTGGTCGGCACTTACGACCCGAGCGACGGCGAGGTGCGCATGGGACTGCTCGACAGGATCGGCATTATCGTACCCTTCACTGCGCAGAATGACTACCGTGCCCGCAAGAAAATCGTGAGCATCGTGATGGGCACCAGGGACCGCGAGGACACCGAAGACGAGCTTCGGATGCTCCGTGGCCTGATCGAGGCCGCAAAGGGTCAGTTGTCGCATGTCTCCATGACCAACGAGCAGATAAAGGGGCTTATCCAGACGGCTATCAGCCTCGGCGTCGAGGGCAACCGCGTGGACATCTTCGCGATTCGTGCAGCTATCGCCAGTGCGGCGCTTGCTCAGCGCACAGAGGTGGAGGACGAGGACCTGAAGCTCGCCATGAAGCTGGTGCTGGTTCCCAGGGCCACCCGAATGCCTGAACGCGAGGCGACCGAAGAAGAGATGGCGCAGGACGAACCGCCTCCCCCCGATGAGGAACAGCCGGAAGCCGAGGACGAGGACGCTCCACCTGATAACCCGGACGCGGATGCCGAAGAGGAGCAGGAGGAGACCCCCGACATGATCGAGGAGCTCATGATGGATGCCATGGAGACCGAACTTCCCGACAACATCCTGAACATCTCGCTCGCTTCGAAGAAGAAAGCCAAATCAGGAAGCCGCGGCGAAGCGCTCAACAACCGTCGAGGCCGTTTTGTCCGTGCCCAGGAAGGCGAGATGAAGAGCGGCAAGGTCGCACTCATCCCGACCCTTATCTCTGCTGCTCCGTGGCAGCAAAGCCGCCGGCAGGACAAGAAGATGGCCAATCGTCCGGCAGGCGCCCTCATCATCAACAAAGAGGACGTCAAGATCAAGAAGTTCCGCGACAAGTCCGGTACGCTTTTCATTTTCATGGTGGACGCCTCTGGCTCGATGGCGCTGAACCGCATGCGCCAGGCAAAGGGTGCTGTAGCGAGCTTGCTCCAGAACGCTTACGTACACCGTGACCAGGTCGCCCTGATCTCGTTCCGTGGCAAGCAGGCGCAGGTGCTTCTGCCTCCATCCCAGAGCGTGGACCGCGCAAAGCGTGAGCTTGACGTGCTGCCTACCGGCGGAGGAACTCCTCTCGCTTCGGCACTCTTTACCGGATGGGAAACGGCCAAGCAGGCCAGGACCAAGGGTATTTCACAGATCATGTTCGTCATGATTACCGACGGCAGGGGCAACATCCCGCTGCAGGCAGCCTACGAACCGAACGCAGAAAAGGCTCCCAAGGAAGAGCTTGAAAAAGAGATCGAAGCCCTGGCTCTATCGATCCAGGCTGACGGCGTCGCATCGATCGTGATCGATACCCAGATGAACTACCTTTCGAGAGGCGAAGCACCGAAACTGGCGCAGAAGCTTGGCGGTCGCTATTTCTACCTTCCCAATGCAAAAGCCGAACAAATCGTCGAAGCGGCCCTTAGCTGACACAGGACATTCATTCGCCGGCCCTATGAACAAAATGGGCCGGCAAATGATCGCTTCGAAATTATTTTCTTCTTTTATACATTACATTAACGGCACATAGGATCATCCTATATGTCGGATGACTATTTTTTACCAATTTGCTCTGAATTATTTCGCCATGGCAACTCGTCGTAAAATCACGGCCATCGTGGGCCTTGAGCAGTACAATGCTGGACTCTGGAAGAGAATCAAGGGCATGCTCGAAAAAGATGCGGACCTTGTGCAGTTAAGCGATGTCGATCTTGAAAAGCAGCACCCCGATGCCGCCACGGCGATTCGTGAAGCTGATTGCATTTTCATGAGCATGATCAACTTCAAGGAGCAGATCGACTGGTTCAAGGAGCAGCTCGATCAATCGACCAACGAAAAGACCATTTTTATTTTCGAGTCGATGCCTGAAGCCATGGCGTTTACAAAAGTCGGCAGCTATGCCGTCGGCGGAGACGGCAAGTCAGGAATGCCCGACATGGTCAAGAAGATCGCCAAGATGCTGGTCCATGGTCGCGACGAGGATGCGCTTTATGGTTACATGAAGCTCATGAAGATCATGAGGACCATATTGCCGCTGGTGCCGAACAAGGCGAAGGATTTCAAGAACTGGTTGATGGTCTATTCGTACTGGCTTCAGCCGACTCCCGAGAACATCGTAAACATGTTCCGCCTGATCCTCAGGGAATATTTCAATGTAGACGTAAAAGTCGAGCCGATTGTCGAAGTGCCCAATATGGGGCTCTATCATCCCGACGCTCCGGCATACTTCAAGGATGTCAAGAGCTTCAAAGGCTGGGCCAAGAAGCGGGGTGTCAACTACGACAAATCGCAGAAGATGGCCCTTCTCTTTTTCCGTAAGCACCTTCTTCAGGAAAAGAGCTATATCGACCAGACCATCAGGACTCTTGAGAAACAGGGCATCAACGTTTTTCCTGCTTTCGTGATGGGTGTTGAAGGCCATGTGCTCGTAAGGGACTGGCTGATGAAGGAAAATATCGACCTGTTGGTCAACATGATGGGCTTCGGTCTCGTCGGCGGACCGGCAGGGTCGACCAAACCCGGTACGGCTGCTGAAGCCCGCCACGAGATACTCACCGGCCTGGACGTTCCCTATATCGTTTCCCAGCCGCTCCTTATCCAGAGCTTCGAGTCCTGGCACGAACTGGGCGTTTCGCCCATGCAGGTGACCTTCACCTACTCGATACCCGAGATGGACGGTGCCATATCTCCGATCATTCTCGGAGCGCTCCAGGACGGCAAGATCGAGATCGTGCAGGAGCGACTTGACCGGCTCGCTTTCCTGTCGAAGAAGTGGATGAAGCTTCGTGCCACATCGAACAGGGACAAACGGGTGGCGTTCGTCGTCTATGACTATCCTCCCGGACTCGGCAAGAAGGCCAGCGCGGCGCTGCTCGATGTGCCGAGGACGCTGCTTCAGATCCTGCAGCGTCTCAAGAAGGAGGGATACAACGTCGGGACGCTGCCTGAAACGTCGGAAGAGCTGTTCAAGGCGCTCGACCGTGCGACCGACCACCAGATCATGCACAACAAGCCGGATGCCCTCAAGGTCAGCCGCGAAAAGTATGCGGAGATGGTCACCTACCGCGAGCGCGAACGCATCGAAGAACGCTGGGGAGGCTTCCCTGGAGAGATCGTGCCTGTGGGCTCCGAAGAGGTCTTTATAGGCGGTATACGTTACGGTAATGTGTTTATCGGCGTGCAGCCGAGAATAGGCGTGCAGGGTGATCCCATGAAGCTGCTGTTCGACAAGGACAACACTCCTCACCACCAGTACATGTCGTTCTACCGCTGGATCAGCCGCGAGTTCGACGCCCACGCGCTGGTGCATGTCGGCATGCACGGATCGGTCGAATGGATGCCGGGCCTCCAGACCGGCCTGACCGGCGACTGCTGGCCTGATGCCCTTCTCGGCGAAGTTCCGCATTTCTATATCTATCCGGTCAACAACCCGAGCGAATCGACCATCGCCAAACGTCGCGGACTGGCCACCATGGTTTCCCATGTGGTGCCGCCTCTGGCAAGGGCCGGTCTCTACAAGGAGCTTCCTGCGTTAAAGGATCTCCTGACCGATTATCGCGAGAGGTTCCACGGACAGGCCGAGGATGTGGATTCCGTGCAGGAGGCGATCATGAGCAAGGCTGAGCTGCTCAACCTGACCGACGACTGCCCGCGCAGGCCTGAAGATTCTTTCAGCGACTATGTCAGTAAACTTTATATCTACATACTGGACCTTGAAAATCGCCTGATTTCGAATTCCATGCACGTATTCGGAGAGTCGAGCCCGATCGATTCACAGATCATCACGATCACCGAAACCGTCAAGAACAGGGGTGAGAACGGTCGCTCGCTTCCTTACATCCTGTTGAGCTGTGCGGGCAAGAACGGCCATTTCCAGACCTACGAGGAGTTGTCAGTAATGTCCCGCAAAGGTGATGACGATTCGATCAAGCTTCGCGAATGGGCAGAGGAGGCCTGCAAGGAGTTTGTGAAGCAGACCATGTTCGACCGCAGGAATCCCGTAACGGTCTTCGAGTCCCTTACCGGCGGCACGAAGATTCCGCAGGAGGATGTGCCGTTCATCCAGCGCATCATTCAGGAGGGAAGCCAGATGATTCAGGCCCTGAGCGATAACAGGGGAGAGATGGATTCGCTTGTCAAGGTGCTCAAGGGCGGATACATACCCTCCGGCCCCGGAGGCGACCTTGTCAGGGACGGCATGAACGTACTGCCTTCAGGCCGCAACATCCACTCGATCGATCCCTGGAGAATTCCTTCGGAAACCGCCTTCAAGAGAGGCATGCTGATCGCCGACGGCCTGATCAGGAAACATCAGGAAGAGAACGACGGGCAGTATCCCGAAACCATCGCAGAGGTGATCTGGGGCCTCGATACCATCAAGACGAAAGGCGAAGCCGTCGCCGTAGTGATCAGGCTCATGGGTGCCGAACCGGCTTATGACGCTTACGGCAAGATCAGCCACTACAACCTGACTCCGCTCGCAAAACTCGGACGTCCGCGTGTCGATGTGCTCATGCAGCTGAGCCCGATTTTCCGCGACGCATTCGGCATCCTGATGGACCAGCTCGACAGGCTTGTGAAGGATGCGGCAAAGGCTGACGAACCTCACGAGATGAACTACATCAAGAAACATGTCGATGAGGCGATGGCAGATGGCGCAGATTTCGAAACGTCAACATCGAGGCAGTTCACGCAGGCTCCCGGCGCTTACGGCACATACGTGGACGACATGATCGAGGATTCGGCCTGGGAGAACGAAAGCGATCTCGACGACCTGTTCATTCGCCGTAACAGCTGCGCCTACGGAGGCAACCGCAAAGGTGAGAAGCAGTCAGAAATCCTGCAGAAGCTTCTCGGATCGGTCGACAGGGTCGTGCACCAGGTTGACTCCACAGAGTTCGGCATCTCGGACATCGATCACTATTTCTCTTCGTCGGGGTCGTTGCAGCTTGCAGCGAGACGAAGGAATACGAAGACGTCCAACATCAAACTCAATTATGTCGAGACGTTCACATCCGACATCAAGCTCGACGATGCCGACAAGTCGTTGCGCGTTGAGTACCGTGCGAAACTCCTGAACCCGAAATGGTTCGAAGGCATGTTGAAGCACGGCCACAGCGGCGCCGGTGAAATCAGTAACAGGGTAACCTACATGCTCGGCTGGGACGCCGTGACCAAGAGCGTCGACGACTGGGTCTACAAGAAGACCGCTGAAACCTATGCGCTCGATCCGAACATGCGCGAAAGGCTGGCAGAGCTGAATCCCCAGGCGATCAAGAACATCGTGGGCAGGATGCTCGAAGCTCACGGCAGAGGCATGTGGAAAGCTGATCAGGACATGATCAACGAGCTGCAGGAGATCTATGCCGATCTCGAGGACAGGCTCGAAGGGATGGCGGATGACTGATAGTTGA
>DATMYL010000049.1:0-4790 GCA_035560975.1 Chlorobaculum sp. | reverse complement strand
CTGATACAGAAGTCGATTTTCTGCAGGAGGGGGATCGCATCGTGATAGTGAAACGAAAAGACGCAACGCCCGCGAGTCGGAAATTTAAAAAGCTTCGGGGGATTGCGACTGTCAAAATGACTACGGACGAAATCATGGCGCTCACACGAGAGGTATGAACGGTCTGCTTGTTGATTCAAATATCATCCTGGATGTTTTTCTCGACGATCCTGTCTGGGCTGACTGGTCGGAGGCCGCTCTTTCTGAATATGCCACTCATACCCCTTTATACATCAATCAAATCATCTATTCAGAAATTTCCATCGGATTTACAAAGATCGAGGAACTGGAGGAGGCAATTTCGTCAAGCGGACTTACGATGCGGGAGATTCCAAAGGAAGCCCTTTTTCTTGCAGGTAAGGCATTTCTCAGCTACCGAAAGCATAACGGTGAAAAGAGGTCTCCATTGCCGGACTTTTATATCGGAGCACATGCCGCAGTATCGGGTCTTGAGCTGATTACACGGGATAAAAACAGATATCAGACGTATTTCCCTACAGTCAGAATCATTTCTCCGGAATAATCGATCAGTCTCAATACACTTGGGGACGCTGATCCGTTGCTGAAAAAAACAGGGTGTTGTATATTGTGAACAAAAGAAAGTCCGATTATTAGCAACCAAATTGGAGACCTCAATGCCGCGAGGAGCGAGACTGGACGCGCCGGGAACCCTGCATCATGTGATTATCCGGGGGACCGAGCGGGGCAGCATTGTTCGTGACGATACTGACCGGAAAACGTTCCTCGACCGCATGGGACTGCAGGCCAGGGGCTCGGGTACCAGCATCTACGCATTCGCCCTCATGACGAACCATGCGCACATCCTCCTGAAAAGCGGTCCGGATGGCATCTCCACCTTCATGCGCCGCCTGCTGACCGGTTATGCCCAGCAGTTCAACCGCCGACACAAGCGGGTCGGGCACCTGTTCCAGAATCGGTACAAATCAATCATCTGTGAAGAAGAATCATATTTCGACAAGCTGGTGGCGTACATCCATCTCAATCCGTTGCGGGCAGGACTGGTCGAATCGCTCGAAGAGCTTGCACGGTATCCCTGGTGCGGCCATGCCGTGCTGCTGAACAGGGCTCGGTACGACTGGATGGATCGGGACTACGTGTTGCAGTTTTTCGCCCAGAAGGAGGGGCCGGCACGGAAGGCGTATCTGCGCTTTCTCGAAGAGGAGCTTGGCATCGACCGGGAACAGGAGCTGTCGGGAGGCGGATTCGTGCGCTCGCAGGGCGGATGGTCGAAGGTGCAGTCCATGCGCAGGCGGGGCGAGAAAGCTCTTGGCGACGAGCGGATTCTCGGTGGAGACGAGTTTGTGAAGGAGGTGCTGAAGGATGCCGAAGAGCGCAGGGATGTACTGCAGCCGGAACACGAGCGGCTGCGGTTGCTCGATGATGATATCGGGCGTGCGTGCAGGGATGCCGGCGTCACCCCGGTTTTCCTCCGCTCCGGGAGCAAGGCTGGCAAGCTGCCGTCCCTGAGAAAAAAGCTTGCAAGGAAAGCCGTGCTGGAGTACGGCCTCCCGCTTGCCGAAACAGCAAGACAGCTCGGTGTGACTGCCAATGCCGTGAGCTATATGCTCAAGCTGCAGTGATGCTTCATTCTTTTGGGGACTTCGACAATGTTGTTCCTCTTTCCGATTACTGCGAAGAGTCTCTTTGCTGTGCTGATCGCTAACCCGACAACCCCGGCTTCTGGAACTACTACCGCGGTTTTCGGGTTGTTCGCCTCAGTTATCATCCTGAAAATCTGCCAGTTCATCTGCCGGGCTTGCTGGACTGGGTGGATGAACGTTTTACCTCTCAGGAAGTCTTCACTGCAATCGTGAACGTTACCATGAAACCGGATGCTTAAGTCCTTGGCAGCTCTTCCCGAAAACATTGTCATTTTTGACGGTGTCTGCAATCTGTGCGAATTTTCGGTGCATTTTATCTTTGAGCGCGATACCTCCGGCCATTTCTCTTTCACACCTGCCCAGTCACCTCTTGGAGCGTCGTTACTCCGCCGTTTCGGCATCAACACGTCGCGCCTCGATACGGTTGTTCTTGTCAGGGGTGAGCGCACCTTCACCCGAAGCGCCGCTGCCATTGAAATCGCCTCCGGACTCGACATGCCGTGGAATCTGCTCGCCGTATTCCAGGCGGTTCCCGAACCCCTGCGGGATATGGTGTATGACCTGATAGCGCAGAACCGGTATCAGCTGTTCGGAAAAAAAGAGCAATGCATGGTGCCGTCCGAAGCGTTGCGCAGGCGTTTTCTCGAGCAACTGCCGGGATCATGAACCATCCCGGGCGTCATCGACCTCATCATCGGAAAAGCATAAAAAGCATGTCAGACAACACCCCGGGTGGTTTTTTTGCATATCTCAACTGGCTTCTCAATCCATTCCACGGACTGGAGACGACGGAAGTCTACGATCTGATCGGCACCACCACTCTTACCGAGCACGGGCTGTATCTGAATCTTGGTTATTGGCGGGATGCGGGTACCATCGACGAGGCCAGTGAAGCGCTTGCCCTTCTGGTGGCGGAACGGGGCGGTATGGCTGCAGGTGATGTGGTGCTGGATTGCGGGTATGGTTTCGGCGACCAGGATATCCTCTGGGTCAGGACCATGAAACCTGAAAAAATCATCGGCCTGAATATCACGAGGTCTCAGGTTGAACTGGCCCGGAAAAATGTTGCGGATGCAGGGCTCCGCAATATGATCGATTTGAGGGAAGGTTCGGCAACAGCGATGCCGATTGCAGATGAATCCATCGATCTGGTCGTTTCTCTGGAGAGCGCTTTCCACTACAGGAGCCGTGAGGATTTTTTCAGGGAGGCGTATCGGGTGCTGCGACCGGGTGGAAGGCTGGTGACGGCCGACATTGTTCCGACAAAAAACTCCCGTAATCCATTCAGGCGGATGGAGCAGTGGATTTCATGGACTCTTGTGGCCGGAAAATTCACTATTCCGCAGGAAAACTGCTATCTGATTCCCTCATACACCAGCAAGCTCCTGAGCGCCGGATTCGTCGGTATCGACATCAAATCAATACGCGACGATGTCTACCGGCCTCTTCATGAGTTTCTGTCAGGAGATCAAACGTTTGTCAGGAAGCTGCCTCCGGTTGCAAGGATGCTTGCAAAATCGGCATTGCGTCAGTCTGCGGAGCGTGTCTACGCCGGCCTGGACTATATTCTCTCTTATGCTGAAAAGCCGGCGAAATCCGGATGACATATGAGAACGGCGAAGTCGCTATCGACCGGCAAACAGCTCCGCTCAGGCGACGATTGTGCCGTTTTCCCGAGAGCCACTGATACACTGACAGAGGCTGCGATGTCGGTGTTTAAACTGAATTATTCATCAACGGCTATCCCGTCATGGCGTCGAGTCATGACTTCATCCATAGAAGTCGCCGGGTTGCACCCGGGCGTTACCGATATGTTGCTCCTGCGGAGCTGGAAATATGGGGGGCTGATATGCCCCGGGGTTGCACCCCACGCTACCGATATGTCATCCCTGCGGGATTTGAAGAAAAACAGCGAATATTCCAAGCATCCTCAGCATGCCGTTGGAGCTTGCGAATCGAGGGATTGTCGCCGAGCAGTTCGTCGGCCAGCAGTTGCTCTGTTCCAGGCCAGGTTACCTCAATCCGGAACTCTATTACTGGCAGCCCCCGAAATCCGAAAGTCAGGCCGAAATCGATTACCTCTTCGAACAAGGCAGTACCATCTGTCCCGTCGAGGTGAAATCTGCAAAAGGCAGTTCCATCAAGTCGATTCACGCCTATATCATCAAAAAACAGGCTGATACCGCATTCCGGATAAGTTCATCTAAACCATCCATTCAGGAACTGACTGCAAAAATAAGTCAGAAGGAAAAAAACTTCAGTCTCATCAACCTGCCGTTTTATATGGTCAACCGTCTTGACCGGTTTACGCGGTTGTTGGACCAGGAGGGTGCCTGAATAGCGCAGATGACTACGTAAACCAACTTGCTTGCATTCGTAATATTCCTGGAGCCAACGGAATTGTTGCCAGCACTTTTGCTGGTAATCGGGTACTTGTCAGGCAGTATTATCAGGGTGGAGTACAGGAAGGGAAGAGCGTGACGCGGGTTTTGTTTGTTTTGGTATTGCCGTTTATGTTGGAGTTTAATTCCAATGTAAACGGTTGCTCTATGCATCGAGGTCGTGATGCGGGCCTGTTTTTTTACAGGGATACGGACCAGCAGGAGGTTGATCTTGTTATCGAATCAGGCGATACCCTGTATCCTGTGGAGATAAAGAAAACAACGTCGCCTTCACAGCATGGACGTTTCGGGTTTGGTGCACTTGATAAATTGGGGCGCAACGTTGGTCCGGGGGCGGTTGTGTGTTTTGTGGAGCGCGATGTTCCGTTATCGGAGAGTGTGACGGCGGCGCCGGTGGGGTATATCTGAAGATTGTGGGTCGTGAGCGGTATGCGGTCTTCGTTTTATCAGCCGCAGACGGGGGATCAGCACGATAGCGCCGACGGGTTGCGGTAACGGGCTGCCGGGGCAACAGTCCGGCGGCAAGGCCGATGCCCGCAGAAAGCACAGAAGAGATGGCTGTGGAGTTCCGGCAGGGAATCAGCCGGGATAGGACTGATAGACGGCTGCCGTGGATTCGAGCGAGCTGACCCGGACGGCCACGCTGAGCTTTTCGGAGGAGGTGCCCTTGTAGGTGCCCCTTACCGGCGGAACGTCGGCATAATCGCGGCCGGAACCGATTTTGATG
>DATMYL010000048.1:0-27885 GCA_035560975.1 Chlorobaculum sp. | reverse complement strand
TCGGCTCCACGACGGGTTCGGATGTGACGTTCTGGTACAATCCGAATTTCTTGTCCTGTTGAAGGGCGATTTGTCTGATGATATCTGACTTCAAGATGGATTCGAGATAGACCTGAAATTTTGGGCTTTGCTGGAAATCAGCGGAACTCCTGATGATCTCTGCTGACGCCGTGGAGACCATCAGAAGCGACAGCAAGGTGATGAGTGTTACAGCAAACAGGTGAGCCATGCCGGCTCGCAAAGTCTCCAGGAATAGACCGAAGACGGCTGGTCGTCTGACCCAATCCACATGGGTAGTCCCGATGGACAAGCAAATTGTATGTCCGTTGTTCCCGGGGCACAGATCGTCCGTACGATGGTTCATGGTGCTCTCCAACATAAGGGGATGAAGAAAGCGAAAATAGAGAAGAATGGCCTGTGACTGGCATAGTCTTAAGGGTATAATACTACATTATTACACTTTTTCCCTTAAAAAAACAGGCCTGAAACTTCGTTCCGCTCAGTATGAAGGTGCTACATCCTGAACTCATAAACGTACATAGCCAAGCAGGTGATTAAGGCAGAAACATTTCAATTCAATGTCCGGCGGTTTTGTTTGGCGAGGATATTGCCATCGCTGAAAAGAGGAAAGACCCGAAGGGAGGAGATTCGCATGTTACAAGAGGCCTTGATCGAGCTGATTCTCATCTCTATATCCCTCGTTATAAAAGCAATGAAGATATTGGGCTGAAACCCGGGATATTATTTTGTATTCCTTTTCCCCCGGGTTGAAATCCGGGGCAACTGAAGAGAATGTAATAGTTGAATGTCCGGAGGGTTAAAACCCTCCTGAATATGGGACTGATTCTGCAAGGCAATAGTAAAATTTTGGATCTGAATGTCCGACGTCACGACGAGTTGGGATCTCCTGAATATGGGATGTCGAAACCCCGGGGTAACTGAAGAAGCGCTGCTGAATCGTCCTATTCTCCTGAACCCTTAAGTCCTTTTGGTCCTTTAAGTCCCGTTGGTCCTTCTGTTACTGCCGGATAAACTAAAAAGCCCCGACGGATCGGGGCTTTTGGCGTTCAGGCAAGACCTTTGATCTTCCTGGCTGCGGCGGCTGGGTCGGCGGCTTTGAAGAAGGCTGTGCCGGCGATAAGGGCGTCGGCTCCGGCTGCTGCGAGTTCGGCGGCGTTCTCTTCGGTTACTCCGCCATCCACTGCGATGACCAGGCCGGGGTTCAGCTCCTTGCGCATGGCGTCCAGGCGTGCGATTTTGCCGACTGACGAGGGGATGAACTTCTGGCCGCCGAATCCGGGGTTTACCGACATCAGCAGTACGAGGTCCAGGTCAGGAAGGATCGATTCGAGCACCGAGACCGGTGTCGCAGGGTTGATGGAGACGCCCGCTTTGGCACCGAGGCTTTTGATGAACTGGACCGTGCGGTGCAGGTGGGGGCATGCTTCCTGGTGTACTGTGATCTGGTGCGATCCTGCCTTGACGAAATCTTCGATAAAGCGATCGGGATCCTTGATCATCAGGTGGGTGTCGATCACCAGGCTGGTGCATCTGGCGATAGCCTCGACGATGAAGGGGCCGAAGGTGATGTTGGGTACGAAGGCGCCGTCCATGACGTCGCAGTGGATCCAGTCCGCACCGGCTTTTTCGGCCAGTTCAAGCGACGATCTCAGGTTCGTGAAATCCGCCGATAAAATCGATGGGGCAATAAGCGTGGATTTGCCGGGCATAGGGTTTCAAATATTGTTAGAAGAATAAACCAGGATTTCAGTTGTCAAAAGGCCTCTCCAATTCCAAAATTGAAGGTGAGGTTCGAGAGACCCATGTTTGAAAATTGCCATGGGTTCGGATTGGCCGGGTCGTGGACTTTCCAGGCGAAGTCGAACCGGAACGGGCCGATGGGCGAGCCGATGCGCAATCCCGTGCCCCAGTCCCAGGCAAAATCATGCGTCAGCGACTGAAGCGTAAAAGCATAGGGCCCTTTTCTGTCCCAGATGTTGCCGACATCGGTGAAGAAGGTGATCCCCGAGGGCTGCCCGAAAACCTTGAACAGCTTCATCCGATATTCGAAACCAAGCTCTGCCTTGATATCAGCGCCGAAGTTGGATGTGGCTGCACTGGTGCAGTTAGCCGGGCCAAGTGTGTTGAAGAGCCAGCCGCGCATGCTGTTCGAACCACCTGCATAGAAACGGTGGTCTTCGGGCGTCGTCGTTGCTTTGCCGTACGGGCTCATCCACCCGAGGGCGATCCTTCCTGCAATCTGCCGGTCGGGCGATACGTCTTTTGCAAACGCGAGTTGAGTATCGAGCTTCAGATACTGCGAATAGGTAGTTCCGAAAATTTGCGGATCCGAGTTACTGAACCCTGCGTAGCTCTTCTTGTCGATGTAGTTGTCGATAAGCCACAAGAGGCTTCCGGACTCTTCTGCAGTGGTCGTGAAGTTCCATGTCGTCGTTTTGAGGGGCGACACATCATTTCGGTTCGAATAGTTGTACTGAAGCCTGAAGGTCTGGTTGAGCCGGGTCTGGAGCAGGCTGTCGACGCCCTTGTTCACCGCGGCCTGGTTGGTGGGGTCGATTCCGATGTTTTTGGCCAGGTCTGTTTTGAACAGCTGTCCGAAACCACGGAGCGAGTCCTTGCGGACGACCTCGATTTCAAAGAAATCGAAATTGATCCGCGAATTTGTCGTCGGCCGGGTGCTGTATGTGCCCCTGAAGATCTGCCTGCGGCTGGAGAGCAGTACGGGTAGCCTCGATTGAGAGTATTCAGCGGCAGCAGTGTAGAATGATCCCTGTCTCCTGAGTACCGGGAAGATCAGGTCCGCCTTGAGGTTCAGTTCGTAGGGGATGATTTTGTCGTACTCGCCTGGCTTGAGGTTTCCGAGGATGTTCGTATTCGAGGAGGTCTGTGTTCCGTAATTGCCTGAAAGCCGAAGCTGCTGGCCTCCGCCGAACAGGTTCCTGTTTTCGTAGCCCAGCGCTCCACCGAGGAAAAGTGAGCCGTAACGGTTATCCACCAGGAGTTTAGGCTCTATCTGGTGTTTTGGGCTTGGCTCGAGGTGGATCGTCGTATAGATGCTTCCGGCTTTTATGGAATCCTTTTCTATCGATATCGACGAGAAGAGGTTAGTCGCCCCGAAGTTCTGGAGAGTCCGCTGTTCAAGCGACTGCCGGGTCATCTGTCCCGGTCTCCAGGCTATTGATGCGGGGAACAGCTTCTGTGAAAATTTCTGGCGTCCATAAATGGTCACCGAAACGTTGTCGCGCTGGAACCGGGTTGCAGTACTTGCATCGTCCTTTTTCCTCGGGTCGTGCACGACCGCTTTTACCGGGCCGTAGGCAAACTGCCCCGGGAGCTTCAACCTGAAGCGAACGCCTGCGCTCAGGCCGAGGGTGTCGACCTTGATGCGGATGCTGTCGGGGTGAAAGTAGGTATAACCGTTCTCCCTGAAGAATTCGAGGGAGCGGTCGCGTTCCTGGATGAGCTTTTCGACGGAGAATATGTCCTTAACCTTCAGGCGTCGCTCCTTGAGGTAGCGGAGCCGCAATTCTTCCGATACGGAATCGAGCCCGGCGTAAGTAAGAGAATCGATGCGGGTCGGCTGGTTTTCCTTTATCCTGATGAGGATGTCGACAACCCGTCCCTCTTTACGGACGATGGTGGTATCGACGTCGGCGAAAAAGTAGCCCTTGAAGGTATAGAGCTTCCTGATCAGGTTGATGTCTTTTTCGAAGTCCTCGGGG
This sequence comes from Chlorobaculum sp., assembly GCA_035560975.1. GTDB lineage: Bacteria > Bacteroidota > Chlorobiia > Chlorobiales > Chlorobiaceae > Chlorobaculum. The sequence goes on along the minus strand of DATMYL010000048.1, from coordinate 24,142 downwards.
CTGAAAGGGCGGACGGCGCCTCTGAAGATTCCTGTCCCCAGGAACGAACTCCTGGTCGACGTCGTCATGATTCCCCGGATTTCGTCGGCCGTGAGCGCCTTGTTGCCGGTGATCCGTATGCTTTTCACTTCCGGGGTCGGGGATGATTTTCCGGATGCCCCATACATGTCATTAAGGCCCAATAACGAGCCCGGCGACACGAGGAGGAAGGCAAGGAGAGCTATCGGTCTTGCCTTGATGCGGGAAATCAGCCTAAAAAAAAAACATCGCAGCGTTACCTCTACGTTAAAGGTTCTTCGTCGCTGTATCCGAAATCTTCGTCAGTCGGGTAGTCCGGCCAGATCTCTTCCAGGCTTTCGTAAAGTTCGTCGCTTTCGGGAAGATCGTGGAGGTTGTCGACAACCTGCTGTGGAGCTCCGGTCCTGTTGGCGTAATCGATCAGTTCATCCTTGGTAACCGGCCACGGTGCATCGGCTATATATCGGGCAAGATCGAGATTCCAGTACATATTGTCGGTAAATGATTGATTCTGAGATTAAGAGTTGCTATGGTCTTCGTCCTGACTCGTTTCATGCACGGACACGTGATGGTCCTGCGTCATGTCTGCGGGGAAGAAGGCTGTAGGATTGACCTGGACGTTGTTCTTGTGGACTTCATAATGCAGGTGAGGTCCGGTGGACACGCCGGTATTTCCTGAAAATGCAATCAGATCGCCGCGCTCGACATGCTGTCCCTGCCTGATCACGGCTTTTGAAAGATGGGCGTAAACGGTCTGGTAGCCGTTTGCGTGATTGATGACGACCTTTTTGCCGTATCCCTTGTCGAATCCGGAGAATGCGACCGTTCCGTCGGCAGTTGCCATCACCTTTGTTCCTACAGGGGCCGAGAAGTCTGTGCCTGCGTGGAAAAGAGTTCGTTTATAAATCGGGTGTTCCCTCATGCCGAAGCCGCTGGTGATAAAACCGGTAATTGGTCTGATGTTCGGCCGGGTGGCGATGAACGATTTTACTGCGCCATCTCTCGAGGGTTTCCTGTCCTGACTGCTATCGTCCATTTCGTCGATCTGGAGGACAAGCCTCTCGATCATCAGTTCGGTGGTCGAAACAAGTTCGGAGGGGGAAGCCGGAGCCGGGGACGCGGACGTTTGGGCAGCCTCTGCTGCAAAGGCGATATTGCTGCCGGTGAAGGCGCTTGTAACGGGATGCACAACTATTATGAGTAATGCAACGGCGAGTGAGATCATTCGCCGGTATCGGGCTTTCCGGGCCTGCACGACCGTATCGCCTTTTATAAGGCTGCAATCCTTATTTGTTGAAGGCATTCAGTGCGTGGTTGATTGTCGGGAAGCTGGGAAGTTCTGATTTAGCTCACCAAATATAAAAAAAGATTTCTTTAATAGTCAACGGCTAATGGGCCTCAAGCCAGTTTTTTCCAGTGCCTGTCTCGACCTCTATCGGGACGTTCCTTATTCCGCATTTCAGGGCGGCGTCGATCATGCACTCTTCGACCAGAACCTTGAGGCTCTCTTTTTCCGCGTTATCGGTTTCGAACAGCAGCTCATCGTGGACCTGCAGCAGCATGACCGAATTCAGTCGCTCCTCCTTCATCCTTCGGCTCACGGTGCACATGGCATACTTGATGATATCGGCGGCCGTCCCCTGGATGGGGGTGTTCATGGCGATACGTTCCGCCGCCTTGCGAAGGTTGGCGTTCGTGCTGGTCAGGTCTGCGATGTAACGGCGCCTTCCCATGAGCGTCGTGACGTAGCCGTTTTCCCTGGCCTGGTTGATTGTCGTTTCGAGCGACGAGAACATTCCCGGATATTTCGCCATGTAGGTGTCGATGATGGTCTTTGCCTCCTTCTGTCCGATACCGAGGCGCTGTGCCAGGCCGAACGGCTGGATGCCATACAGCACGCCGAAGTTGACCTCCTTGGCTTTCCTGCGCATGTCGGGAGTGACTTCTTCGGTATCGAAGATGACGCGTGCCGTGGCCGAATGGATATCCTCCCTGTTCCTGAAGGCCTCGATGAGCATCGGGTCGCCGGACAGCTCTGCCGCGATGCGGAGCTCGATCTGCGAGTAGTCGGCCGAAAGCAGCAGGTTCCCCTCGTTCGAAGGGATGAACGCCCGCCTTATCTCCTTGCCCAAAGGCGTCCGAATGGGAATGTTCTGAAGGTTCGGGTTCGAGGACGAGAGGCGTCCGGTAGCTGTGACGTACTGGTTGAACGATGTGTGCAGCCGGCCTGTCCGCGGATTGATCATTCTTGGCAGGGCCTCGATGTAGGTCGTCTTGAGCTTCTGCAGGCTGCGGTACTCGAGGATGTCGGAGGCGATCGGGTGGAGGCCGGCAAGATCTTCGAGGATCTGCACGTTGGTCGAAAATCCGGTCTTGGTCGCTTTCTTTGCAGGCAGCTTCAGCACGTTGAACAGGATGTTGCCGAGTTGCTTGGGGGAATCGATGTTGAAGGCTTCGCCTGCGGCCTCGTGGATCTTCGTCGTAAGGGATTCCAGTTCCCGGTTGACCGTTTCCGATGTCAGTTCCAGGTGGGCCGTGTCGATCGAGATGCCCTGGTGTTCCATCGCGGCAAGGACGCTGACCAGGGGGAATTCGAGCTGTTCGCAGACGTTGATCAGCTCTGGAGTCGTGTCGAGCTTTTCGAGGAGCGCCTTTTTCAGCTTCAGGGCGATATCGGCGTCCTGGCAGGCATAGTCGGAGAGCTTGCCGGGGTCGACGTCGAAAATATGAATCGCAGTTTTTCCAGCACCGACGAGCTCGGTGAATTTCGTCGTCTGCCGTCCGAGATGCCTTGCTGCGAGGTCGTCGAGGTTGTGTTTGCCCTCCGGGTTGAGCACGTAGCTCGCGAGCATGGTGTCGAAGCCTACCGGGGTCAGTTCGACTCCGTATTTTTTCAGGACGAGGATGTCGTATTTCAGGTTCTGACCCGTTTTGGGCAGTGCCGGGTTTTCGAGCAGCGGCTTCAGCCGGGTGATCGACGATTCGACGTTGAGCCCCGTGGGGCCGCAATAGACGAAAAACGCTTCGTCGGGTTCGACGGCGAACGAAATGCCGGCAAGTTCCGCTTCGAATGTGTCGAGGCTGGTGGTCTCGGTGTCTACGGCAAAGCCGGTGGAGCGTTCGAGCCTGCCGATGAGGCGGCCGAAAGCTTCTTCGCTGTCGATCAGGGTGTAGGTAGCCCCTTCGCCGGCAGGAACGAGGGGAGGCTCCTCCGTGTCGGCTGCGTCCGTTGGCGCTGCCGCTGCTGTGATGACCGGCGGTTCGATGCGGAGGATCGCCGGTATCCTGGCGGCGATGCTTCTGAGTTCGAGCCTCCCGAGGAGCGCGAACAGAGCTTCAGGGTCGGGTTTCCCGCAGTGCAGCTGATCGAGTGACAGGGGAAGGTCGAGGTCGGTCCTGATCGTGACCAGGTCCCGTGAAAGCGGCATCATCTCCCGGAAATCTTCGAGGCTCTGTCTCGTTTTGGGGGCGATCTCATCGAGGTGGTCGTAGATGCCTTCCAGCGTGCCATATTTTTCGAGAAGGCTCGACGCAGTTTTCGGACCGATGCCTTTAGCGCCGGGTATGTTGTCTGATGTGTCGCCGGTGAGCGTCAGGAGGTCGATGAATTGTTCCGGAGGTACGCCGAACTGTTCGGCGACCTCCTTGCTCTCCATGAGTTCGAAATCGTTCTGCTTCCTGCCGGGTTTCAGGATGCGCACGCCGTCGTGCACCAGTTGCGCCATGTCTTTGTCCGGAGTGACGATAAATATCCGGCAACTCTCTTCGAACTTTCTGGCAGCCGTACCGATCAGGTCGTCCGCTTCGAAACCGGGCATGATGACGACCGGAATGCCGAAGGCGCGGATCAGCTCACGGATGTTTTCGAGCTGGCTGATGAGATCGTCAGGCGGGGCCGGGCGGTTTGCCTTGTAGGGCTCGTAACGGTCATGCCTGAAGGTCTTTTCGCGGCTATCGAAGGTGACGGCGATATAATCGGGCCGGTAATCCTCGATGATCCTGAGCAGGCTCGATACGAAGCCGAACACGGCGCCGGTGGGTATGCCCTCCCTGGTGGTCATCCTGGCTTGCTGAAGGGCGAAGAACGCGCGATAGACAAGAGCCATTCCGTCAAGCAGGTAGAGGCCGGGCTTCGGCGCTTCTTCAGCAGGGGAGGGTACAGCTTCGCCTGCGCCGGGGCCGGGTACGGGCGCAGGTGCTGGGGTCGCGAACATGTCGATCTGGTTATTGCCGGTCATGGATTCACTACGCCATAGCTGCCAAGCACCTTGATCATGGGAGCGAACTCCCTGAGGTGCTCGAGTGCATTGTGGATGTTCGGGTCGTCGCTGTGGCCTATGAAATCGGCATAGAACAGATATTCGAACGCTTTTTTCTTCGAAGGGCGCGACTCGATCTTGGTCAGGTCGATGCCTCGCAGGGCGAGCGTTGCAAGTGCCTTGAAGAGCGAGCCCTGTTCGTTGGGCAGGGAGAAGACGATCGATGTTTTCTGCTGCTGTGCGTCGGGCTGGTTCCTGAGATGCGAAACGTCAGGATTGTCCTGGCGGGCGATGCAGAAGAATCGGGTGATGTTCCACTCTTCGTCGGCCAGATCCTCCTGGAGGATTTCGAGTCCATAGAGTTCGCCGGCCCGTTTCGATGCTATCGCCAGCACGGAGGGATCTCCGCCCGCTGCTACGATCTTTGCGCTTCCGGCTGTGTCATAGGCAGCCTCTGCCCTGATATTCGGGTGCTCGGCAATGAAGTTGTGGCATTGCGCGAGTGCCTGCGGATGCGAGAGAACCTTTCTGGCCTTGTCGGCCGATGAACCCGGAAGACCCAGAAGGCAGTGCTCGACTTTGACGAAAGTCTCTGCGAGGATGACCACCGGCCTGCGCAAAAGCAGGTCGTAGTTCTGATGTATGCTTCCTCCGAGCGAATTCTCGATCGGGATGACCGCGTAGTCCGCCTTCTTTTCAGTCACGGCGGCGAAAACGTCATCGAAGCTCTCGCACGGCTGGGGTTCCCCGAACCTGAGGGCCGCTATTTCACTATAGGCGCCGGGTTCACCCTGATAAGCGATCAACCAGTTTGTCATTCTTTGTTCTTGTGATTAACTTTACGGCTACCCCGCAACGATTTATCTTTCCTTAAAGAAAATAAATCTTTTGTCATAAACGCGTCATTTCCGGAATACTATCAATCATCTGGTTGTAACTTATGTCAGGACACAGTAAATGGGCGACCATCAAGAGAAAGAAGGCCGCCACTGATCAGAAAAGAGGAAACCTGTTCACCAAGCTCGTCAAGGAGATCACCATAGCTGCCAAGATGGGCGGCGGCGACGCTAACGGTAACCCGAGGTTGAGGCTCGCCATCGATACGGCGAGGGCCAATTCAATGCCGATGGACAATATCCAGCGAGCGGTCAAAAAGGGCACCGGCGAGCTTGAGGGAGCGATGTACGAAGAGATCACCTATGAAGGCTACGGGCCGGGCGGCATTGCCATAATCATCGAGACGGCGACCGATAACAGGAACAGGACCGTGGCCGATATCCGGCACCTCATGAGCAGGAACGGCGGTTCGCTGGGAGAGAGCGGAAGCGTTGCATGGATGTTCCAGCGCAAAGGCTCCATAGACGTTTCGAAATCCGCTGCTTCAGAAGACCAGCTCATGGAACTGCTTCTTGACGCAGGTCTCGAAGAGCTGGAGTCGGAAGATGAGCAGTTCTACACGGTGCTGACCGATGTCAGGGACCTGGAAACGGCCAAGAAGGCACTTGAAGCGGCCGGTATCGCATTCGAGAACGCCAAGGTGGACCTGTTGCCGGACACCTATGTCGAACTCGACGGCGAGGACGCGCGCAAGGCCATCAAGTTGATCGATGCCCTTGAATGCAGCGATGATGCACAGGCGGTATACAGCAACATGGAAATCAGCGAAAATGCGATGGAAAGCCTTGAAGACTGACGCATGATAGTCATGGGCGTAGATCCTGGAAGCCGAAAAACCGGCTATGGCGTCATCGGTCAGGGGACCGGGGGGTTTACTGTCCTGGGGTCCGGGTTGATAAGGCTTGAGGGATCGAAAACCCTGAATGAAAGGATAGGCCTGATCTGCTCCAGGCTCGAAGAGGTCATCACGCTCATGAAGCCGGACTGCGTTGCCATCGAAACGGCTTTCGTCGGCCGTAACGTCCGGAGTGCACTGATATTGGGGCAGGTACGTGGAGCGGTGCTCGCTACGGCAATGAGGTGCGGCGCGGATGTCCGGGAGTATGCTCCAAGAGAGGTCAAGCTTTGTGTGACAGGAAGCGGCTCGGCAGGCAAGGAGCAGGTCGCGGCGATGCTCTCCCGCCTGCTCGATCTCGGTGACGAGGTCAGGCCTCTCGATGTTACCGATGCACTTGGTATTGCGTATTGCGATCTTTCAAGAGGTGCAGGGGCAGGATTCATGCAGGACTTGAAGCTTCGCAAGGGCAGGAGCGGTAAAAAGCAGGGGTGGTCGGCGTTTGTCGACGATCATCCTGAACTGGTTGCCTGAAGCGGTTTCGGACGATTGCTGCTGACTATGATGAGGAGAGGATTTTCTCGGAACAAAACCATACGAAACGTGCAGGGACACATTGTCAATATCCCGAATTTTCTGAGCTTTCTGAGGATTCTGCTGATTCCGTGGTTTATCTATTGTCTTCATACGGGGCAGTCCGGAACGGCGATGGTCATCATGATTATCGCGCTCCTCTCCGACTGGTTCGATGGACAGACGGCCAGATGGACCAATGAGGTCTCGGATATGGGAAAGATTCTGGATCCCCTGGCCGACAAGCTTTGCCTGGCAAGCGTGGCACTCTATTTTCTCTGGAAAGGTGAGTTGCCGGTTTGGTTCGTTGTGTTTGTCGTGATGCGTGATCTGCTTATTTTCTTTGGCGCTGCATGGATCCGGCATCGTCATAACGTCCTGACCACCTCGCTTTGGCCTGGGAAATGGGCCGTAGGATTCGTTTCGATGATGTTTATCACCATGGTCTGGCCCCATCCCCTGTTCGATCGCTGGCCGTTCAAGGAGTTTTTTATGTATCTCTCCTCTGCGACGCTCCTCTACTCGTTCATTGAATACTGCATCAGGTTCTACCGGATCCGGCAGGGATTCGAGTTCAAAGCATGAACAACACCATGCTTCATTTTCTTCGTTCATACACACCTATAGGCCGCTGCGCCTTCCCTCATACGCATCTCCACTCGTTAACACACTGAATATGGATTAGTGTACATAAGTTGAGTTTATGTGTATGTATACGATTTTATAAGTTTATGTAATTAAATGAATTATCATGACTTTTCAGCTCTTTTGCGGAGTGGCTGAAAATGTTGATAACTTGTTGGCAACCTGTTGGCAGGGGTGTTGGCAAGGTGTGGAAAAGGAAAGAATAAACGAAAAGCCCCGGTGATTCCGGAGCTTTTCGTTTATCTGTCGCGACTGGGTATTTCAGCTTTTCTTGTTGATCACCGTGGCCATGAGGGAGGCCTCGCATACAAGTTCACCCCTTACGTAGGCTTTTCCGTCGAACTGGCAGACGGTTCGTCGTTTGTTGGTCATAACCGCCTCGATGACGAGTGTGTCTCCAGGCAGCACCGGTTTGCGGAATCTGGCTTTGTCGATGCCCATGAAGAATACGACGGAGTCCTTGATGTTCTCGTTTCCGTTGAGCATCATGATGCCGCCGGTCTGGGCCATGGCTTCGATGATGAGAACGCCGGGCATGATCGGGTTTCCCGGGAAATGGCCCTGGAAGAAGGGCTCGTTCATTGTGACGTTCTTGATTGATACGATCTTCTCGTCCAGGCTGAACTCGACGATTTTGTCGATCAGGAGGAACGGGTAACGGTGGGGAAGTATGTTCTGGATGGCGTTGATGTCGAAGATAACGCCAGCTTTCTTTTCATGCTGGTACTGGCGCGCCAGTTTGTTGCGGTCTGCGTATTTCTTGAGTTGCTTCACGAACTCGACGTTCGAAGCGTGGCCGGGACGTGCGGCAAGCACCTGGGCCTTGATCGGCATGCCCAGAAGGGCGAGATCGCCGAGCAGGTCGAGGAGTTTGTGGCGTGCGGGCTCGTTGGGAAAGCGCAGTTCACGGTTGTTCAGGATGCCGTTCTGGCCGAGTACCAGGTGGGAGCTGTCCCTGCCGATCAGGTTGGCAAGGCTTTCGATCTGAGCCTGGTCAAGTTGTTTGTCGACGATCACGATCGCGTTGTCGACATCGCCGCCTTTGATGATGCCCTGATTGGCGAGGGCTTCGACTTCGCTCAGGAAGCAGAATGTGCGACAGGGTGCGAAGTCCTTGAGGAACTCGGTGTTGAGGTCGAACAGCCCGGAGTGCTGCGAGCCGAGAGCAGGGTTCTTGTAATCGACCATGACTGTAGTCCTGAAGCTGTCGAGTGGCAGGGCCACGATGTCTACGCCATGCTCGGCATTATGGAACTCGATGGTTTCGTCGATGACGAGGTAGTTCTTGGGCTCCTCCTGTTCGGCGATGCCTGCAGAGATGATGGCGTCGGCGAAGGGGCGTGCGCTGCCGTCCATGACCGGGGGCTCAGGGCCGCTGAGTTCGATACGGCAGTTGTCTATCTGAAGACCGTAAAGTGCGGCCAGGACATGTTCAGTCGTGTGTACCTTGACATCGCCGATGCCGATGGTGGTGCCCCTGAGGACATCGACGACGTGTTCGATGAGCGCCGGGATTTCCGGGCAGTCGTCGATGTCGTTTCTTACGAAAGTGTAGCCGTAGTTGGCTGGTGCAGGCTTGAACGTGATGGTACATTCCTTCCCGGTGTGGAGACCGGTGCCGGTAAGGGAGATCTCGTTCTGGAGTGTGCGCTGATGAATGAGCATGTATGGCGAGGCTTACGATGATAAAAGGTGGAAGATACGAAAGTGCCTATAACTCTTCAAATCACGCCGGCCGTGGCCTGTAAGGGTCCGAAGTGGCGCATTGCTTTTTCCAGCAGCATCGGATGAGTGACGGCGCTGCCGGCCAGGATGCTGTGATGGTTGAACACATCACTGCTGCCGTCAAAGCCTGTGACGATGCCGCCGGCCTCGCGGACAAGAAGCACTCCTGCTGCGAAATCCCATGGGTAGAGCCGGTATTCCCAGAATCCGTCGAACCGGCCTGCAGCCGTATAGGCGAGATCGATGGCTGCCGACCCCGCCCTCCTGATACCGGCTGAATCCTGGATTACGTCTCTCATCATGGCTACGTAACGGTCCATGTAGTCGTCGTACTCCTTGAAGGGCAGGCCGGTTGCGATCATGAAGCTCTCTTTGGACTGGCGGTCGGTCACCCTGACCGGGTTTCCGTTCAGGAATGCGCCCTTGCCCCTCTCGGCAGTGAAGAGCTCCCCAAGCACCGGCTGGTAAACCACTCCGGTAATCAACTCTCCGTCAGCGTCCCGCAGGGCGATGCTGATGGCGAATACCGGGAATGAGTGTATGAAGTTGAGCGTGCCGTCGAGCGGATCGACGATCCATGTCCTTCCGGAGCGTCCGTTGCCCGTCGTGCCTTCCTCGCAGAGCAGGCCGTCGTCTGGAAAATCCGCCCTGATGATGGAGGTGATCGCAGCTTCGCACTGCCGGTCGACCTCGGTGACGAAATCCTTATGGGCCTTTTCGATGATTTCCGGCCTGGAGAGGTCTCCAAGCCTGGCAAGGGTTATGGCGCCGGCTCTCCGGGCGGCGTTCACGGCGGTTTGAAGCTCTTTACTCATAAGGGTGGAATCATGCATGATGGCCAGTTTTGCATGCAATATATCACTTGGCCTGTTCAGATGAGGTTTTCCTGAACAAATCCTGGATGAACAAATGCGTAAGGGTAATAATGGAGAGATTTGGACGTAAATGGAATTATCAGCTTAAGTTGGTGTTATAATATAAAAGAGGTGCCATCAGATCCCCCTGTGGCCGCGTTGGACAAGTCATGCAGGTAGAAATATCGTAAGGCTTTGGTCGGTGGGGGGCAGCACTGTATCATAAACCCTGCAGGGAGTGGGTTCCCGGCTCAACAATCACAGGACATGAAGAACAACAGAATTCTTTCGGCGGCTTTATGCATAGGTATCTGCATGCTTTTCGCCTATGCTGGAAGCCTTTTCACTCCGCTTGCGGGGTCATGGTACTACACGGCCCTGGTCCGGCCGCCATGGAATCCGCCGGACTGGCTCTTCCCACCGGTATGGACGGTGCTGTTTATTCTGATGGGGGTTGCTGTCTCGCTGGTGCTCGAAAGAGGGATAGACAAAAAAGAGGTACGGCAAGGAGCGTTTCTGTTCGGCCTGCAGCTGTTTCTCAATCTCGGCTGGTCGGTAGCCTTTTTCGGCCTGAAATCACCCCTTGCGGGATTTGTGGAGATACTTGTCCTCTGGCTCTTCATCGTTTTGACGATCAGGGCATTCGGCAAAGTTTCGAAAGCTGCGGCCATCTGCCTGATACCCTATTTTCTGTGGGTAAGTTTTGCTTCGTACCTCAATTTCGTGATCCTCCGGCTCAACCCATGAGCCGTCTGTGATCATTCGAACAGCAATGAAAGCACCGCGATATCCTTTTTTCCGTTTTCTCTGGCTATTGCGGTGACGCTTTCCCTGGCGTCGACAACCTTGATGCCCTTTTTCTGCAGTTTTTCAATGGCCTGTTCAGGTGTCTGCCGGGCTACGGAAGCAACCGTTTCGAGCGGAGCGGCTGCAAGTGCCTTGCTGATTTTCATCGCCGGGTTTCCGCCTCCGCCCTGCATCGGGACTACGATAGCGGCCAGGGCGATAATCGCTCCGGAAGCGATGATTGCAACGGAGGAGCTGCGAGTGAAGTATGCCTTGAAAGAGTTCCAGTGTGTCGCTGTGTGAAATGCTCCGCCGGCGACCAGTGCCCAGCTCAGCCATTCATGAACAGGCTTTACAAGTCCGTCCCCTTTGTGGAAAAACATAAGGATTCCTGTAATGCCTGAAATGATGAAAGCTGCGATGACGAGCGGGGTTGCCCAGGATTTGAGAGACGGTTTCATTGTTGTATTCGGGTTCTTCGGGAGAGCTGAAGTTATTACATCTTACACCATGTATGACGACATCGGGCAGTAAATCCTGCGCAAAAAGATCAATTATCCCGTTTCCGTCGAAAAGTTGTGGCGTCGACATAAAAAAAAGAGAGCGACCAGACGGCCGCTCTCTTTTTTCATGCTTTTCCGGGTAGGAACCGAAGTGCTCAGTTCTCGTCTTCCTGTCCGCGGAGGTTTTCGAGCACGCCGAAATCCTCGAGCGTCGTGATGTCGCCCTTGACCTCGTTCGAAGTTGCGAGTTCGCGCAGGAGACGGCGCATGATCTTGCCGCTGCGGGTTTTCGGAAGTCCTTTCGCCCACCTGATTTCGTCGGGTTTGGCGATCGGGCCGATCTCTTTTGCAACATGGTTGCGCAGTGATTCACGCAGCTTCATGTCGCCTTCGTACTCGTCCTTGAGGGTGACGAACGCGACCAGGGCGTTGCCCTTGATGTCGTCCGGACGGCTGACGACTGCGGCTTCCGCGACAGCTTCATGAGAAACCAGGGCGCTTTCGACTTCGCTGGTGCCGAGGCGGTGTCCGGACACGTTGACCACGTCATCGACACGACCCATGATCCAGATGTATCCATCATCGTCTTTCCTTGCGCCGTCTCCGGTGAAGTACATATCCGGGAACTCTGACCAGTAGGTCTTTTCGTAGCGCTCGTTGTCGCCGTAGATGGTCCTGAGCATCGATGGCCAGGGCTTCTTGATCACAAGGTAACCGCCTTCGTTGGCTTCGCACGGGGTGCCGTCCTTGCGCACGACGTCCACCATGATGCCCGGCAGGGGACGGGTTGCTGTACCCGGTTTGGTCGGGGTCGCACCAGGCAGCGGAGAGACCATGATACCGCCGGTTTCGGTCTGCCACCATGTGTCGACGATCGGGCATTTTTCCTGTCCGACATATTTGTGGTACCACATCCAGGCTTCAGGGTTGATCGGTTCACCGACAGTGCCGAGGAGCCTGAGTGAGCTGAGGTCGTGCTTGGTGACCCATTCGTTGCCGGCGCGGATGAAGGCCCTGATGGCCGTCGGCGCGGTGTAGAGAATGGTGATTTTGTGGCGGTTGATGATATCCCAGAAACGATCCCACTGGGGATAGTTCGGTGCGCCTTCGTACATGAACACGGTCGCGCCGTTGAGCAGCGGGCCGTACGCCATGTAGGTGTGGCCGGTGATCCAGCCTACGTCGGCTGTACAGAAGTAGATATCCTCGTCCTTGATGTCGAACACATATTTGAAGGAGGTGGCTGCATGTACCATGTATCCGGCTGTGGTGTGCAGGATGCCTTTGGGCTTGCCGGTCGAGCCGCTGGTGTAGAGAACGAAGAGCGGGTGCTCTGCATCGAGCTGGGCCGGTTCGCAGTCGTCAACGGCGAGGCCCATGAGATCGTGCCACCAGTGATCCATGCCGTCGTGCATGTGGACGGTCTCGTTGGTCACTTTCAGGACGATGACGCTTCTGACCGACGGGGTGTTGACGATCGCTTCGTCGACGATATTCTTCAGGTTGATCGAACCGCCACGGCGCCTGGTGCCGTCTGCGCAGATGACCAGCTTGGCACGGGAGTCGTTCACCCTTTCGGTGATCGCGTGTGCCGAGAATCCGGCGAAAATTACGTTGTGGACAGCGCCGACCCTTGCGCAGGCAAGAACGGCGATGATGAGTTCAGGGACCATGCCCATGTAGATGGCGACCCTGTCGCCCGGCCTGATGCCGGCGATTTTCAGTACGTTGGCGAATTTGCAGACCTGACGGTGCAGTTCACCGTAAGTAAGGATACGTTCGTTGCCCTCTTCACCTTCCCAGATGATGGCCGCCTTGTTTTTTCTCCAGCTCTTGACGTGAACGTCGATGGCATTGTAGCAGATGTTGGTCGTGCCGCCGTTAAACCATTTGGCATACGGAGGGTTCCAGTCGAGGACCGTGTCCCATTTCTTGAACCAGTGGAATTGTTCAGCCAGGTCACCCCAGTACTTGTCGGGATCTGCGGCAGCGTCAGCGTAGAGTTTCTCGTACTGCTCCATGCTCGAAACGAACGAGTTGGAAGAGAACTCTGCCGTCGGGGGAAATTTCCTCCGCTCGGACAATACCGAACTGATAGAATCCGAGGACTGGGCTGTTGTTTTCTCAGTAGCCATTGATAAACGGTTTTATTTTTTTTGAAAAAAACGACCGCCACCCCTGCCGGGGAGGTCAGATATGAAATACGGATGTTTCAGCCGGTGTTCGGGGCGGGCCCGGCTGATGGCCCTACAAAAATGTTAAAACGTAATTTACAAAAAAAAAAGATGTTGCCAACAGAGTGCCGTCAGCTTGGTTTAATCCCATAAGCCCCTTTTTAAAGAGGCTTTACGGCGAAATTTACCAGCTTTCCGGGTACCACGATCTCTTTGATAATCGATTGTCCTTCGAGGAACTTAACTACACTTTCGAGCTTTTTTGCCTCTTCGAGCAGCTGCTCAACAGGGCAGATGACCGGTGCGTCGAAGGTGCCCCTGAGTTTCCCGTTGACCTGCACGGCGATGGTCACCACGTCGTCCTTTGCAAGCGCCGGGTCGAAGACAGGCCAGGATGCGCCGCTGATCGACTGATTGTGGCCCAGCGCCTGCCAGAGCTCTTCGGTGATGTGCGGTGCGAACGGCGAAAGCAGCAAAAGCACGGTTTCCACTGCCTGACGGCTGTAGCAACCGGCTTTGTGCAGTTCGTTGACCAGCACCATCATTTCCGAGATTGCCGTGTTGAACTTCAGTTGCTCGGTATCTTCGGTCACCTTCCTGATAGCTTTGTGCATCCGTTTCAGGATCGCCTCTTCAGGCTTGTCGTCGTTTATCCTCGGTGATGTCTCGAATTCGGCATAGACCAGTCTCCAGACTTTTCCGAGGAACCTGCTTATGCCTTCGATGCCGTTCGTGTTCCATGGCTTTACCTGTTCGAGCGGCCCGAGGAACATCTCGTAGAGCCTGACGGCGTCTGCCCCGTAGCTGCCCAGCACAAGGTCGGCCGGGATGACGTTGCCGCGTGATTTCGACATCTTCTCGTTGTCTTCGCCCAGGATCATGCCCTGGTTGAAGAGGCGCTGGAAAGGCTCTTTGGTGCTCACGACGCCGAGGTCGTAGAGGACTTTGTGCCAGAATCTCGAATAGAGCAGGTGCAGCACGGCGTGCTCTGCACCGCCGATGTAGAGGTCTACGTTCATCCAGTAGCGCTCTCTGGCAGGCTCGACGAGATGTTCGCCGTTTGACGGATCGATGAACCGGAGGTAGTACCAGCAGCTTCCCGCCCACTGCGGCATGGTGTTGGTTTCGCGGCGGAAAGGCCCGTGTTCGTCGGATCCCAGGAGCCACTCTCCGATGTTGGCGAGCGGCGACTCGCCCGTCGAGGTCGGATGGTAGGCTTCCACCTCCGGCAGGGTCAGGGGAAGGACGGTCTCAGGACGCATCGTTCCGTCTTCATAGTGCTTTATCGGGATCGGCTCGCCCCAGTATCTCTGGCGGCTGAATATCCAGTCCCTGAGCCTGTAATTGACGGTTCGTTTCCCTTTGCCTTTCGATTCGAGCCATGTTGCCATTCGGTCGAAGGCTGCCTTGAACGGAAGGCCGTCGATGCTGACCTCGTCGTTCGACGAGTTCACGCTGACGCTCTCCTTGGCTTCGAATACGGCCTCCTGGACATCGTGGGGGCTTTTGACGACCTCCCTGATCGGCAAGTCGAATTTTTTTGCGAACTCCCAGTCACGGCTGTCGTGTGCCGGGACGGACATGATCGCGCCGGTGCCGTAGCTTGTCAGTACGAAGTCGGAGATCCATACCGGCAAGGCTTCCCCGTTGGCCGGGTTGATGGCGTAGGAGCCTGTGAAGACGCCGGTTTTGTCCTTCTGCAGGCCGGTTCTTTCAAGTTCCGTCTTCAGTCTGGCCTGGTCGATATAGCTCTTGACTGCCGTAAGCTGCTGGGCGACGGCCAGTTTTTCGGCCATCGGGTGCTCGGGTGAGATGACCAGGTATGTGGCACCGAACAGGGTGTCCGGCCGGGTGGTGTATACCCTGAGGTTCGTTCTGTGGCAGCGGAGTTCGAAATCGATCTCTACCCCTTCGGATCGGCCGATCCAGTTGCGCTGCATCTGCTTGACGTTTTCCGGCCAGTCCAGATCGTCCAGGTCTTCAAGCAGGCGTTCGGCATAGGCGGTGATCTTGAGAACCCACTGCCTTAGCGGCTTTCTGACGACCGTATAGCCGTCGGCCAGCTTTTCGTCGACCTCTTCGTTTGCCAGCACGACCTTGAGCTCCTCGCACCAGTTGACGTCGATTTCGGACATGTATGCCAGGCCCATCTCATAGAGCTTCAGGAATATCCATTGCGTCCATTTGAAGTAACCGGGGTCGGTCGTATTGACTTCACGGCTCCAGTCGTAGGAGAAGCCCATGCTTTTGAGGGTCTCCCTGAAGCTCGCGATGTTGATTTCGGTGGTGAGTCTCGGATGGGTGCCGGTCTTGATGGCGAACTGTTCCGCAGGCAGTCCGAATGCGTCCCAACCCATCGGGTGAAGAACGTTGTATCCGCGGCATCGCTTGTAGCGGGCGATGATGTCGGAGGCCGTGTAGCCTTCGAGATGTCCGACATGCAGTCCCGAGCCGCTCGGGTAGGGGAACATGTCGAGCACGTAGTATTTAGGCCTGTTCTGGTCGGTGCCTGATGCGAAGGTGTTCTGCTCCGCCCAGCTTGCATGCCATTTCTTTTCTATCGCTGAAAAATCATACCTCATGTTGCTGTTGCTCTAAAGTCGGGTTCAAGGGTTGCCAGGAAAATAAACCTGCGTCAGTAATGAAAAAAAGGCAGTGCAGGGGTTTCGAAATCCTGCACTGCCTTCTGTTTCGTGACGGTTTCGTCAGTTGCGTTCGGCCGGCGCCGGGGCGTTTGCACCCTCGGCTCCCTCCGTTTCAAGCAGTGCTCTCATGGAGAGGGCGAACTTGGTCTTGCCGGTGCGCGGATCCTTGCGCACGTCGATCAGCTTGACCTTCACCCGGTCGCCCGGTTTCAGCACGTCGCTGACTTTTGCAATGCGCTCGCGTGAAATTTCGGAGATGTGCACAAGACCGTCGGTTTTCGGCAGGAACTCGACGAATGCGCCAAGTTCGTCGCGGATGTCGCGAACCTTGCCCATGTAGACCGTGCCGACTTCCGGCTTCGATATCAGCGTCTTGATCGTCTCGACTGCTGCGGCAGTGCCTTCCGGGCTGGAACAGGCGATCGTCACCGTGCCGTCGTCTTCGATGTTGATCTCTGCGCCGGTCTCTTCGGTGATGCTCCTGATGGTTTCTCCGCCTTTGCCGATGACCATGCCGATAGCATCGACAGGGATCTGGATGGAGGTGAGGCGCGGTGCGTACTTGCCGATGTCGGCACGTGCTTCAGGAATGGCCTCGTTCATGATGTCGAGGATGTGCAGGCGGCCCCTGCGTGCCTGTTCGAGCGCAGTTTCGAGGATGTGGTAGTCGAGGCCGTCGATCTTGATGTCCATCTGGCAGGCGGTGATGCCGTCTTTCGTGCCGGAAACTTTGAAGTCCATGTCGCCGAGATGGTCCTCGTTGCCGAGGATGTCGGAGAGCACGGCATAGTTGGCGCCCTCCTTGATCAGGCCCATCGCGATGCCGGAGACCGGCTTCCTGAGCGGAACGCCGCCGTCCATTGCGGCAAGGGTGCCGCCGCAGACCGAAGCCATGGACGAAGAGCCGTTGGACTCGAGGATGTCGGAAACGATACGTACGGTGTACGGAAACTCGGGTTCCGGAGGCATGACCATCTTGATTGAGCGCTCGGCAAGATTGCCGTGGCCGATTTCACGGCGTCCTGTACCGCCGACCCTGCCGGTCTCGCCGACCGAGAAGGGCGGGAAGTTGTAATGCAGCATGAATCGCTTGTCGCGGTCGTCGGTCAGGGTGTCGACTGACTGGGCATCTTTCTTGGTGCCGAGGGTCAGGGTGACCAGGGCCTGGGTTTCGCCGCGGGTGAAGAGCGCCGAGCCGTGGGCTCTCGGGATGAGGCCGAGCTCGATGCTGATCGGACGAACCTGTTCGAGCGTCCTTCCGTCGAGGCGTTTCTTGTCGTCGAGGATCATGTGGCGCATCATCTTTTTTTCGACGGAGTGGATGCAATCGTCGATCATATGCTCGTTCAGGAAGAGCGATTTCGCCGGATCAGCCGCGATATCGTCAGCGCTGATGATGGCGCTGAAGTGAGCAACGGTTTTCTTGATCGTATCCTTGTAGATTGCCTTGGTCCTGTCGGCGCGCTCCTCTTTGGCGAGCGGCGTGTAGGCAAGCTCTTTCAGCTGGGCTGCGCAGAGGTTGTCGACGACGGAGACAAGGTCTGCAGGTGGCAGCAGGGGCGTGAACGAACGTTTGGCTTTTGCCACTTCGCCGGCGATCTCCTTCTGGAGGCGGCAGATCCTCTTGATGGCTTCGTGTCCGTGCTTGATGGCTTCGAGCATGTCGGCTTCGGAGATCTCCTTCATTTCGCCTTCGAGCATGCAGATGGTGTCCTCGGTGCCGCCGATGCAGATGTCGAGGTCGCTGTTAGCCAACTCGTTCGTGTCGGGATTGATGACGAACTGGCCGTTGATGCGTCCGACGCGAACTTCGGACATCGGGTTTGCGAAGGGAATGTCCGAAACCATGATGGCTGCCGATGCGGCGATACCGCCGAGCACGTCGGAGTCATTGATCGTGTCGGATGAAATGACCGAAATGATGATCTGGGTTTCCTGGAGATAGCCGTCGGGGAAAAGCGGGCGGAGCGCACGGTCGATCAGTCGCGCTGAAAGGATCTCTTTTTCAGAAGGGCGTCCTTCGCGCTTGAAGAAGCCGCCGGGAAACTTGCCGGCTGCTGAATATTTTTCACGGTATTCGACCTGAAGGGGGAAAAAGTCCTGGTTCGGTGATGGCGGGGTTTTGCTCGATACGACCGTGGCGATTACCATGGTGTCCTGAAGACTTACGACTGCGGCACCGTCGGCCTGTTTTGCCATTTTTCCGGTTTCGATCGTGATTTTTTTGCCCAGTCCAAGATCGATTTCTTTTTTAATAAACATGGAAATCTGTTGAAGTTAGTGATGATGATCCTCTTCGGTGGACCGTCAGGCCGATGCAGTACTGCTTGATTTGCCAGGGCTTGAATGCCGGTCGTGTTCGAAACGAATTCGAAATTAAAAAGTCCGGTAATATAATATAAAATTCTTGCCTTCCAGAACAGGGGAGCTCCATTAATCTGAAGTGGAGCGACATGTCCGGTCGCCGTGCCGGCGCCGGACGCCATTGCATTTTCAAGGGCAGACGAACCTCCAGTTGTCTATGAGCCTCGTCTTTCCGAGCCGTATGGCCATGACCAGACGGTACGCTTTTCCCGGAGCTGCCTCATCAGCCGGTTCGAAGGTGTCGTCGTCGACAAAACAGAGATAGTCCGGTACAGCGTCCGGCTCCGAGCGGACGATCGATTCGGCCTCGCCGGCTATGGACGCAAGGTCTCTCCTGCCCCTTCCGGTTTCCTGTTGTGCGTGCTGTATCGCACGGTAAAGCACTGCCGCCTGCTCCCGTTCGCTGGAAGAGAGGTATATGTTTCGCGAGCTGGTCGCCAGCCCGTCGTTTTCACGGGCGATCGGGGCTCCGATGATCGACGTCCCGATATTCAGGTCACTGGTGACCTTCCTGATCACCGCGAGCTGCTGGGCATCCTTTTCGCCGAATATGGCGATATGCGGCCGGGTGATGTTGAGCAGCTTCACCACGACTGTGGCCACTCCGCTGAAGTGGCCCGGCCTCGACCGTCCTTCGAACATGCCTGACATCGGCCCGGGGTCGATCGTCGTCCGGTAACCTTCCGGGTACATCTCTCCGGGAGTGGGCACGAACAGGTAGTCTACACCGGCAGCGCGGGCGAGTGCCGCGTCCTGTTCGAACGGCCTGGGGTATCGGTCGAAATCCTCGCCGGGCCCGAACTGTGTCGGATTGACGAAGATGGTCATGATCACGGTCCCGGCTTTCTGTTTTGCGATCCTGACCAGGCTGAGATGTCCTTCGTGCAGGGCGCCCATGGTCATGACGACCCCGATGAACTGATGCTGGAGCCTGAGGCTTTCGGCGATCGACTGCATCTCGATCGGGTCAGTTATGATCTGCATACTCTTTTTTCTTTTTTGACCGTTTGACGGCAGGGTGTACTACCACGACGAACTCCCCCCTGGCCCGGCTGTTCGAAAAATGTTCAATCAACTCGTCGGGAGTTCCGGCTATATACTCTTCATGCATCTTGGTGATTTCACGGGCGACGAAGAGTTCCGCGTCGGGAAAGTTGTTTTTCAGCTCTTCGAACAGACGGCCTATCCTGTGCGGCGATTCATAGAGCACTATCGTGCTGTCCAGGGACGCCAGGAACTCGAGGCGGGTTTTTCGCCCTTTCTTGTGGGGAAGGAACCCGGCGAAGAAGAAGCTGCTGAACGGAAGTGGGCATACCGAAAGGGCGGCTGTAAGCGCGCTTGGCCCGGGCACAGGAACGATGCCGAACCCTCTTGCGTGGATCGCGTTAGCCATGGTGTAACCGGGGTCGCTGATGCCTGGCGTGCCGGCATCGGTGACCATGGCGACGTCTGTGCCCTCTTCGAGCAGCGCACAGACCTGGCCGACGGCGCGTTCTTCGTTGAAACTGTGATAGCTGAGCAGCTTTTTTCCCTGTATGCCGAAGTGCCTGAGCAGGTTGGATGTGTGCCTCGTGTCTTCGCAGGCGATCGCCCCGGCGTCGCGGAGCGTATTGACCGCCCTGAAGGTCATGTCATCGAGATTTCCGAGGGGCGTGGCTACGACGTAGAGCGTGCCTTTATGTTGGTCGCGGGTGTTCAATATTTTTCGGTACTGTCCCAGTAAACAGCGGTGCCCTTTAATTGGAGGATTAAGCTTGTATATTAAGGCTATGTCTGTTTATTTGTCCCGGGATTCGATTTCCGGAACGGCCGGTGCCCGAAATCCTCATGTACCCTGCGTACACTTCGGTTTCTGTGCTCCGTCCGCCTTGCAGTCGAACCTCCCTCAGACAAATAAAAATGAAATACCCTGTACTGAAAGTATAGTAAAAAATATGACAAACAGAGACGAGAGCCAATGCAGCAAGAAGAGATCCTGTCGGTCAGCGATCTGAAAGTCCATTTTCCGGTCAGGAACGCCGGACTGTTCGGTGGCGGAACGGTCGCCAGGGCAGTCAACGGGGTGTCGTTCGAGGTCATGAAGGGCGAAACCCTGGGCCTTGTGGGAGAATCCGGTTGCGGCAAGACGACTCTCGGCAGGGCGATCGTCCGCCTTGTCAACCCTTCGAAGGGCGGGAAGATAGCGTTTCGCGGCCGCGACATCACATCGCTCGACAACCGCAGGTTCAGGCCGTTGCGCAAAGAGATGCAGATGATTTTCCAGGATCCGTTCGGGTCGCTCAACCCGCGACTGACTGTCGGCCAGATGCTCGGGGAAGTGCTCAAGGTGCATGGAGTCACAAAGGGCAGTGAGGCGACAACGGCGAAAATCCGCGAACTGCTCGATACGGTCGGTCTCAACAGGGAGTACGCGGACCGGTATCCCCACGAATTCTCGGGAGGACAGCGCCAGCGGGTCGGCATCGCCAGGGCCCTGGCCGTCAATCCATCCTTTATCATCTGTGATGAACCGGTGTCGGCGCTCGATGTGTCGATCCAGTCGCAGATCATCAACCTGCTCAAGGATTTGCAGCGCGAGTTCGGTCTGACCTATCTTTTCATCGCCCATGACCTTTCGGTGGTCGAATATATTTCGGACCGTGTGGCAGTGATGTACCTCGGCAAGATCGTCGAAATCGCCGATGCAGACACGCTTTATGCCAACCCCAGACATCCCTATACCCAGGCGTTGCTTTCTGCTATCCCGATGCCAGAACTTGGCCGGCACAGGGAGCGGATTGTGCTGAAAGGCGATCTGCCGGGTCCGATGTCTGTTGCAAAAGGATGCAGTTTCAATCCACGATGCCCTTATGCCAAGGATGTGTGTCGTGAACGGGAGCCGGAATTGTTGACGCAGAAGGACGACCCCCGGCACAGGGTCAGTTGTTTTCTCTGCGAGTGATTCATGATCGACACGAAAACCATGGAAGGAAACAAGAAAAGAGGCGGATGCATCCGGACCGGATGCCTGACACTGATCATCGCCATGCTGTTGATGGTGGGGGGATCCTGGCTGCTCTATGTATGGGGGAAGAAGCTTCCTGACCATTTTGTGCTCAGGCTGCCCATAAGCGGCCAGATCGACGAACGTCCATCCGATCCGGCGGCCTTTCCGTTCAAGGCAGGGCGTCAGGCTCTTTCGCTCGAAGAGCTGATGGCCGCCCTTGATCGTGCGCGTACGGATCGCAGGGTCGATTCCGTGCTGCTCGAAATTGAAGGGCTGACAGCCCCGTCCGCAAAGATCCAGGAGTTGAGGAGTTCCATCGATGCCGTCAGGAGATCGGGCCGGAAGGTGGTCGCGTTTGTACGCGGTCCGGAGGACAAGGATTACATGCTTGCCGCGGCCTGCGATTCGGTGGTAGTCCAGAAAGGTTCATGGTTGCTGCTCGACGGGCTCAAGGCTGAGCTGTTTTTCTTCGCTGAACCTCTCAAAAAGCTCGGCATCGGGTTCCAGGCGGCTCAATGGAAAAAGTACAAGAGCGGCATTGAACCTTTTACCAGAAGTTCAGCAAGCCCGGAATACCGTGAAGAGGTCAATGCGCTTCTCGACGACTCCTGGGCTGATTACCTGGACTATATTTCCAGACGTCGCGGTATCAGCAGGGAATCATTCAGGGCCGTCATCGATTCTCTGGCCGTGCTCTCGCCTGAAAAGGCGCTCAGCCTGCATCTTGTCGACCGCATCGCAACAGCACGGCAGTTCGAGAAGGGTTACGAACAGAAGCTCGGTATGCGTTCGCGGGATCTTTTCGTCGGCGGAAGCGACTATCTCGATGCGACCGGCGGCATGAAGCCGGACGGTGTCGGCGAGCGAATCGCCGTGATCAATATTGCCGGGCCTATCGTCAGCTCGGGAGGGGTAGGCGATATGGCCGACGCTGAGGGCATCGACGTCGCTTCCCTGAAGCAGGCGCTCGAGACCGCTCTGGATGACCGCAACGTCAAGGCGATAGTATTGAGGATCGACAGTCCGGGCGGAGACGCCCTCGCTGCGGCCTCCATGCTCGAGCTGCTTGATGAGGCAAAGACCAAAAAGCCGATGGTGGCCTCGATGTCCGGAGTCGCGGCCTCGGGAGGCTATATGGTCGCTCTGGCTGCCGACAGGATTTTCGCCCAACCGATGACCCTTACCGGATCGATCGGCGTTTTTGCGCTGAAACCCGACGTGAGCGGCCTGTTGCAGAAGACAGGCGTGAACCGCGAGGTCGTCTCGAGGGGGAAATTCGCTGATGCCTACACGCCATTCAAGCCATTCGACGACGCATCTTTCCGGAAGTTCGTCGATACGTCCGGAGAGATTTACCGCGACTTCACCGGCAAGGTGGCGGCCCGGAGGAAGATGACGCCGGCACAGGTCGAAGCTGTTGCGGGCGGCAGGGTCTGGACCGGCAGCAGGGCGCTTTCGGTCGGGCTGGTCGACCGGATCGGAGGCCTGAGCGACGCAGTGAGGGAGGCCAGGAAGGTTGCCCGCATGGATACGACAAAGACGCCGCAGCTGATCTACCTTCCCGCCCGTAAGACATGGGTCGATTACCTGTTTTCAGGTGATGCCGCAGGTCTGGCTGCAGGATTTTCATCCCGGCTCGCCCGGCAGTCAGTGGAGAGTCTCTGGCCATTGAGCAAGTTGCCCGGCACCGGTACGGCGCGGCTGTTGCTGCGCTCCGACTCGCCTCAGATTCTTGCGATCGATCCGGTAGAGGTGCACATACGCTGAACCGGGTATGCCGGCAGGTGAACGGTATCCTTTTGTTCATCCATATTCTCTCCATTCAAACGCCTGAAATCGTGCTGAAGGCGTATTGCTGCTTGTCATGAAGAAGATGTTTCATTTTATCCTGGTCCGTTTTCTTTTCTGCGGAGAGGAGTGTTTCGTTGAAAACAAGGCAATTGTATAGCTGATTACCAATATACCTGCAAGTACAATCCCCCCCCCCTCATGCCTGCATCACCTGACACGCTTATCAGGAATCTGTCAAGGTTTACAACCGGTGAATTCCGTCAGGGTTTCCACCGACCGAAGGAGTGCGCTCCGATCCCAGCTCAAGAGTCGTCTCAATGTTTCTGATCGAAATGATCAACGAACGATTACAGCGAGCGATTGAGCTTCATAGACAAGGGCAACTCGCCGAGGCTCAGCGTATCTATGAAGAGATCCTGAGGTTCCAGCCGGATCACTTCGACGTGCTCAATTTGCTTGGTGTCCTATCTGCTCAAACCCGAAATTACCGGCGTGCGATTGAATTGATCGATCGGGCGATCGCGATATTCCCGCATCATGTCGATTGCTATTTCAATCGGGGACTTGCGCGGCAGGCTCTCAGGCAGTGGGAAGCAGCCGTGGCCAGTTTTGATCAGGCGATAGCTCTCAAACCCGATCATGCCGAAGCCTGGTCCAACCGGGGCAACGCTTTGCTGGAACTCCTGCAGTGGAGTGCAGCGGTAGACAGTTACAACAAGGTAATCGAGCTGAAGCCTGACAATGCGGTCGCTTTTTACAACAGGGGCAACGCTTTGCTGGAACTCAAAAAGTTTGATGCAGCGGTAACCAGTTTTGACAGGGCTCTGACTATCCGGCCGGAATATGCCGAGGCCTGGTATAATCGAGGAGTGGCGCTGTATGACCTCAAGCAGTTTGATGCTGCCGAGGCCAGCTATGATAAGGCGATAGCCGTGAAGCCCGATTATTCCGAAGCCTGGTATAACCGGGGCAATGCGCTGTTGATGCTGAGCCAGTGGGATGCCGCGGTGGCGAGTTATGACAGGGCGACAGCCATGATGCCCGGCTTTACCGAAGCCTGGTCAAACCGGGGCAACGCGCTGAAGGA
>DATMYL010000047.1:0-2363 GCA_035560975.1 Chlorobaculum sp. | reverse complement strand
AAAAAATATGTAGTTGACGTGGAAGTGCTGGAAGGAGAAGAGGTGCGCACCCCCGCCCTGTTCCCGGAATCCACCTCCACCATCCAGTCGAAACGGCCCGTTTCGGCCCCTTCACCCAGGCCTCAGGCCGTGCAGCCCGCGCCGGACGGTCTGCCGGACGACAAGGTCTGCCGCAGCCCCATTGCCGGAATCGTGCAGCGGGTCAACGTGCAGGTCGGCCAGAAACTGCAGGTGAACGACCTGCTGGTGGTTCTTGAGGCCATGAAAATGGAAACCAACATCACCGCCCACACGGCGGGAACCGTCAAGGTCATCATGACCTCGCCGGGAGAGGCCGTCAAGAGCGGCCAGGCGCTCATCGAGTTCGAATAGGGGAGCGCGAAGCCCCTGCTCTGCGTTCACCCCGATGAACCCGACAGTCACCCTTCATGCACAGAGGTGTATGAGGGCACCCGTTTCTACCGAGATGCCAATTATGAAACCCCGTAGGGGGTGCAATGTCGGTAGAAAGCCGACGCCCGCCCGCCGCTTTGAATCCTGCGGGTTCGTTTCATGATGACTGCTGGTTTTGATGTTTGGTATCAATTTAACCGGCTGTTCTGATTTTCGGGAGTGGCTCAGAGAATTTATGAGAAATGGCAAGAGCGGGAAGAAATCGTCGACAACAGGCGGAGTTGTCGCAGGGTGTCAGGTTGAAAGGAATTTCTTGAGGAAGCGTCGGGCGTGAAGAGCGGAACGCCGTTCCATTCGGCAGGATCGAGCGGAATGTGTGTCGTCGGAGATAATTTCAATCATCCCGGAGCTTCCCGAGAAGCTTCCTGTGAAGGTATTCGCGGAAATTATTGGCGACTCGCTGTGATTGTATTGTTGTGATGACAATCTGCGTATACTGTATTGGGCGTAATTCGCCTGTTTTAGAGGTTCCCGTGCATAAAAGGAGAAACCTGGCCACTAACGCCACCTTCAATACATGTCTCGGGTTCTGTCACCCGTCGTGGCATAAGGGCACCTCTATACCTGTTGCCGGAAGTCCTGAACGCATTAAACGAATCACAATGGTTTACAGCCTTCTCATGCTGCTCGTCATCTCATGTTTCAGTATTGACGCATACGGACATGATAAGGCGGCATTTGTGCTCTACGATAAAGCCGACAGGGCGGTGAGCTATCATAAGCTGCTGAAAAAGGTGGAGAAAAGCGACGTCGTGCTGTTCGGGGAGTTGCACGACAACCCCATAGCACACTGGCTGCAGCTGGAGCTGAGCAAGGATCTGCACAAAAGGAAAAAACTGATTATGGGCGCCGAAATGTTCGAGGCCGACAATCAGAAGGCGCTCGACGATTACCTGTCGGGTCTGATCGATTACCCCAGGCTGAATTCTCTTGTCAGTCTGTGGTCGAACTATAAAACCGATTATGCTCCTTTGGTGGATTTCGCCAGAGATCATCGGATACGCTTTATCGGAACGAACATCCCGAAAAGATTTGCGCGTCTGGTCCATAAAAACGGAGGTTTTGCCGCCCTGGATAAGCTCGGCGATGAAGAAAAAAAGTGGATTGCTCCACTGCCGGTTCATTTCGATCCTGAACTGCCGGGGTACAGGAACATTCTGACGATGGCGGGTGAACACGGGACTCCGGAACTGGTCAAAGCCCAGGCCATCAAGGATGCCACGATGGCTCATTTTATTCTGTTGAACCATAAGCCCGGCCATAGCTTTCTTCACTTCAACGGGGCGTACCATTCGGACTTTCATGAGGGAATCGTATTCTATTTGCGGCGTGAGAATGATTCCCTGCGATACTTGACCATCACCACGGTTGAGCAGCAGGATATCCGGCATCTGGAGGCACAGCACAGGGGACGTGCTGATTTTATTATCTGCGTGGATAGTGATATGACGAAAACCTTCTGAACAGGTTGATGGGGGTGAGCGGTGGGGTTATCCTGCTGATTCCGCGGCGTTCAGGCTTCGATGTGCTCTGTTTTCCTGAGCAGAATCCTGAAGAAGGTGCTCAGCCTCTGCTTCAGCCATTTCCGCTCGAACCGGGTGTCGAATTGCGGCGGTATGGTGTCGTTTTCAACCTCGAAGCCGGTGCCGGGGATCTGCGTCAGCACCCAGTTGCAGTAATCTTCGCTGTCGGTCACGATGAGCGCTTCGCAGCCTGAAATGAGCCGGTTGTTGAGCAGGCGCAGGTACGGTGTCGAAAAGAGCCTGTACTTGCTGTGCCTTCTTTTTGGCCAGGGATCGGGAAAGAGCGAATAGGCCCGTGAAACCGAACAGGCGGGGAACAGGTCGGTGAATGCCTCCCTGGCGCACGACTCGAGCAGGCGGATGTTGTCGAGGTTACGGCTCGCGACC
>DATMYL010000046.1:0-15692 GCA_035560975.1 Chlorobaculum sp. | reverse complement strand
AGCGTATGGTTCAGCACGTGGCCGAGCGTCAGGCTGCCGGTCACGTTCGGCGGCGGCATCAGCACGGTATAAGGGGCAAGCCCCTCTTCACGGACCCGTGAGCTTTCGGCATGGAACACGCCGAGCGCTTCCCAGTGCGCACTTCTCCAGCGTTCCTCTACGTCGTGATGATTATAGGTTTTATCGAGATTCTGCGCAATGGAATGGTCACTCATGGGTTTTGTTACAGCAAGGTTCCTGGTTACGGATACCACCAGAACCTGTCGCACGATTGATTGCCGCGCTGGCCGGAGCTTGTTCCGCTCGCGACGGTTCTGATGGTACCCGATAAATGTCTGTTATTCTCTCTATGCCCGGTTCGTCAGTCGACTTTGGGCGGGGCCGGACGTTTTTCGAAAATCTGGTCGATGATACCGTAATCTTTCGCCTCCCCGGCATTCATCCAGCGGTCCCTTTCAGAATCCTCACGCACCTTCTGGACATCCTGTCCGGTGTGCTTTGCGAGCAGTTCTTCGAGCAGGCGACGGATCTTTTCGATCTCCCGTGCCTGGATGAGGATATCGGTCTCCTGACCCTGGGCACCGCCTGAAGGCTGGTGGATCATGATGCGCGAATGGGGCAGGGACGCGCGCTTGCCTGCCGTTCCGCTGGCAAGCAGGAAGGCGCCCATGCTCGCGGCCATGCCGACGCAGACCGTAGCGATGTCGGGGCGGATATACTGCATCGTGTCGTAGATGCCCAGACCGGCCGAAACGCTTCCGCCGGGAGAGTTGACGTAGATGTATATATCACGTTCAGGATCCTCGGACTCGAGGAAGATGAGCTGGGCCATGATCAGGCCGGCCACATGTTCGTCGATGCCGGAACCGAGAAAAATGATGCGCTCCCTCAAGAGGCGGGAGAAGATGTCGAATGCACGCTCCCCGCGGCCTGAGGTCTCGATGACCATCGGCACGAGCTGATTGGTGATGCTCTGTTCGAACGCTCCGGAATAGAGCTTCTTCGCCTGGTTTTCAAACCCGAAATTGATATTTGCCATGTTTCAAGCAGCCCTTTTGTGTTGTAGTGTCTCCTGCAGGATTTTCGTCAGCTGCCCCGGAGTATTGCAATTACCACCTAAAATACAGAGAGAGAACAAGAATTCCTGAAATCCGGTTCCTGAATCCATAAATAATTCGCCCGCATCGACTTGCATCGAGACTTTGATATATTCATTTACTGATCGAATCCGCGTCAACATTACCAGACCACCATGCAGGTACGCCTCATATCCGTCACCAACCCACTGATAGAAGTAGACGACCGACCGCTCACTCCGGAAGGGCTCATCGCTTACTGTGCCAGAGTCTCAAGCCCGCACCAGGAGACGCCGGACTATGAAAAACTTCTCTCCTACTGCATCTCGAACAAACACTGGAGCATTTTCGAAATGGTCGACATGACCGTCGAAATCGTCACGTCAAGGGCGATCTCGCCCCAGATCCTGCGTCACAGGAGCTTCTGTCTTGACGGTGACTCGGAAGTGTATTTCGACTTGCCTTCATCGGTCACCGAGAATCGCTTCAACCGGAAAAAACAGGGCCGACAGCTTTATAAAGTTAAAATCAGGGACTTGTATAAGCGTTGGCATAACCTTTCACCTCTTTTTGGCAGGCAGGACGTGGCCCTCATGACAAAAGAGCGCATAGCCAACATGAAAATCCGCGTCTATGACGAGGAAACTAAATCATTGACGCACTCCCATATCTCCAACGTTTTCATGAATGGTGTCAAATCATGCTATGAAGTTGAACTTGCCGACGGAAAAAAGATCATCTGCACCGACAATCATAAGTTCCTGACGCCTGACGGATGGCAACCGCTGAAAGACGCCATCGGCCTGGAACTTCATGGAACGACGGCATCGATGACACGAGAGTGCTTTCTGGGCACAAACGGCATCCCGGTTCATCAGTCAAAAGAGTGGCTGGAAGAGCATAAAAAACGGAACATGTCTGTCGGGGAAATTGCTGAAAGCGCGAATGTAAGCTATCACACGATCCGAAAATGGTTACGCATTCACGGACTGCAATACACCAAACAGGAGGTTGCCGAATATACTGCAAGCTGGAACAAGGGAAAATTCGGATACAAAACCTCCCTGCAGGTCACGGAGTGGCACAAAGCTCGCATCAGGGAAGCCAGAAGCGGTGCGGAATGCAATCTCTGGAAAGGCGGAGTAGAGCGTTCGTTTCGACAGAAAGTCTGGGATTTTACGAACTCTGCTGCAAAAGAGATTCATGGCAAGCACGACTATACCTGTCAACACTGTGGGGCACGGGGAGGCAAGCTTCACGTTCACCATATCAAGCCTGTTTCCGAACATCCTGAATTCGCGTTTGATATGGATAACCTTACGACCCTTTGTGAAAACTGCCATCACGAGATTCATGCGATACGGGGAGATGCAAAAATCTGGCGGCAAAAACATCGGGGAAACGCGCTTACGGTTAAGTGGGTCAAGGTAAAATCCATACGATACGCAGGTGAACGGGAAGTTTACGATCTGGAGGTAGCTCACTCGTCGCATAACTATATTGCGAACAGATTCATCGTACATAATTGTTTTCAGGAATTCTCCCAAAGATATGCGAAAGCCCAGGCGATAGAGCGTTACGAACCCCGGAGACAGGACAGCAAAAACCGGCAGAACTCCCTTAACGACCTGGATGAAGCCACCGTCCGCTGGTTCGATGAAGCGCAGGAAAGCGTGGCGAAACTGGCTATGGACAAGTATGATGAAGCGCTGGAAAAAGGAATCGCCAAGGAGTGCGCCAGGGTGTTGCTGCCGCTGGCCACACAGACGAAGCTCTACATGAAAGGGTCGGTTCGCAGCTGGATACACTACCTCGAAGTCCGTACCGATTCCGGCACCCAGAAGGAGCACAGGGATATCGCCGGTGGAGTCATGGAGATTTTCAAGGCACAATTTCCCGTAACGAGCCGGGCGCTTGGATGGTGATGAGGATTGTCCCGAAAGCCGGCCTCCCTTATTCAGGAATCTCGACTTGCAGGAACGACGGACATCGAGTTTCCACATTTTCCTGCTGCCTTGCAGAAACCGTCCCATATTCAGGAGGGTTTTAACCCTCCGGACATTCAAACATCTTACATTCCAGTTGCCCCGGGCTTCAGACTCTTCTCTTCAGGAGGGTTTTAACCCGCCGGACATTCAAACATCTTACATTCCAGTTGCCCCGGGTTTCAACCCGGGGAGAGAGAAACAAAATCAAATAATACTCTTCGGACTTCAGTCCAATCTCTTCCCTTTTCTCACACGACGAGAATCTGAGTTCTTTTATTCGAAGAAATTGGACTAAAGTCCGGATTATTATTGGGATCATCTATCCCCGGACTGAAGTCCGGGGCAACTGAAAAGGGAGAATGACTGAATGTCCGAAGGACTGAAGCCCTTCTGAATGAAAAAGGCTGAAGTCCGAGCAACTGGAAAAGGGATAGTGGAATCGATTATTCGATTTTGGAGGCTTTAACCCAACAGACATCCAGTTCCCACATTTTCCTGTTGCCGTACTGAACCCATCCCATATTCAGAAGGGGTTTAACACACCGGACATTCAGGCATCTTACATTCCATTTGCCCCGGGCTTCAGCCTGATTTTTTCGTTCCATGAGGGCGGATCGAAGAGGTTGGGCTGAAGCCCGATCCTTTTTGGGGGGCACTCACCACCCCGGGCTGAAGCCCGGGGCAACTGGAAGAGGGTGTAAGATTCCAATGTCCGAGGGGCTTAAGCCCCTCGGAATATGGGAGGTTTTTTGAAGGAATCGAGATCATCCCTCGGAAATGCACTCTTGCGTTCGGACACTCAGCGCCTAACATTCCAAATACCCCGGGATTCAGACTCTTTATTCAGGAGGGTTTTAACACACCGGACATTCAGACATCTTACATTCCAGTTGCCCTGGGCTTCAGACTCTTCTCTTCAGGAGGGTTTTAACCCTCCGGACATTCAGGCATCTTACATTCCAGTTGCCCCGGGCTTCAGCCCGGGGAACAGAGAGATCACAACAAATTCCGGGCTTCAGCCCAATATCCTCCCTCCACGCTTGTCAGGAAACAAAAAAAGCCTCCTTTTTGCGGGAGGCTTTTTTTATTTGTGTTGCGGCTTGTTCAGCAGGCCGCAATGACGATGGCCATGAAATCAGCTGTATTCAGGCTCGCTCCGCCGATCAGTCCGCCGTC
This sequence comes from Chlorobaculum sp., assembly GCA_035560975.1. Lineage (GTDB taxonomy): Bacteria > Bacteroidota > Chlorobiia > Chlorobiales > Chlorobiaceae > Chlorobaculum. Next base: position 11,452 of record DATMYL010000046.1, on the reverse strand, counting down.
GATGTCGGGCATACCGAACAGTTCGACCGCGTTGGACGGTTTGACGCTGCCGCCGTACTGGATACGGAGGTGTTCGGACGCCTGCTCGCCGTAAAGACCGGCGACGGTCGCCCTGATTGAAGCATGAACCTCCTGGGCCTGGGCGCTGGTCGCCGTTTTCCCGGTGCCGATCGCCCATACCGGTTCGTAGGCGATGACCAGGTTGCTTATGTCGCTGACTCCAGAGAGCCCTTCGACAACCTGACCGGTAATGATCGATTCGGTCACGCCGCGCTCACGCTCTTCCAGCGTTTCGCCGACGCAGAGAATGACTTTGAGGCCTTCTTCGAGAGCCTTCTTCACTTTACGGTTGACGACGATGTTGGTATCTCCGAAATACTGCCGGCGCTCGGAATGGCCCAGTATAACGTAGCTGCATCCTGCAGCGGCAAGCATCCTCGCCGACACTTCGCCGGTGAAGGCTCCATCGTTCTCATAATGGCAGTTCTGGCCGGTAAGCCTGATGTCGCTCCACTCGATAACCTTCCCGACTTCGTGAATCGCAAGAAACGAAGGGGCAATGCCTACTTCGCAACCCAGGATCCCACTGCCAACCTTATCAGCAATCTCAGTCGCCAGGTCGAGCGACTCGGCAACAGTATTGTTCATTTTCCAGTTTCCCACCACAATTTTTCTGCGCATATCAGTAATCGGTTATTACCTCTCGGTAGATTTTGTCGATCTCGGCGATCTTGAAGGTGTGCTTTCCGGAACGGGCATCCCGCAGTTCGACCTTGTCCTGGTCTATGGCCGTGACATAGCCATGCCATACCCGCTGCTCTCTGGTGACAAGGTTGATCTCCTTGTCGAGCAGTTCACGGCTGCCTCCGATCTGCTGCGCCGTATAGATAATCTGTCGTTTTCCCATGGAAGGACTCTTAAGACTTTTTATTTAACGAAAATATCCAATATCTCATAGTGCAGCTCCCCTTTCGGGACGCTGATCTTAACCTTGTCTCCAATCGATTTGCCTATAAGAGACCTGCCGACGGGAGAGCGGACAGAAATCTTGCCAAGATCTGAATCAGCCTCTTCGGACGAGACAAGCGTATACTCGATGATCTCGTCGTCCTCCTGAAGATTGCGCAGCTTGACTGAGGTCAGGATGTAGACCTTGTCGGTTTTAACCTGCTTCGGATCAAGAATGGAGGCAGCGGCCAGCCTGTTCTCAAGATCGCTGATCCTCGATTCAAGGTGAGCCTGCTCCTCTCTGGCGGCATCATATTCGGCATTTTCGCTCAGATCCCCATGCGAGCGAGCCTCAGCAATTTTCTCGAGGACCTCTTTCCTGGTCTGAGTCGTCAAGTGATGAAGATCCTCTTTAAGTCGGTTGTATCCGTCCCGTGTCAGATAAATGCGATCACTCATTTCGGTTCGTTTTATAATTTGGCGATGCAAAAGAGCGAATAATCACCATACGTTACAGCCGCAATGGGACATGTGGCAAACAAAAAAAAGTAAAGTCAGCAGCTTGGCTGACTTTACTTCACTGGTAAATGTAAAAAATCTTTAGCCTATGGACAACGATCCTTTACAGATTAAACGCAAAATACATCCTGTTCCACCCGCGCTCGACGAGCAGGAACAGCAGATCACCGCGTTTTTTGTTCTTCACGATCTCGCTGTATCCCGCGACCGTGCTGATCGGCTTCTTATCCACCGACAGAATGACGTCTCCCGGCCTGAGGCCTATCTTGAACGCCGGGCTGTTTGCTTTGACCGAGGTCACGATGAGACGGCGTGAGTTTGGCCTCTGGTGCATACGTTGCGCGGTCTGATCATCGAGCGGCGAAACCATGAAACCGAGAAGATCGTTCGATACCTCGGCCCCCTGCACCAATGCGACCGCCTTGTCGGGCAGCGCTTCGAGACGTACCGTAACGGTAAGCGGCGTACCGTCCCGGTTGATCCGGACGACAGCCGAGCTTCCCGGCGCCTGGTTGGCGATTTCGTTGCGCAGTTCGACTGAACTCGTCGCTCTCCTGCCGTTGAAATCGAGAATGACGTCTCCCGTCTTCATCCCGGCCCTGGCTGCAGGACCGCCGTCGATCACCGTTCCGACAAGCACACCTTCTACCGTTTTCATGTGCATACCCCTGGCGATGTTCTCGTCGATATCCTGGATGGAGATTCCGAGATAACCGCGATCCACCTTACCGGTTTTGATCAGCGAGGTAAATACCCTGTTGGCCATGTTAGAAGGAACGGCGAACCCGATCCCCTCGAACCCTGCCGCATGGCTTGCGATCGCCGTGCTGATTCCGACCAGTTCACCGTTGATGTTCACCAGCGCACCACCCGAGTTGCCGGGATTGATGGCCGCATCGGTCTGGATGAAATCCTCATAATCGGCCAGCCCGACATGTGCCCGGCCTTTGGCGCTGACGATACCCTGCGTGACCGTGCGGGCGAGGTTTTCCCCAAGCGGGCTGCCGATGGCGATGACCCATTCGCCGACTCGCAGCCGGTCGCTGTTGCCTATCGCGATCGGTTTGAGGCCGGAGGCATCGATCTTGATGACAGCCAGATCGGTGCGGGGATCCTTGCCGATGATCTTTGCAGGGAATTTCCGGTTGTCAGAGGTCCTGATCGAAATGGAGTACGCATTATTGATCACATGGTTGTTTGTCAGGATATAACCGTCGGAACTGACGATGACTCCTGAGCCGAGCCCGTGAAGCACCTCCTTGCGGGTGGTGACGGAGTTGTCGCCGAACGCCCTGCCGAAGAGATCGAACGGAGTCAGCACCTGGCGATCGACTGCGGATTCAGTATAGATCGTCACGACCGAAGGAGTCGCTGACTCAGCAATACGGACGAAAGCCTCGTTGAAATCGTTGAGAGTCTGGATCGGGCGGTTCTGCGGGTTTTCTGCAGCCACGGCCTGCCTCATACCGAAGCCGGCATCACGGCCGCCGGGCATCGAGAACTCGACGTTCGACACGGTTAGTGCCCCTGCGGCAACGCCGGCAGATACGAGCACAAAAGATTTGAGCGTTATTCGTTTCTTTTTCATGGCTGCTTTCAGGTTTTGCGGTTTATCAGAGTGCTGTTTCAATGCTTTCAAGGGCTGTCAGACCCGCCCTCATTTTATTCAGTGTCTCTTCATATTCGTTCTCCGGCGTAGAGTCGGCCACAATACCTCCTGCCGCCTGGAAGTAGATTACGCCATCCCTGATGACCATGGTACGTATGGCAATGGCTGTAGTCAGTCCCCCACGAAAATCCAGATAGCCGACCGAACCGCCGTAAAGACCGCGCTTCTCTTTTTCGAGTTCGTAGATGATCTCCATGGATCTCACCTTGGGCGCACCGGTCAATGTGCCGGCCGGGAAACATGACCAGAATGCGTCCATTGCGCTAAGGCCGTCCTGCAGCTCTCCCCTGACATTGCTGACGATATGCATGACATGGGAGTACTTCTCGATCACCATCATTTCGTTTGTCTCGACCGTGCCGATTTTGGCGATCCGGCCGATGTCGTTGCGGCTGAGGTCGATGAGCATCAGGTGCTCGGCGCACTCCTTTTCGTCGGCAAGCAGCTCGCGGGCGATGCGCTCGTCGTCGTCGAAGGTCTCGCCACGTCGTCTCGTACCGGCGATCGGGCGAGTGTCGACGATTCTCCGTCCTGACGGATCGCGCTCCACCTTGACCAGCAGTTCAGGCGAGGAGCCGACGACATGAAAATCCTCGAAATCGTAAAAATAGAGGTACGGCGACGGATTGATGGTCCTCAGGACACGATAGACATCGAACGGCCGGGTATGCAGTTTCCTCTGCAGGCGCTGCGAAACCTGGACCTGGAAGATGTCGCCGCTGAGGATGTACTCCTTGGCCTTGAGCACCTTTTCGTAATACTCCTCTTTGCCGGTATTCGAAACGACAGGCTCCGGGCGCTCCGGCCTGAGCTGGATGAGATCCCGGTCGAGCGGTTCGAACATGACCCCGGCAAGCTCGTCGATCTTGCGTTCAGCCCTCTCGCGGTCGTTTTCGTCGAGGTAATTGGCCACGAGGAAAAGCTTACGCATCACATTGTCGAAAATCACCAGCGTGTCGCAGAACAGAAGGCAGAGATCCGGCAATCCGGCCGGATCGGGCAGTTCCGGTGCCGGTATCTTCTCGATGAGGTGCATGGTATCGTATCCGAAGTAACCGAATACACCCGAGGTGGTCATCTGGGGCGACCCGTTTTTGCTGCGGGGCATCTCCGATGAAGAAAACCTTGCCAGACACCGGTCGACGATCCTGCGCAGATCGGTCTCTTCATTGACGATCGACTCGAGGGAGCGGAACCGTTCATCACGGATATCGAGAGAAATTTCGCCTCCGACCGTACCTTTAAGCACAGCCACCGGATCGACGGCGATATAAGAGAATCGCGCCAGCAGCTCCTCGCCTTCGACCGATTCGAGCAGGCAGGAGTAAGGGCGCTGCAACTTGAGATAGACCGATACCGGGGTTTCCGTATCGGCCTGAAACGTTTTGACGAGGGGGTTCAGGTTGAATGACGGCCCCTCTGTCAGGCCGGGACCATTATCCGAAAAAGATCTGATCATGAATATTGACTGCTACTGAAAAGGGAAAAAAATCATATCATATAACACTGGCTATCCTATCGGTAACAAGGGACCTGACGCCATGAACACAGAAAATGGCAACGGCCGGAAATGGCTGACAGCCCTCATGCTCTCGCCGGGTGTGATCTTTACTTCAGCCTACCTGATGGTATGGCTGGCGACGAATCTTTACCTCGACAAAACCTTCAAGGACGACCTGAAACGCTCCTTCACGTCTGATGCCGGCCTACGATACCGGCTCAGCATCGGCTCGCTCAGATCGGGCCCGGATCTCAACTCACTTACCTTGAAAAGGCTCGAGCTGATACCGCTCGGCAACGGTGAAAACGAAAGAACGAAAACACCTGGTCTGCAGATCGCTGAACTTCAGGTGCACTGTCCCGATCTCTGCTTTTTCCCGTTCAGGCCAAAGGAAGCGACTCGTTCAGTGCACCAGGTCTCCATGGAAATCCTTTCCCAGTGGCGATCAATGAACCGTCAGGCCGGTTCTCTGCCAGCGTATCGAGGAGATCTTGTCGACCGGATCAGTCAGGATCGAGAGGTCAGGATCCCATGACCAGTAAACCATCATAGCCTGCCCGACAACGTCGCTTTCCGGCAGAAAACCCCAGTAACGGCTGTCGAGGCTGTTGTCCCTGTTGTCACCCATCGCAAAGTAATAGTTTCTTCCTACCGTGTATCGGCCGAGGGCCATTCCGTCGACGAACACCCTGTCACCGACGAGGCTGACCGTATGCCCTTCGTCGGCAATAAGGTCGCGGTAGATCGGCAGCGTTTCGGGGGTGAGTTCGATCACGTCGCCTTTACGCGGAATTCGCAACGGCCCGTAGTTGTCCTTGTTGTAGTTCGACAGTGACGGAAATATCTGGAAATCTCCAAACCCGGGGGGCATTTCCGCCCCGATGAATTGGCCGTGTTCGGGCAGGTTCACAGGCTTTCCGTTGATGAAAAGCTGTCGGGCCCTGATCTGTAGAGTATCGCCCGGTGTTGCTACGCACCGCTTGATATAGTTCAGGTTCCTGTCGCGGGGAAACTTGAAAACGATGATGTCGCCGCGCCTGACGTCATGGAGCTTTGGAAGCCTGATATCGGTAAACGGCACCTTTGGGCCGTATACGTACTTGTTCACGAAAAGAAAATCGCCTGCCAGAAGCGTCTTTTCCATGGATCCGGTCGGGATCCTGTATGATTCGATGACGAATATCCTCAACACCATCGCGACCAGGGCGGCGATGATGAGAGCCTCGAACCACTCACGTGACTGACGTTTTTCTGTTGTTGCGTTGGGAGCTGTGCTCTGTTTTTTCACTCTTCAAACTATTTTTTCCGGTATTGCCGGAACCTTCGATCCGGTTGCATCTTCAATGTGACGCTATCCTTACAGGGTTCCTGCGCTGCCGTTCCTGATTTTTCATAAAAAGTCTTACTCGTCGATCTTCAGAACGGCAAGGAATGCCTCCTGGGGAATTTCGACGCTGCCGACCTGCTTCATTCGTTTCTTTCCTTCCTTCTGCTTTTCGAGCAGCTTGCGCTTACGGCTGATGTCGCCGCCGTAGCACTTGGCCAGCACGTTCTTGCGCATGGCCGAGATCGTCTCCCTCGAAATCACCCTGCTGCCGATGGCGGCCTGGATGGCAACTTCGTACATCTGGCGCGGAATGATGCTCTTGAGCTTCGAGCAGAGCTTGCGGCCCCAATCGTAGGACTTGGACCGGTGAACGATGGATGAGAGCGCGTCGACCGGCTCGCCGTTGAGCAGCACGTCGAGCTTCACCAGGTCCGAACGGCGGTAGCCGATATACTCGTAATCCATCGAAGCATACCCTTTGGAGATCGATTTGAGCTTGTCGTGGAAATCGAACACGATCTCGCCCAGCGGAAACTCGAAATGCATGCTCACCCTCGCAGAATCGAGGTAGTCGGTGTTCTTGTACTCGCCGCGCCGCTCCATGCCGAGCTTCATGATGTTGCCGATGTACTCGGCCATCGTGATGATCTGCATCGAGACATAAGGCTCCTCAACCCAGTTGATCTTCGTCGTGTCGGGCATCTTGGACGGATTGTCGACCTCGATGATATCGCCGGCTGTCTGCACTACGCGATACTCCACGTTCGGCACCGTCGTGATGATATTGACGTTGTACTCGCGCTCCAGTCGCTCCTGGATGATCTCCATGTGCAGCAGGCCGAGGAAGCCGCAACGGAAACCGAAGCCGAGGGCCACTGAAGTTTCAGGGGTATAGACGAGCGACGCGTCGTTGAGCGAGAGCTTTTCGAGCGATTCGCGAAGATCCTCGAACTCGTTGGAGTTGATCGGGTAGAGGCCGCTGAAGACCATCGGCTTCACATCCTTGTAACCCGCGAGCCGTTCTTCGGCCGGGTTGTCGAGCAGAGTGACCGTATCGCCTACCTTGGCGTCCTTGACGTCCTTGATCGAGCAGATCAGGTAACCCACATCGCCCGACTCAAGCTGCTCCGCAGGCTCACGTTTGAGGCTCATGGTGCCGATCTCGTCAGCCGTGAAAATCTTGTCGTTGGCGAAAAACTTCACCCGGTCGCCTTTCCTGAGCACACCGTCAACGATCCTGATGTAAGCCACTGCGCCGCGATAAGCGTCAAACACCGAGTCGAAAATAAGCGCCCTTAGCGGAAGATGCCGGTTGTCGGCAGGGGCTGGCACGCGCTGGACAATGGCTTCGATCAATTCGTCAATGCCTATGCCGGCCTTGGCCGACACCTGCAGGATTTCGTCCCTTGTGACGCCGATCAGGTCGATGATCTGCTGGGCGACCCCCTCGACGTTCGAAGAGGGCAGATCGATTTTATTGATAACCGGAATGATCTCGAGCCCGGCCTCTATGGCCAGGTAAAGATTGGCGATCGTCTGCGCCTCGACGCCCTGGGTTGCATCCACCACCAGCAGCGCACCTTCGCAGGCGGCCAGCGATCGGGAGACCTCGTAGCTGAAATCGACGTGGCCTGGAGTGTCGATCAGGTTCAGCACGTACTCCCTGCCGTCCTTCGCTTTGTGGTGCATCTGCACCGCATGGCTCTTGATGGTGATGCCGCGTTCGCGTTCGAGGTCCATGTCGTCCAGTACCTGGGCGGTGGACATCTGGTTGTAAGCAAGCGTATGGGTCACTTCGAGCAGCCTGTCGGCAAGCGTCGATTTCCCGTGGTCGATATGGGCGATAATGCAGAAGTTTCTGATCATGCCGACTTCTGTTCCGGTCGGAGGCATAGATATCGTGTTCTAACAGGTGATAATGGTTTCGAAGTCCTTCGATCGGAACGTACTACGGACGATAAAGGATCGAGTCGTGGAATATAAAAAAATAATAGCGTATCGCCCTGAACGGGTCATGAAAAGCAGAGCGGTTCGCCGCCGAAGCGAAGCCCTCTGGCGAACGACTCGCCGTCCATCGCCTTCTTGCCTTCGGCCTGGACGCTGAGCAGTTCGAGCCATCCGTCCTCGCCACGCACCAGCAGGCAACCGCCGGCAACCGTGAGCGTACCCGGTGCGACCGGAGCGCCGACGGAAAGCGATGACTCCGGGCCGCTGAACGGCCGGGCACGATAGATTTTCAGGCTCTTGTCGCCGAAAATCGTCCATGCGGAGGGCTTCAGGGCGAGTCCCCTGATGAAATCGTGCAGACGCCGAACAGGCTGATGCCAGTCGATCCGGGTGTTTTCGCGATTGAGCTTAGGGGCTCTGGTCGCAAGGCTGTCGTCCTGCTTCAGGGGAACCACGGTGCCGGCCTTGATCATCGAAAGGGTCCGCACCACGGTGCCTGCCCCGATCTCCGAAAGACGCACCAACAGTTCGGTAGCATTTTCATCAGGCCCGATCGGTGTATCGTCGGCCGCGATGACGTTACCGGTATCGACCGACTGCTGAAGGAAAAACGTGGTCACTCCGGTGCGTTTATCACCGTTGATGATAGCCCAATTGACCGGTGCTGCCCCGCGGTATGCAGGCAACAGTGAGCCGTGCAGGTTGAATGTGCCCAGGGTCGGCAGTTCGAACACCTCCGGAGGCAGGACGCGGAAGGCGGCGACCACAATCACGTCGGGGCGGCAGCCTGCAACCGTAGCAGCGAACTCCGGGCTCCTGACGTCGTCGGTTTCGTAAACCGGCAACCCGAGTTCGAGGGCCGCTTTTTTTACGGGCGTCGGTTCCGGTTCCGAGTTACGATTCCTGCGTGGTTTGTCACAACCGGTCACGACCAGCACCAGCTCGAATTCGGAACCATCTGCCGCGATGCGGCGCAATGACGGAACGGCGAAATCCGGCGTCCCCATGAAAACGACTCTCATCCCCATGGTTAACCCCTCGCCTCGACGCCGGCCGTATCCCTGGCCAGCGGGTATTCGGCCGTCACCCTGCCTTCGGCGATGGCGTCCAGGTCCTTCTGGATCTTTTTCCTGTCGCGCTTCTCCATACGCTCCACAAAGAGAGTGCCGTCGAGATGGTCGATTTCGTGCTGCAGCGCGCGAGCCATCATGCCGCTGAACTCTTCGGTATGCTCCTCGAACTTCTCGTCGCGGTAATGAAGGGTAATAGCCGAAGGACGGACCACGTCGCCCATCACGCCGGGAACGCTCAAGCAACCCTCCTCCATGACATTGCGCCCCTTGACGGAAAGAACCCGGGGATTGATCACCACCATCGGCTTCGCATCGGCATGCGACTCCATGCACGAAAGATCGAGCACGATCAGCCTGATCGATTTGCCGATCTGAGGCGCGGCAAGACCGATGCCTGACGCATTACGCATCGACTCGAACATATCGCCAATCAGCTCTTCGACAGCGGCATCGACGCCTTTGAGGGGTTTGGCTTTCAAGGCAAGGACAGGATCACTATAGGTATTGATCGGTACTATCATAATCTATTTTTACATCTTAACACTAAGGCAACGCAATCAGTCGTTCAGCGATCCGACTGGAAATACTGGTCGTTTCCCGTCCAATATCCCCATCCGACCCGCCCCGAGAATAAACAGCGTTACCCTCTGCTCAAAAAAACCATGTGGAGGCAAAAAAAGTTGCCACCGGGCCGCTGACTGCACAGCACCGCCCTCGCAGAACCATAGGCTCCACAAGGCTGAATTTACGAATCCCTGCACAATTTTCCCGTACCGGCCGGCAAATCCCTTCCCTGCGCGCCTATGAAGAGAATTTCAGGCAAATACCGTACATTCCAGTAAGACTATCGCGACACTCCGGCATCAGGGAGCCGGATCACCTGACAGAAATACCGTGAAAAAAGCAGGCACTGAACTGACAGCGCAGGTAGAGTCCCTCTTCAAATCCTTCATGAAGGAGGAAGGGCTCAGATGCACCTCGGAGCGCATCAACGTCCTTCAGGAAATCTACAGGTCCGACATCCATCTCGATGCCGACGAAATCTTCGTCAGACTGCGGAAAAAAGGGGTCGGCATTTCACGGGCGACCGTCTACCATACCCTCGATCTGCTCTTCAGGTTCAACATCGTCACCAAAGTCGATCTCGGCCACAAGCACTCCCACTACGAGAAGTCATGGGGTGTGGCCAACCACCTGCATATCATCTGCCAGAAGTGCGGAAAGGTATCCGAAGTCACAAGCAGCGATCTGGCCGGAATGGTGGAGAATCTCTGTGCCGAACACGGATTCTCGCTCGGAAGCTTCAGCCTTCAGGTCTTCGGGGAGTGCACGGGACACGAGAACGGTTCGCACCCGGCTTCAGACAACTGACCCGGATAAAGCGCATTTCAACAACTTCAGCACATGCACTGGCTCTATCTGATCATCGCCATAATCAGCGAAGTCTGCGGAACGACAAGCATGAAGTTCTCGAACGGCTTCACCAACTTGCTGCCATCTGTTTTAATTTTCGTTTTTTACGCCCTGAGTTTTACATTTGTCACGCTGGCGCTCAAAACGCTGCCCGTGGGGCTCACCTATGCCATCTGGTCGGCACTTGGCACGGCACTCATCACCGCCATCGGGGTGATCTGGTTCGGTGAAGGCATGAACACGCTCAAGGCGGTCTCAATCCTGCTGATCATTCTCGGCGTCGCAGGGCTGCAGTTCAGCCAGCAACACATGAAATAAGGTATGACCCACAAACAACCGGTCTACAGGAAAATAGTCGTCAAAGTCGGCACCAACGTCATCACAGGCAAAGATGGCAAGCTGGACCCTCACATCCTCGACAGCCTGACCGGACAAATCGCAGCTCTCGCCGCCCAGGGAGTCGAAGTGATTCTCGTCTCGTCTGGCGCCGTCGGAGCAGGCCGCGGCATGGTGACGCTCACCGGCTCGCTCTCCCCCGTCGAAACCCGCCAGGTGCTTGCCGCCACGGGCCAGATCAGGCTGATCAACGCCTACAGCGATCGCTTTTCACAGCACGATATGCTCTCCGCCCAGATCCTCGTCACCAAAGGGGACTTCCGCGACCGGCAGCACTACCTCAACATACGCACCTGCTTCAACGCGCTGCTCCAGCAGAAAATATTGCCTATCGTAAACGAGAACGACGCCGTTGCCGTCACCGAGCTCATGTTCACCGACAACGACGAGCTCTCCGGCCTGATCGCATCCATGATGCAGGTCGACGCGCACATCATCCTGTCCAACGTCGACGGGCTCTACGATATGCAGGGCGAAACGAAAAAACTCATCAGCGAAGTCGATCCCGCATCGAAAAATTTCAGCCAGTACATCCGGCCCGGAAAATCGGAGTTCGGAAGAGGCGGCATGCTCACCAAGTGCAACATCGCCCACAAACTGTCGCAGCTCGGCATCACGGTACACATCGCCAACGGCATGACGCCAAACATCCTTGAATC
>DATMYL010000045.1:0-3957 GCA_035560975.1 Chlorobaculum sp. | reverse complement strand
GTCGAGCCATGGTCGATCGTGGCTGCGGGAGCCATGGTGAAGCAGGGATTCAGGGTACCTTCGGGTATGCTTGTGGCCGGGGTGCCCGCGAAGGTCATACGCCCGATCACCGAGGAGGAGCGGGCCAATATCGCCGAGTCGCCGGAGAACTATGTGCGCTATGTCGCCCATTATCGTGAAGACGGATACGAGGGGCGCTGAACTTTTGCCCGGCAGGATTTGTGATCATTTCACTACATTACATCTCAATTTGTGAGGGTAAGTCAAAAGGGCCGGGTTGGCCCTGATGGAATCCATTTTCATCATTCGAAACTTTTATCTTTCTCATGGCGCAAAAAGAGGTAGTCATCATCGGCGGTGGCATCAGCGGTCTCAGCATGGCGTTCTACTGTTCGCAGGCCGGCATGAAAACCACACTGATCGAAAAGGACAAAACGGTCGGAGGCTCTTTCGCCTCCCCTCAATACACGAGCGACGGAAACAGCTTCTGGCTGGAAATGGGTGCACATACCTGTTACAGCTCCTACCAGAACCTGCTCGGCATTGTGGAAACCTGCGGGATTGCCGATACGATCATCCCTCGTGAAAAAGTGCCCTTCTCCCTTCTCAAGAACGGCGAAGTGAAGTCGATCATGGCCGGCCTCGACCTGTTCGAACTGATCCGCTCGGTGCCGAACCTGTTTTTCCTCAAGAAGGAGAACCTGACGGTTCAAGCCTACTACTCGAAAATCGTCGGCGAGAAGAACTACCGCAACACGGTGAGCCATTTCTTCAACGCAGTTCCGTCGCAGCTGACCAATGAGTTCCCTGCAGACATGATTTTCAAGAGCCGTCCGAAAAGGAAGGACGTGCTGAAGAACTATACCTTCAAGGGTGGACTGCAAAGTGTGGCCCGTACCATCGCTGCCCTCAAGGGAATCGATGTGCGAACCGGTTCTGCGGCAGAATCGGTTGTGAGCTCCGGCGGCAAATATACCGTCAGGACGGCGGACGGCCAGGAATACAATTCCGATGCGCTTGTTCTGGCCCTTCCCTCGGATCCTGCGGCCAAACTGCTGCAGAATGTGAACCAGGCTGTGGCGTATCATCTTACGAAGCTGAAGTATGCGGATGTCGATTCCGTCGGCGTTGTCGTCAAGAAGGGGGATATATCCCTCAAGCCGCTCGCGGCGATCATCTCCCCGAACGACGTTTTCTTTTCAATGGTGTCGAGGGATACGGTCAAGGACGACAACTTCAGGGGGTTTGCCTTCCATTTCCGTCCCGGAGTCGACGACAATACAAAGTCAAAGAGAATCACCGAAGTGCTCGGCATCAGCCGGTCGAAGATCGAATACACCTTCACCAGGATGAATGTCGTGCCCTCCCTGCGCCTGGGACACCGCGAGTGGGCCAAAAAGGCCGACGATCTGCTCGGCGGCGCGCGCAACCTTTTCCTGACCGGCAACTACTTCGGCGGCATGGCCATCGAGGATTGCGTCAGCAGGTCGCATGATGAGTTCGACCGCCTGGTGGGTATGCGTTGACCGGTTTATCCAAAGTATTATTTTTGACGTCCCGGCAGACCCGATCTTTCCGGGACGTTTGCATTTGCGCTCAGTCTCCTCCGTCGTACCTTTATGTATGACGGCGCTTGGACGCAGGCCCTAAACTCTCAACTGAAAACGATGAACGGAGCCACACTTCCTCCCGAACTCTGGATGATGCCGGCAGTCGTGACCCTGATCGCGTTCCTGCTGTACCTGTTCGGCAACGCCCTGCTCAAGAAATATCTCGACCGCATACATACCTCTTTCATTGGTAACGGCGTCCATCTCCGACTGCTCGTGCTGCCGCTCAGGCTGATGTTCCTGATGTTCGCCCTTGCGACGGTCGTTCATTACGTCAAGATGTCCAACGACCTCAAGGAGGTGATGATCCATGTCTTTTCGATCGGTTCGATCATCGGAGTCTCATGGTTCATCCTCAGGATGTTCGCGGTCTTCGAGGGAGTGATCCAGGAGCGCTACAAACAGAGCGACATCGAAGCACGCCGGGTCACCACCAACGTGAGCCTGATCAGGAAAATCATGAATGTGCTGGTCATCATGCTGGCTGTTTCGGGGGTTTTGATGACCTTCGACACAGTTCGGCAGATCGGCGTGAGCATCCTTGCATCGGCTGGTGTTGCCGGCGTCGTGATCGGTTTTGCCGCCCAGCGCAGTCTGCAGACGCTGATCGCAGGTATCCAGATCGCCATTTCCCAGCCGGTCAGGCTGGATGATATTGTCGTGGTGGAAAACGAGACAGGGAAGGTCGAGGAGATCACGCTCACCTATGTCGTGGTTCGCCTCTGGGACCAGCGGCACATCATCGTGCCTATCACCTGGTTCATCGACAAGCCGTTCCAGAACCTGACGCGCTCCTCTTCGGAGCTTTCGGGTGCAGTCATGTTCAATGTGAGTTACAACACGCCGATCGAGCCCATACGGAAGGAGCTCGAAAAGATCGTGTCCTCCAGCCCGCTCTGGGACCGGCGACTGGTTCGTCTCGAAGTGACCAATGCCGCAGTCGGGTTTGTCGAACTCCGTGCGCTCGTCAGTGCCGCAAGCCCTCTGGACCTCTGGACCCTTCGGTGCTACGTCCGCGAGGAGATGATAGGTTTCCTTTGCATTCTCGGCAAGGAGTGCCTGCCGGGTCAACCGCCTGTGGCGCCGACAACAGGAGCTCCTTCCTGACCCCCTGAGTTGAATCTGTCTGTAGTCCCTAATCGTAATGATATGTCAATGGAGAAACATTTAGCAGCCTGGCATGCCTTGAACAAAATCGATGGAGTGCAATCATTTTCTTATCCGGAGTCTGCCCGGTTGGATGTCTACCAGCTGTTTGCTGCCCAACCCGGACGTATTCTTGATGTTGGTTGTTCATCCGGCGCAGTAGGCGCATCGCTTAAAACCAATTTCCCTGGTGCATGGGTCTGGGGCTGTGAGCTGGATGTCCATGCAGCGCAAATAGCCGAGTCTCGACTTGACCGTATTAATGTCAACGATCCCCGGGAGTGGTCTGCAGAAGATCTTTCATTACTGAAGTCTGTCGACACCATCCTTTTTCTGGATGTGTTGGAACACATGTCCAATCCATGGGGGCTATTACAGTTCTTTTGCAATCATATCTCACCAGAGACACAACTGATCATAAGTTTGCCGAACGTAGCCTATGCCTTAGTGCTGAAGGAATTGGCAAATGGATTCTGGAATTACGCATCCTCCGGCATTTTCGATGTGACTCATCTCAGGTTTTTCACCTTGTATGAGATGCAGAGGATGTTTTATCAGACAGGGTTTCGAATTGAAGAACAGGTCTCGCTTTTAAGCGCTACAGCGAATAACGTCGGAGATTATCCGCTTTTTCTGGAAATGGGCAACATCAGAATTACCGTTCAGGACGAAGCTCATTTGCAATCCCTGATGACTATGCAATTCGGTTTCAGGGTGAGAAAAGCGTCAGACTCGATGCTCAATTCCGATGAAATGAATTCCCGTTACGGGCAGCATCTGTAGCTATCCGATTTTCCTGAGTTTAAGGAGATATGGGCAAGATAAGCTGGTAAGGGATTTGAACCTGTATGTTCTTTTTTGCGATAAGTCTTCCTGACTTGATGAAAATCCTCTTTAAAGCTTTGGAAAAGATGCTATTTTGCCGCCATGTTTTTCGGGCGGGCAGGCATTTGGTGAAGAGTTCCGGGCAGGTGTGCAGTTTACCCGATTTTATTACTGAACAAGAAGGAGAGTTATGGCAAAGGCAAAATCAGGAGATACGGTCAAGGTTCATTACACAGGAACCTTCGACGACGGAACGGTTTTCGATACCTCGGCTGAACGTGAGCCCCTGCAATTCACCATCGGCATCGGCCAGGTGATCGCGGGCTTCGATCAGGCATTGATCGACATGGAGCCGGGCGATAAGAAAACCGTCAAC
>DATMYL010000044.1:0-23428 GCA_035560975.1 Chlorobaculum sp. | reverse complement strand
TATCTATAGTATTTATATATTTTTATACTTAAATAATACTCATAATCATAAAAATCAAGTGATTCTCACGGAAAACGTTTTTTCGGGAATACGCGGATAGCAGCCATCAACTAATCAGCTTTGCGGTATATGATGCGGAATAAGAAAAAGAAGAAGTGTTTGCTCCAGTGATCAATAAAAAATCAGGGATCGAACCCGCTTTTTGAGAGTGGACATAACAGGCGCATTGTATTGGCGGATATCGTTGAATAGCATAAATTATATCCTGGAAGTAAAGGCAATCGAGAACAATACATCCATGAAGTTTTGATGGGTATTGAGTTCGTCATTCGACATGCTCCATCCAATTACAGCTGGCTTATTAAGTCCAGATGCCCACGGGAACTTCACAGGATAGCCCCTCATGCCGAAAACACCCCTCTCATCGACGCCGCTCGAATATGCGTTTTTTGAACTGTTCAGGTCCTTATCCGAAGCTGTCTTTCTGATGGAACCGAACGGCACGATCCTTGATGCCAACACAGTATTCGCGAATTGGATCGGTAAACAGCCCCTGGACTGTGTCGGTGCCGACGGCTTTGAAATGATCTCATCTTTCATAGCCAGGGCGAATGTTGCAGCGGTTTGGAAAACAAATATCGGGCAAGTTCTTCGCAGTCGTAAACAGCTCGTCTTCGAAGATGAACAAAACGGAAAAATCCTGCACACGACCATCCAACCTGTCCAATCCGATGATGGTAATGTTAACCGTTTGCTCATCTGCATTCAGGATATCACTGAACAAAGAGGTTCTTTGCACCGGAACCACCAGGAGTGCCTTTTCAAGGAGTTTCTCGACGCCTTGCCCGGTTTCGTTTTCATTACGGATACCGACGGATGTCTGATCGGCTGGAACCACTATACGCGAGATATAATCCTGGGCAGGAATGAAACAGAAATGTATGGCACCTGTGCGTTGGTTAACATTCATCCCGACGACAGGACTTTACTGAAGAAAAAATTTCATGACGTCCTGAATTTCGGCACTGAACAGACCGTGGAAGCCAGGGTGATGTTCAATGATAGAACGGAATATGTCCTGCTGATGCTCACCGCGCGCAAGATCCTGATAGACGGCAAAAGTTCCGTTCTGGCTGTCGGAATCGATATGACTGAGCGCAACCGTTATGAAAAAACGCTCAACGAGAAGAAGACGAGATTCAGCCAGGCTCTTGAAGCTGCGCTCGCTGGTGTTTGGGAATGGAACCTCAAGACAGACGAAAACATCTGGTCGGACGAAATATGGCACTTGTACGGCCTGGAACAGGGCGAAGCTGCGCCATCCTTCGAGCTCTGGGCGAGCACTATCTTCCCGGAAGACAGGGAGATGGTGTTCCGGACTGTGAACGAAGCTGCACAAAGCGGGCTGGAGCTGAATGTCGAACATCGCGTCTGTTACCCGGACGGGTCGATACGATGGCTGATGGTACGAGGGAAGCCGGTGCATGACGGTCATGACAATGCGATCTGCTATATCGGGACGGTCATCGACATAACCGAACGGAAACTGCTGTCGGAACAGCTGCGCAACAGCGAAGCCAAATATCGCTCACTGTTCGAAAACATACCGAAAGGCATCGCATACTGCCGAATGATATACGAAGAGGGCGCCCTTGCTGATTTCATCTTCCTGGATGTGAACCCTGCTTTTGAACGCATGACCGGCTTTGTGAACGTTATAGGAAAACGAATGAACGATGTTTTCCCCGGCGTTCAGCACTCTTATGATGAGTTGTTCAATATCTGCGGGAGGGTCGCTCAGTCAGGAAAATCAGAGCAGCTGGAGTATTATGTCGAGCCTCTCAATCAATGGCACTCCATTTCAGTTACCAGTCCGGAAAAAGACTATTTCATCGCAATATTCGACGTCATCACCGAACAGAAAAACGCCGAGAAAGAAATTCTGGAGGATAAGGCAAAGCTGGAGGCTGCCCTGGCAAGCATGACCGATGCCGTATTCTTTTCCGATACCGAGGGTCGCTTCATCGATTTCAACGAAGCCTTCGCGACATATCACCGGTTCAGGAGCAAAGAGGAGTGCGCCCGGAACCTGACCGAGTACCCGGAACTGCTGGATGTATTCATGGACAACGGCGAGCCGGCCCCTCTGGAAATGTGGGCTGTGTCCAGAGCACTCAGGGGGGAGACTGCCAGGAATGCCGTGTATACTTTGCAACGCAAGGACACCGGCGAATCATGGGTGGGAAGCTATGGCTTCGCTCCTATTCTCGACAACTGCGGAAAGATCGTCGGATCAGTGGTCACCGCACGGGATATCACCGATCAGAAACTGACGGAGAACTCGCTCAGGGAAAGCGAAATCAAGTTCAGGAGCATATTCGACCATGCCTCTGTCGCGATCGGCATCGGTGATTTCGATGAAGTTCGACTGCTCGAAGTCAATGCTTCCTGGCTGAGATTCTTCGGATATTCCAAAGAAGAGGTCATCGGACGGAATCTGTCCAATCTCAGGCTGTTTTCGGACATAAAAGACCATAAGATGTTCGTCAGGATCTTCAGGGAAGAGGGCAGAATCGTCAACAGGCATGTTCTGCTCAGGAAAAAAACCGGGGAGATCATGAACATCCTGCTCTCTGCCGAGAACATAACGCTGAACGGTCGTCCCAGTATTCTTGTGATGATGATGGATATCACCCAGGCAAAACGGGCCGAAGAGGAGCAGGAAAGATTGCAGGCACAGCTTCTGCAATCACAGAAAATGGAGCTGATAGGTCAGCTTGCCGGCGGCATAGCCCACGATTTCAACAATGTGCTCGCGGCGATCCTGGGAAATACAGAGCTGCTGCTCGAAAAGGTGGAGAACTACAGCCCGCTTGTCGAACACATCAATGACATCCACAAATCGGCTATCCGCTCGATAGAGCTGACCCGTCAGCTCCTGGCGTTCGCCCGAAAGCAGACCGCCCAGCCAAAAATACTTTCATTGAACAGCGAGGTCGAAAATCTTCTGCCGATGCTCAGAAGGTTGATCGGCGAATCAATTCGAATCCATTGGCATCCCGATTCCTGCGACACCTATGTTTGCGCTGATCCCTCACAGCTCGACCAGATACTGACCAACCTGAGCGTAAACGCACGTGATGCCATAAAGGAACGTGGGACGATAACTATCGAAACAGGAATCGTACACATCTCACAGTATGATTGCTCCGAAGGTCACCCTTGCCAGAGTCCCGGCGATTATGTACGTCTTTCGGTCACCGATACGGGATGCGGTATCGACCTGAAAACCCTTCCGCATATTTTTGAGCCTTTCTTCACCACAAAAGAGATTGGAAAAGGAACCGGACTGGGACTTTCGACTGTCTACGGAATCATCAAGCAGAACAACGGCTATCTTGACTGCAGGACTGAGCAGGGCAAAGGGACTACATTCACCATCTATCTGCCCCGTCACCAGGAGTCCAAAGAAAATTCAGTGTCAAAAGAATTCGGCAAAATCCCTCAGCTGACGACGGGACAGACAATTCTCCTCGTCGAAGACGAGCCCCAGCTCCTGAATCTCACAAGGCGACTCCTCGAAAATAAAGGATTCTCAGTGCTTACAGCCATTGATGCCGACACTGCCATTTCAGTGGCTAAAACCAACCGTGATCGCATAGACCTCCTGGTGACCGACATCACGCTACCGAAAATGAACGGCGTTCAACTGAGCGAACTGATCCGTGCCGATAACCCGGAAATGAGGGTTCTCTTTATGTCAGGCTACTCCAACAACACAATCGATCACGGCTACCCGGGAAATTCGGGAACCGACTTCATATCGAAACCATTCACTATCAAAGATTTCCTTGGCGCCGTGTACAGGTCGTTGAATCCGCCCGCGGCCCCTCCTGCCGGCAGAAAGCAGCAAATAAAGTTGGATTTGCCGAACTGATCAGCCGGAATGATATTTATGGATTCAGAAGATCAAAGCATCGATTGATGTTGCATAATTGGGTTAGAGTGTGCATCATATTTATCGGATGCGATCGAATAACGCTTGTAGAACAAGCATCGGTATGCCAACCCTTTCCTTTCTCGTAAAACCGGTCGCAACAACAGGAGCCTCAAATTCCGCAGTTCTGGACTATGAAAGCTATCATCCGAATTTTCCTGCTGTTCGTCATCATTGCAAGCGCCATGAGTGCGACTCTTTATCTCGGGCTCGGCGCCCTGGTTTCACTGCACTCATCCAAACCGGAAAAAGCCGACGTTATCGTCATCCTTGGCGGAGACGGTGGACTCAGGGTAAAAAAAGGGGCGGAACTCTTCAAAGACGGATATGCGTGTAACGTTCTGCTGACAGGAATCGACAGCCGCTATTACCGGCCAAACCGCCCAAACTGGCGAGAGCGAAAGCTCATGACCCTCGGCGTGCCGAAAAAAGCCATCAGCGTCGATACCTGGTCTGAAACAACCTGGGAGGAGGCTGAAAACACTGCGGAAATGATGGACCGGAGCGGCTGGAAAAAAGCGATTGTCGTAAGCGATCCGCCACACATGCTCCGCCTCCATCAGACCTGGAAAAAAGCGTTTGACGGCTCATCGAAACAATTCATCCTGGTCCCTACGAAACCGGAGTGGTGGAGCACGTTTCTCTGGTGGCAGAACACTACCAGCAACCGGTTTGTACTCAGTGAAATCAAGAAGAATCTGTTCTATTCGATCCTCTATTACTGACCCGCAACGCCCGGCAATAAAGCCTTTACTAAGCCGGACAGGACGGACCGACGACCCCCGGCCCGAAAAGCGCACTGCGTCCGCCGGTCAGAGGAGAAACGCGGATCTGCGTTGCGATTCGCTCCTTGAGGGCCGGCACATGTGATATTATGCCGATGAGCTTGCCTGATTGCTGCAGGCCTGAGAGAGTTTCAAGAGCTGTTTCGAGTGCCTCTTCGTCGAGGGTGCCAAAACCTTCGTCGAGGAACAGTGAATCGACCCGGACGTTGCGAGTCGACATCTGCGAAAGGCCGAGGGCGAGAGCGAGGCTGACAATGAAGCTTTCACCGCCGGAAAGGTTGCGCGTCGATCGAACCTCTCCCGCCTGCCACTGGTCGACCACGCTGAGTTCGAGCGGCTCCACCAGGTCCCGCACGAGCAGGTAGCGGTCGGTCATGGCTGAGAGTTGGCGGTTTGCATGGGCGATCATTATCTCGAACGTGAGCCCCTGGGCGAAGTTGCGATACTTCTTGCCGTCGGCCGATCCGATAAGATCGTGAAGAATGTCCCAGCGTCTGCATTCGGATTTCTGAGCTTCGACAGCCTCCGCTTTTTTCCGCAACTCCCCTGCAGCCCGCTCGTTGTCCTCGATCAGCCTAGCTATCGCCCCGACCTCTCCCCTGACATTACGCAGCCTTTCCTGAAGCTTTTCGAGCATTGCTGAAACCTCATCGGAAGGCATAGTGGAAAGCCCCCTGTCCAGCTCTTCCCTGAGCCTCGCCGCACGATCGTTCTTCCGGGATTCGATATCGACAGCACGCCTCTCGAGCCCCGCAGCGAGCTGCTCGATCCGCATCCGTTCCGATTCAGGAAGGCGTGCGCCGAGAAAAGCCGTTTCATCAGGAAACCCTTTCAGCAGCAGTTCCCTGCCAAACGCATCCTCGAAGCTCTCAAGGTCGTTCCGTCGCACTTCGATGTTTCGCTTCAAGTCCTGCAACGCAGTATCGAGCACGACGAGCTCCTGGCGGGCGCAGGCCCTGGCGTCGCCGGCTTCATCGAGTGCCTCGCGCAGCTGCAGAACAATATTGTCAAGCCGCTGTTCTTCGGCATCAGGATCTTTTGACTCGAAAAGGCGGACGCGCTCGCGCCTGTCGGCTTCGATACCATCGGAGGCATCAGAAACGGCTGCTCGCTTCGCAGAGAGCTCCTTTCCCAAGGTTTCGAGTTGCACGTCAAGGTTCTTCAATGCAGCTTCGCTGTTTTGCCATGTGTGCTCAAGGCTCGTGCCGCGATCAGATTCCTCCTGCCATCGGGCGCTTCTGGCAGCAAGAGCAGCAACCAGACCGTCCGGATCGGAAGTATCCTGCCCAGCGACAAAGGACTCGATCATCCCGAACAGTGATTTCCTCCTGGCATCGCGCTCGCAGATGGCTGCCTCATGCTCCTGTTCGATGCGAAGAAGACCGGCCTGGAGCGACCGGAGACGCTCATCGGCCTGTTCGAGTCGGCGTTCACCTGCGTTCGAGGCTTCCTGCCTTTGCTGCAGGTCGGCTTCGGCCTCGCTAATCCGTTCCTCGATCGTTTCGAGGTGATCGATTTTGCCGGCAAGCTCCCCAAGCTTATCTGCTGCTTCCACGAGTCCGGCGAGCACGACCGGCTCAGCCTCGCGGGCCGGAACCGTAATAGCTGCCGCACTGAGCAGTTCGAGGCAACGACGCACCTGTATTTCACGCATCTCGGCAATTTCGGTGCGCCGCTGTTCCATCTGCTCGATCTCCTTGCGGCATTCGGCGATACCGATTTCAAGGCTTTTAAGCGCGGCGGCCTGTTCCTGAACCGCTTGTTTCGCCTTTCGGAGCGCCTGATCGTCACCATCCGGCAAAGAACCCGCCGCTTCAGCATAGGGATGATGGATCGAGCCGCAAAGAGGACATGGCTGGCCGTCGGCAAGCAATTGCCGCTCCTCTTCGAGGCTGCGAACCCTGGCGGCAAGGATCATCCGCTCTTCGAGCGAAGCCGCCTCCCGTTCCACCATGTCGAAAAGTTTTTGCGCAAGGTTGAACCGGACCTCCGAATCGCTCCGTTTCTCCTCCAGAACATGGATGCCGGAGGTGATATCGGTGATTTTCGGTGCGAGTTCCTTGCCGGATACATAGAGGGCCGCAATCTCCTCGAGCAGGCGCCGGCGCTCCCTCAATAAGTCGAGGTCAAAACGCAAAGACTTGAGGGTCGAGCCGCCGAGTTGCGATGTGTATGATCCCCTGAGATCGTCAAGAGCCTTCCGTGCCTCGTCCAGCCTCGCTTTTGACGCAGCCGCATCAGGTCCGAGGGTCGCCGTTTCATCACGTGCCTCCTGAACCTTAACGCGAGAGGAGGATACTTCGGAAGCTGCGACAGCTACCCTTTGGTCGGCTGGGTGAAGCTCATCGAGAGCATGCCGTATGCCTGAGAGCCCGATGACGAGCTCAGCATCACCACGGTGTTCATCCTGCCACGAACGCAGTGTCTGCAGATCGGCCTGGACGGATTCGAGCGTTCCTGCGATGGTGTTCCGTTCGCTTTCGAGCTGCCGATGCCTATCATCAAGTGATTCGAGTTCCTGCTTCCGGATGTCGCATGCCCGGAGCTTTTCCGCAATCTGAGCATCGAGAAGCCTGATCTGTGCAATGATCGGCCTGGCGGTCGCCACCGCTTCGATTGCCGATCTGAGCTGACTTTCGGTAGTTTCGTATCGCGATTCGGCATCGCGCAGGGCCGCATCCGTTGCAGGGCGAAGAGCCTCCTTCGCGAAAAGGTCACGGGTATCGCGATGAAGCTCGCCCCGCTGCATCTGCAATGGAGCGAAGAGATGCTCGAGGGCCGCAGCGCTTCGGGCGAGGGCAAGACGATTCGCATCCGGCAGGAACGCCTCGCGCTCGGCATCGAGTGCGGCGGCTTCATTGTCGATGCCTGCGAGGGCCTCTTCGAGCCGGGCGACCTCCTGAAGCCAGCGCAACACTGCCGAAGCCTCTTCTGCCTGTCTGGAAAGCTCACGCTCCAACTCAAGATTCAGGGCCTGATCGGACTCAAGCCTCGTCAGCTCATCATCGCCGAGCAGCCTGACTGCGTCGCTGTCGGCCTGAAGCAGCCCCAGCTTCGTGCGTTCTGACCGCTGACGCTCATGAACCTTCATTGAGATCGTTGAGTAGATCTCCGTACCGGTGATCTGTTCGAGTACCGGAGCCCTGCGGTCTGGCTCGGCCTGGAGGAATGCCGCAAAACCGCCCTGTGCGAGCAACATGGAGCGGGTGAACCGGTCGAAGTCCATGCCGGTGCGCTCCTCTATGGCTTGCTGGGTCTCCTGTACCTTCGACTGGATGATCTGGCCGGTAACTGCGTCTGAAATTTCGTGCTTCTGGGCCTGAAACTCGCCGTCCGGGCGGCGCCGCGATCGATGCTGGCTCCAGCGGCAGCAGAAGGTGCCTGAAAGTGTGGAGAAGGTGACCTCGGCGAAGCATTCGCCGGTATGGCGTGACATCAGCTCGTTGCTGCTTTTGGTGATCTTGCCCAGCCTCGGGGTCTGGCCGTACAGGGCGAGGCAGATCGCGTCGAGGATGGTGCTCTTGCCGGAACCTGTCGGGCCGGTGATGGCGAAGATGCCGTCAGATACGTACTCGGGTCGCGTAAAATCGATAGACCATTCGCCCTGGAGCGAATTGAGGTTTTTGAACTGGAGGCGGAGAATTTTCATGCGCCCTCCACAGTTTCGGACATGGCATCCTCTTCGTCGATAGAACGGAGCACCTCACGGTAGCACTCAATCAGCATCGGCCGTAGCGACTCGTCCGTGCCGCGTGCATCCAGGCAACGCACAAACACCGCCTCAGGATCGAGCTGTTCGAGCGTCTCGTCTTCGCTGAGCTGCCGAAGCGCGTCACGCACCGATCTGCTGCTCCGGATGCGGCGGATTTCCAGAAGGGAACCTTCGATGGCCCCTTCGAGCACCTCCTGCACGGAAGATGCGGGCTCGTCGCCACGGTATTCAATTTCGAGCCATGCCGAGCTCCCTGACGCCCTGAGGGCCGCGATGGATGCGGACAGATCGTCCAGGTTTCCGGCAAGGCGTTCGAGG
This sequence comes from Chlorobaculum sp., assembly GCA_035560975.1. Classification (GTDB taxonomy): domain Bacteria; phylum Bacteroidota; class Chlorobiia; order Chlorobiales; family Chlorobiaceae; genus Chlorobaculum. Next base: position 14,616 of record DATMYL010000044.1, on the reverse strand, counting down.
GACTGGAAACAGGGTACCTGAATCTCCGTGATCCGTGGTGTCCGGCCGTCGAATTCGACCTGTACTACCAGCTTCCGCTGTGAAGATTCGCCGAACCCCATCGGAATGGGAGATCCACTGTAGCGAAGATGCTCAACACCGCCGACCACCTGCGCAACATGCAGGTGGCCGAGCGCTACATAGTCGATAGCATCGGGGAAGGCTGTAACGCCTATCCGGGCGAGCGATCCGACATAAATTTCCCGCACGCCGTCGCCGTCGACCGTCGTTCCCCCGGCAGTGAAAAGGTGGCCTGTGGCGATAATCGGAATCTCATCGCCGAGCTCCTTCCTGCGATCGTCGGCAAGTTGTGAGACTTCGGCATAGTGACGTCCAACCCCCTCGACCAGCTTGCGGTTCTTGTCCTCCATGCTTTCCCCCGGCTCTACAGTCCGGATATCGCGGTCCCGCAGATAGGGTACTGCGCAGACCACGGCTTCCGGCCGGCCCTGCGTGTCGCGAAGCACCAGTACCTCGTCCTCCAGATCGCCTGTCACTGCGCCAAGCACATGCACGTCGAATTCACGCAACAGCGTCTTCGGAGCATCAAGAAACGTGGGCGAATCGTGGTTGCCCCCGATCACGACCACATGGCGGCAGGAAGAGCGGAAAACCCGCTGCAGAAAACTGTAATAGAGCTCCTGTGTGCGGTTGCCGGGCGTCGTGGTGTCAAAGATGTCGCCTGCCACGAAAAGCGCGTCGATGCCCTGCGTTTCGATGAGTACTGAAAGCCAGTCGAGAAAGGATACGAACTCCTTGTGACGGCTGCGACCGTAAAGGGTTCGACCAAGGTGCCAGTCTGATGTGTGGAGGATTTTCACTTGGCGGCGCCGGTTCTCTGTTTCATGGTTCGACGAGGCGACAGTGCGCCCTTATGAGCCATGATACGCAAAAGATGCGACTTACGCTACCCGGCATCGGGCGGTTGCCGATACATCCCGTTATGCATCTTTCTTTAGGAATATTCGTGCTCACGGGCAAGCTTTACTTTGTAAAGTTCTTTGCACGTAAGCTTCACGAAAGGAAAACGATCCGGATTACTGCTCTCATGAATACAGTCAACCATCTTCATGTTCGTCCATGCTTTCCGCATCGATCATGGCGTCGGCCACCAGCATCACCTGATCGTAGATCTTCCCTGCCCTGTCAGCAGGCAATGTTCCGCAGTACCGATCTGGGCACTCCTGAAGGACCTCGTACATGCAGCTCCCGTCCTCCTCAAGGCACCAGCGTTCGTGAATCGTCATCAACGACCTGGCATCGACAATGACCTCCTTGTCACTCAAGGCAGATAAACCATGAAGTCTGGCCTGACAAGACCTCCATGCTCCGCAAGGTCGCTCTCCTGCTCCAGAAATTCACTTTCGATCGAGAATCGGGAGGGCTGACGGTATCATAATGAGACATCAATCCAGATCAGTTTTGATCCCACTGTCGTAATTCCGCTTGCAATTCGCCAGGCTCTACCGTATTAAATAGTTATTAAATAGCCTCTTAGCCATCGCCGAGACAAGCGGCCAGGCATTTGGCATGCTTATTGATAAAAAATAGTTGGCTGGATGCCTTTGCCCCAGATGAGAATGATCTTTTGTGTATGACCTCTTGCCTGCCGAATCGCGAACGACATGCAATTTTGATTTGGGCTGAAGTTTTTCAAGTGATTGAATTCGTGGGTGATATCGAGAAGACGAATGATATAAATCATTTATGAACTGTCACAGCTATTTCACTCAAAATGAGTCCATAAACATGAATTATGTTTTACGAATCTTCATAGTATAAACTATAGTGATTTCTTGCTTTTTCTATCGTCCTTTTTCGCAACTACATCAATCCATTCATAGGTGTGGAGCAATTATCGGAATATTATCAGAAAAGACAGTTATATAACTGGCGTTTCATGACTTATATGGTTTCTTAAATTAAAACGATCAAGGGTTGTTTTATGAAAATAGTGATGAAACGTCTTATCTCTACCATTCTCGTCGTCCAGTCCCTGGCGATTCCGATTACCAGTGTAGAGTTACTCGCAGCGCCTCCCTTTGATCCACAAGGGCCTCAGACAGCTGCACCTGTTTCAGCAGCCAACTTCCCTGCAGTTGGAAGAACAATGCCTTCTGACCAGAGCACCCCATATTTTACGGACATTTACGGCAACATCCTTATGAACGTGAATGTCTGGGGAAGTGCTGTACATACTGGTCCAATAACGGTTCCGGAAGGATCTGATATTGCAACGGTTATTTCCATTGCCGGCGGCCCGGCAAAAGGGGCCAATCTGGACAAAGTGCGTGTGAACCGCACCCAACCGGACAGGGACGGAAAGATGACCTATCTGGTAAATCTCAACAATTACGCCCAGAAGGGGGATCGCTCGACACTGATCGACATGCAGCCTAATGATACGATTATCATCCCTGAGAGCAGGACGATGGAGAGGGTTGGTTTTATTCTGGGCGTTATCGCTGTCGGAATCTCCGTTTATTCAATAGGTCATTAGCTGACAGCGTGGATACTCGTTAAAGCTTCTATTCGATTAACAAAAAGGAGTCATATTTCATGGTGGATTTAAATCAGTCTTCTCCAGACACCAATATCCGTGATCTGCTTCAGACACTCTGGAACGGGAAATTCATCATAGTTGGCCTTGTGCTTCTTGCTACTGCGGTTGCATTTGCCCAATACTATGTTGCAGTTCCGGTTTACAAAGCACAGGCGATCATTATGGTTAAGTCACCTGATAAGGACAAGCTGATCAAGGAGAACGGAGGTGTTATTCCAGAGTTTACCCTCCCAACGAGCGTTGAGCTTATCAAATCATATCCGCTCGCCCTTGCAACAGTTCAGATGCTCTTGAACAACGGGCAACAAAACAATCTCGAATTGTTCAGTGGGCGCAACGCAAATTCAAAAAGCAAGTCAGGTTCAACCGACATTCAGGCACCTGATGCAAAAAAAATGAGACTTTATGCAGAAACTCTTCAGCATCGCATCAATGCTGAGAATATTCGCAGCACTAATTTGATCGAAGTATCGGTTTCAAGTCCCTACCCTTATGAAGCCGCCTTGCTTGCAAATACAATATGTTACGCATTTCGTGATAAAAACGCTGAATGGAGCGCCACACAGGATATATCGGTGAGCCGTACAATAGAACAGCAGATTACGCAACAGGAACAGATAGTCAAGGATACGGCAACTGCACTAAGTGATTTCATGAATAGAAATGAAGTATACGAAGCAACCGGAAATGTGAGCGATCTGGAGCGGGCCTATGCCGCAGCAACAACTGAATATGATTCAAACAGAGTTCAATATGAAATACTCAGGAAACAGCTTGCCTTTATTGAAGAAAAACTGTCGGCAGAGGAAAAATTGTTCGGCAAAAATCTTTTTCAAAATATAGGCAACCAGCTTCGTTCAATGCGTGAGAACATAAGGTCAAAGGAGAATGCATATATCGCACTGGCCCTGCAGAAAGGCCGCAATGAGACGGAGGTTGAGGCTGCTCATAATGAGCTCATCAACCTGAAAGCACAGTTTGACCAGTTCACCAGAAAGAAAATAGCGGGTGAAATAGCGAATTCAGGAAATGCGCAGAAGTACCGGTATGACATGCTTGCTTCAAAAATGCAGGTCAGTATAAGATTGGCTGAACTTGACAACAGCGCTCGTGAATACCTGAGATTAAAGAACCATTATCAGGGGAAGCTACGTCTGCTACCTGCAAAGCAAGTTTTATTCGCAAAGCTGGCCCTGGACAACGATGTTGCGAAAAAAACTTATGCCTTCCTGAAAGAACAGCTTGATGGCGCCCGAATCAAGGTCGCGTCGAATGTCGGAGGCATCGTCATCATCAAGCCGGCGCTCCCGCCTGCGGCGCCTGAGTCGCCTGATTTGAAAGTAAACCTGCTGGCAGGAATCGGCAGCGGCCTGCTTCTTGGTATCGTTGGCGTCGTCCTGAAAGACAAGATGGGATAATCCTGATTGAACCACAAGTCAGTTAAGGAGCTATACGAATGGAACAACTGAATATGGATTATCAATATGGTGCGGATAATCGGGCTGAAATAATACCATTTCTTCCAGATGGATACCGTCGAATACTGGAAATTGGTTGTGCTTATGGAAATTTTCGTGAAAACATAACAAATTGCGATGAGTACTGGGGAATCGAACCTAATTTATCCGCCTCAAAAATAGCTGCCAAAAATCTTGATCGGGTTTTAGTAGGAGACTTCGATGCTGTATACAGCCAACTTCCTGATAAATATTTTGACTTGGTAATTTGCAATGATGTGATTGAGCATATGGCCGATCACAATTATTTTCTACAAAAGATAAAAAATAAAATGAGCGATAATTCCTTTATCATTGGGTGCATCCCCAATGTAAGGCATATCAGAAATTTATTTAATCTGCTCATAAAAAAGGACTGGAAATACATGACAAACGGAATACTTGATTATACACACCTGAGATTTTTTACCAAAAAAAGCATTATTGATGTGTTTAACGATAATTCATATGACATACAGCTCCTTGAGGGGGTAAATAAAGAGTCGTTCAAGTGGAGTTTGAAATACTTTGTCAAGTTTCCATTCTTCTTTATTTTAGGTATGGATCTCAGGTTTACCCAATTTGCGTTCAGAATTAAGCCTTGCAATTAAAAAAATACCGAAGAATACAACTGTTCTCTCCTGCCGTCTGCTTCGATACCAACTCGGTTTGAAAATAATCGGTCGGATATCCCGACTACTTGACAGTTCCTGATTTGCAGGACGTCGTCATGCGCTTCTTCGATCGGCTCGCTGACTTCGCGCTTGTGCTTTTCAAGGGACAGTCATCCTCATCCTCTTTCGGATGAGCATCGAGTTTTAAATTCAACATCAACAAGTCCCACTGCACCTTAAGGCCCCCTTTCCCCGGCGCCTCGCGCTCAGACTTATCCGTCATTTCAGCAGTGCCGCACCACTATCCATCATGGCTTTGTTATCTCCTCTGTCGTCTTCTCAGATAATGCGACATCCGTATAGAGTGGCGTCTAAGGGGATTGTCTCAGATGATAGGTACATATTCTTAAAACCGTTACAAAATGAGATCGAAAAGTTGGCTGAAACTGATAGTTCCACAGCTCGCCGACTCATCCTTAACTTCTTATATTTATATGGCTTGTGATGCCTGAGAATGAGAACATGCCCCCTGGCACGAATATTGATATGATTAACTGAATACGCCGACAGGTTTACATCATATTCAATAAATGAATAAATGTCTCGCCCTCTGGTTGTCGACCTTGACGGAACCTTGATTCGTTCTGATATCTTGCTTGAAGCTGGGCTTAGTTACGCCAGAAAAGGGATAGATTCATTACTGAAACTGCCATACTGGATCATGCAGGGGAAAGCTCCTCTGAAAGAGTGCCTCGCATTGCAGGTTCCCATGGATGTTGCCCATCTGCCTTACAACGAAGATGTGATTGAATTCCTGAAGCAGGCTAAACAGGAATACCGTCACATTGTTCTAGCCACGGCCTCCCACCGACTTTATGCCGATCAGATAGCCGAGCATCTTGGCCTTTTCAACCAGGTCATTGCAACAGAAGGAACGACAAATCTCTCTGCCGGAGCCAAACGTGACCGTCTCATTGCAGAGTTCGGCGAAAAAGGGTTTGACTATATCGGCAATTCCCACGATGATCTTCCGGTATGGGCTGCTGCTGAAAAGGCTTATCTGGCCGATCCGGAAGCCGGTGTCCAGAAAAAGGCCAATAAAATCAGCAATGTAGAAGGGATCTTTGTCTCACGGAACTCGGTCCTGAAAGCATGGTTCAGGGCTCTCCGTCCTTATCAGTGGCTCAAGAACATGCTGATATTCATCCCTCTGCTGGCAGCACACCAAATATTCAATACACAACAGATTGTTCATTCAGTTCTGGCTTTCGTCTTTTTTTCTCTTGCCGCCTCCAGCGGCTATCTGTTCAACGACCTCCTCGACATTAACAGCGATCGTCATCATCCAAGAAAAAAGTTTCGCCCTTTGGCATCCGGCGACCTCCCCATTCATATGGCCATGATTTCTGCGCCGCTTATGTTCGTTGTTGCCTTTTACGCCTCCCTGTTGCTGATGCCTGTAATGTTCAGTATTTCCCTTGTCATCTACTATGCCCTGACCATAGCATATTCCCAATCCCTGAAGCGGATGATCGGTGTCGATACCATAGTGCTTGCAGGGCTGTATACGGTACGCATCGTTGCCGGATCATACGCCTGTGGGCTTATCCCCACGTTCTGGATACTCGCGTTTTCCATGTTCCTTTTTCTGAGCCTTGCAATGGTCAAGCGTTATTCCGAACTGCTGGATGCCCGGAAAAACGGCAATAATGAAAAAACAATGGGGCGAGGCTATTTCCCTGCCGATCTTGAAATAATCGCCAATCTTGGTGTCTCATCAGGATACCTTTCCGTTCTGGTTCTGGCCCTTTATGTTCAGGACGTGAGAACCATCCAGATGTACCACGCCCATGAACTCATCTGGCTGGCCTGTCCCATTCTGCTTTTCTGGATCAGTCGGGTCTGGATGATAACACATAGGGGGCTGATGCATGACGACCCGGTGCTTTTTGCCATCAAGGATAAAGTAAGTCTGCTGACCGGCGCATTGTTCGCAACCGTTTTCGTCCTTGCCACTATGTTTTAATACAAATGTCGCCTCTTCTGTGAGGCGACAACGGAGTTATTCGAGCACCCTTTAGCGAATCCTGACAAAAATCGCTGGACTTATTCAAATCCGACTACATCTGTGTTGACATTGGCCGCCGGCAACCTGATCGTATGATCGATTACCCGTATTGAATGAAAATATCTTTAGCATATACACTTTTTGCAGTGATAGCAACAGCTCTGAACATTGGGGTTCAGGACATCGCCATACGATTGTATGACGGACCTAATCACCTCATTTTTTCAGTCGGAGCAGGAACTCTTGCCGGTCTTTTGCTCAAGTATGTTCTGGACAAACGTTTCATATTCCGATTTCAGGCTAAAAACGCCCAGCATAATGGCCGGACGTTTCTTCTGTATGCGTTGATGGGGCTTGTGACGACAATAATTTTCTGGGGATTCGAATTCGGATTCGATTATCTGTTCCAGACAAAGACACTTCGCTACCTGGGAGGAATTATTGGACTTGCCATTGGATATCTGTCAAAGTACCATCTCGACAAACAGTTTGTTTTTCGTCAAGGAGTAGCATCATGAACATGCACGGATGGGGAAGATATCCTTTAGTTGACGCAGAGGTGTATTCACCGAAGACAGCACAAGAGCTTCAGGATCAACTGCTTTCCTCGCCAGAATTTTCAATCATTCCGCGAGGATTGGGCCGAAGTTACGGCGACAGTTCCCTTGGTGAAAAGATAATGAGCACTCGATGGCTTAACCATATGATCTCATTCGACCAGGACACGGGAGTACTGCATTGCGAATCGGGTGTTTCCCTGAGTGAAATCCTGGAAATATTTGTCCCTAAAGGCTGGTTCCTTCCTGTTACCCCCGGGACACAATTTGTGACGGTTGGCGGAGCCATTGCAAGCGACGTGCATGGCAAAAACCATCATGTTGCAGGTTGCTTCTGTGACCATGTCGTGTTCATCGACATGATTCTTGAGGCTGGCAGACTCACACGCTGTTCTTCGCAGGAGAATCCTGATATCTTTCATGCCACTTGCGGCGGTATGGGGCTGACCGGAGTAATCTACTCGGCCGCTATCCGTCTGAAGCCTATACAAGGCGCCTTTATCGAACAGACAACGTTTAAGGCTTCGAATCTCGAAGAAAGTCTGGGACTTTTTTCTATCCATGAAGACCAGCCGTATTCGGTTGCATGGATAGACTGCATCTCGGGAGGCAAATCTCTCGGCCGCTCACTTCTCATGACCGGGGATCATGCTCCAGAAGGAGAACTGACGATCAACAAAAAAAGCAGGCTGGGTCTGCCGATCGACATGCCGTCCGCCTTGTTGAACCGATACTCTATCAGGTTGTTCAATACGCTCTATTATAACAGGATCCGAGAAAGCATTACCAAAAATCATATTCATTACGAACCGTTTTTCTATCCACTCGATAGCATCGAGAACTGGAACCGCATGTATGGCAAGAACGGCTTTACGCAATATCAGTTCGTCGTCCCCAGGGAAGCCGGATACCGGGCTATGAGCTCAATTCTTAAAACCATTGTCGAATCAGGCAAAGGTTCGTTCCTTGCCGTTCTAAAGGCCTTCGGGAAGCAAAACAACAATCTTCTCAGCTTTCCGATGGAAGGCTATACGCTGGCCCTGGATTTCAAGATCGAGACGGATCTTTTCCCTCTGCTGGACAGACTGGATGCTATGGTTCTTCATCATGGCGGAAGGATCTACCTGACAAAAGATGCTCGAATGAGTGAAAAGACTTTCAAGCAGAGCTATCCCCTATGGGAGCAATTCCAGTCAGTCAGAAACGCCCATGATGTAATAGGCAGGTTTACCTCACGTCAATCAAGTAGATTAGGGCTGGATTAATGAGCGAAGCATTACAGACACAACTACTAAGGTTTTTCTCATTGCAACGTCTCTTGCGAAAGAACGGCTAACCTGTTCCTAAGTAATTCTGGACGTAAATATAGGTGTTGCCATTGTCAGTGACAATGCCCATAGCTGTTCAACGCAGTTGCTATCAATGGAGTTTGATCACGATAACGATCTCGATTGGGATTTCGAAGGAACAAGGCGGCTCCAGACATGTCAGTTGACAGCCATAATACTTTCAGCCGTTGACACGACACTATATGGAGATCAGAATTAATTCGCAGCGTATCGACTATAAATGATCAAGTATCTTTTTTCATAACTATCGCAAATGAATACCTAACGTCAATAATATGTATTGGAATTGAATTTATGCAAAATATACTCATCGTAGGGGCGGCTTCGGCCATTGCCGAAGCCACAGCCAGGTTATATGCAGCCCGGGGAGCAAATCTCTTTTTGCTTGCTCGCGATGAAGGGCGTATGTCAAATATCGCTGCCGACCTGGTAATCAGAGGCGCTTCTTCGGTCAGGTCTGCGCATTTCGATGCGAACGATATCGATTCACACCACAAAATCCTCGATGACGCCCTTAAAGCATTGGGCACTTTCGATATCGTGCTTATTGCACATGGAACACTCGGCGACCAGAAGGCTTGCGAGCGTGATGCGACAGCAGCATTGCAAGAGCTGCAAACAAACGCGATGAGTACCATCTCCCTGTTGACATTGCTGGCAAATATAGTGGAGCAGCAAAAACATGGGACTCTGGCGATCATCAGTTCGGTTGCAGGAGACAGAGGGCGACAGTCAAATTATGTTTATGGCACGTCAAAAGCAGCCTTGACAACATTTTGTGAAGGATTGAGATCGCGCCTTCACAAAAAAGGCATACAGGTACTGACCATCAAGCCGGGAATGGTGGAGACACCAATGACCGAAGGAATTGATGCCCCTAAAATCCTGATGGCAAAACCAGAACAGATTGCATCAGATATCGTAAATGCAATTGAGAAAAAGAAGGATGTGCTCTATACACCATGGTTCTGGAAGTATGTGATGGTTGGAATTATTCATATGCCTGAAAGTATTTTTAAACGGATCGCTATTTAAGATCGGGCCTGTTCAGAAAACTGTGTAAACGGTCGTTTGGAGTTGCAGCAAAAAAGTGGACACCTCAAGAAGCCATAGCCTTTGGTTGTCGGTACAGATATAAAATTTCTACCGGAACAAGGTTGCCTAAAGCTGAGTGATCCCGTTTGCGGTTGCAAAAGATATCGATGTACTCAAACAGGCTCTGTCGCTATTTTTTGGTTTTTGAAGCGTTTCCCGTAGATCCAATCTGTTTTCAGGCTCATAAAAAAGTCTCGGTCAAAGCAATTCCCCTGCCCGCTCATGCTCTGGATCATCTTGTAGCCATTGAGTTTCTACCTGAAATCCTTGCAGGCTTACTGGGCGCCTCTATCCGAATGACACATGACCCCCGGAGGTAGCTGACGATGCAAGACAGACATGTTCAATGCCGGAAAGACCATCGTTTCCGTCGTCAAGCAGCTGCTGGACGAGTACCCGATGATTTGACGGTTGAACATTTCCATGATTACGGTCAGGTACTGCCATCCGCTCTCGGTTCGCAAATACTTGACGTCGCTGGTCCAGACGGCATTCAATGCTTCAGTCGTAAATGACTGATTCAGCAAATTCGGGGCTGTCGGTTCCTGATGTTTCGAATCCGCTGTAACCTTGAATTTCCTGGCGCTCCTGGACTTGATGCCCATGATTCGCATCAGTCGAGCTACTCGACACCGACTGCATTTTTGTCCCAGTTTCCATAAGGTTGCAGCAATGCGAGGACTCCCATAGGTCTGGTGACTGTTGTCGAAAATCTCCCTGATGTGACGCATCAGGTTCATGTTCTCTTTGGTCCGTTTGCTTTCGAGGCGCAGTGTCCAAGCATAATAGCTGCTGATGATCATTTATGAAGATGTATTTAAGGGCGTCTTCATGAACACAGCACCGGCTTTTTTTAAGATTTCACAATCTTCAGTGACACGGCGCAGTTGGCGTTCAAGCTGCCGGATCCGCTCCGATTCAGCATCCTTTGGGTTTCCGGTTCCAGGAAACGCATGCTCTTTGGTAGCGAAATATTATTCTCGCCGTCGATACAACAACGCTGGTCTGATGCCCAGATCGTCGGCGATCTCCTTGATAGCCTTTTCCTCATTCATCGTGAGTTCAACCGCATCAATTTTGAACTGCTTGCTTAACTGACGGCGCTGCATTGATGATGACACGAGTCATACCTCCTTTTCTTGCAAGGTATGCTTTCTCAGGGCGGCTACGAAAATGTAGCAAGTCCACGACTTAATTCCAGGGTCTCTTCAATCTCCGCCGTTACATAATGAGATAAACGTTATCACCTGGATACGTAATAGCGAAGTTTGTCATGGTTCTGTCGGGCAATTAATGATCAATATCCTTTGATTAAAAGACGTTGCGTTTTCAAGAAGCTGGTTGATGCCCGGTGGCACGAATGTTGATGTAATATCATCGGCCACCGAAAAAGGTTACTTGATGAACGATTGCAAAATGAGCTCTCATGGCAGGTTTAGATGAGACGCAGCTGCGCCAGGAAGTGCGGCTCAAAACAGAGCATCTTTAAACCAGGCAAGGAAATGCATGCCTGAATTTGATCAACTGGTTCAATTAACAACAGTCAATAACTTCGATGTCTCTAAAATACCGCCCTGATATAGATGGGCTTCGAGCCATTGCAGTACTTGTCGTGATTTTTTTCCATACTGGGGTCCCTGGCTTTTCGGGGGGATTTGTAGGGGTTGACATTTTCTTTGTCATATCCGGATTTCTCATCACCTCAATTATCCTGAAGGATATCAAGGAAGAGAAATTCTCTATTGCTCTCTTTTACGAACGGCGTATCAGAAGGATTTTTCCGGCGTTGTTCCCGGTAATAGCCGTTACCCTTGCCATTGCGACCTGTTTATTTGACGCAAAAATATTCAAGGATTTTGGACATAGCATCACCGCGACAACCCTTTTCTCGTCGAATATCCTCTTCTGTCAAGAATCAGGATATTTTGCGGCTCCATCACTGCAAAAGCCATTGCTTCATACCTGGTCACTTGCTGTTGAAGAACAGTTCTACATTTTCTTTCCACTTGCGTTGATTTTCATACACAGATATCTGAAAAGCCGATACCTGTTATGGATACTCATTGCCATCTCGCTTTCACTTGGCGCAAGCATATATGGAGTTTATCACTATCCCGGAGTGACATTTTACTTTGTTCCACCCAGAGCATGGGAACTTCTGGCTGGATCATTGCTCGCACTTGGCGTGATACCAAATGTGTCATCTCTGTGGCTGAAGAACATTTTCGCCGTTGTCGGAGTTGGGCTCATAACGTACAGTGTTTGCACATACACCGAAGCCACAACTTTTCCAGGTCATAACGCAATGCCCCCCGTTATTGGGGCAAGTCTGATTATTTACAGCAATATGGATGGAAAGGGTTCAGTTTTCAGCAGATTGATTTCTTTAACGCGGCTGGGATTCATTGGTTTGATATCATATTCTCTCTACCTCTGGCACTGGCCATTTGTGGCATTTGCCAAGTACCTGATGTTTCGCCCCTTCAATGGGTATGAGAGTGCCGGAATCATCATTGCCACTCTTGTAATCTCAACACTCTCATGGAAATACATAGAGCAGCCGTTCCGGGGCAAGCAAATGCTGCTTCCAGAAAGACAGAGTCTTTTTTACGCGGCTGGTGTTTTGATGATAGTGTTTTCCGGGATTGGCGGGGTGATTCATTTATTCAATGGGATGGGCTACCGCATAGAAAGGTTATATCCCGGGACGAATGCGACCATGCAAAAGCTTAAACAGGACACTCTCGGGGTTGAACATGCCAAGTGGGACATAATTACCAAAAAGATTGGACAGGGCGCAATACCCCCTGTTGTAGGAGCTCGAGATACTACGCCATCATTCGCTCTAATCGGGGACTCACATGCACGGGCACTGATTCCCATGCTGACGCAAGAGGCTTTGAAGAAAGGGATTTCTGGTTATATAATGACGAGTAATGACCACCCTCCCCTTCTCGGAATAGATCAGATATCCGAAGGTTATGATCAACACTTGAACAGAACGAATAATGCCTTAGTTCAGTTCATAGAACAGCATAAAAACGTGAAAACAGTCTTCCTTGCTGCAAGATGGGCTCGCTATACGAAAGGCGTTCAGTACGGATCGGAGGATGCATTTACGATTCATCTCAAGGAATCCTCATCGGGAAAGAATTCTTTCAGAACGAATGCATTGCTGGTCCAGGAGGGATTGTCAAGAATGGTCGCAAAGTTGCTTGATATGAAATGCAGGGTCATCCTTGTCACTGCCGTTCCGGAAATCGGAAATGAGGTCCCGAGAATAATCTCACTCCATACTCGTTTTCCAATGCTTGTAAATATGGATGAACTCCTGCCGACTTTCAAGAAATACAACGAGCGTCAACTCGAGGTGCAGCAAATATTGAGCGGATTGGCGCAATTGCAGGGAGTAACCCTTATTCACCCAGAAAGCAGAATGTTCGATGAAAAAGGCAAAGTGCGCATCATGGCTGATGGAGAAATGCTCTACAATGACGACGACCACCTTTCAACAGCTGGAGCTCTTTATGTCGCCCCAGTCTTTGAAGAGGTCTTCAAGGAAATAGAAAACGAAAGTAAAAAAGCCGTTCACCCTGAGCTGTCTAAATCGCACAGCTCCAGTATCCGGCTATCAGTCAAATAAAGATAACTCACCATGAGGCTGTCTCAGAAGCAAAACTGAGACAGCCTCTTCTGTTTTCTGCCGAATGAACCTGATGGAGAGATAACGTCGATCGGGCAAGAAAAAAGCGGGAGGTTATCCCGCCATCTTAGCGATGTTGTGTGCCATTGCTGCCAGCCCCATCTCAATTTCCACTTTCTGAAAGCCTCGTAATCGAAATCGCTTGAAGTTTCTGTTCTGTTTGAGCTGACCAAAAACCGGTTCGACATCGATACTTCGCTGTCTTCGCTTTCGGATGCCTTCATCTGAAAGCAGTAGTTGCCGTGCTTTTGCGTTCAATCGACTCAACCGGTGATTGACAACCAAGCTCGTCTGGCCATCTACAGGCAGGCAAGTGGCCGCCATCGGACATCTGCTACAGTTTCCGGTTCGACAGGTGTTGGTGGTTTGCAAATAACCGGTAGCGGTTTGCCTGTGTCGGCTATGAACATTCTCCATGGCCTGACCCATCGGACAGATATATCGATCACCCTGATCATCATAATGCAAGGTGTTCGGATCAAGGAGCACCGGCTTTTGTCTTGAGGCTTTGCGCTGATCCTTGTGGAAACAGTTGTACTTCACATACCCTTGAATCTGCTGGCTTTCAAGCCAGACATAGTTCTCTTCGCTACCATAACCTGCATCGGCAGTTATGGTTTCCGGCAGGCAACCATAACTGGCCTTGAACGACTCAAGATGAGGAATAAGGGTTGTGGTGTCCGTTGGGTTTTGGTGCAGGCTGAAGTGGACAATAAACTGGTTTCGGGTGCTCAGCTGGACATTGTAACCAGCCTTGAGCTGGCCATTTTTCATATGATCCTCTTTCATCCGCATGAACGTGGCATCGGGATCCGTTTTGGAGTAGCTGTTTCTGAGCCCCATGAGTTGCTCCTTTTCAGCATACTCGATCAGTTTATCGGGCCAGTGGTTTTTGGCATAGTTCAGCTTTTGAACGGCCTTTTTTTATTTCATCATCCTCTACGTCTGTGGCCTTGAGGGTCTGGCGGAGTTGAACGATGGCGGCCTCGAGTTCCTCAGGTCCAAGGCTGCCTAAATCAGGTTCCGGTTCAGACAACTCCCGCTGAGCCACCTGCTGGGTATATCGCCACAACTCCTCGAGCTGGCGTACCATGTTTGCCTTGTTGTTTTTGATCGATTTGCCCCAGACAAA
>DATMYL010000043.1:0-20351 GCA_035560975.1 Chlorobaculum sp. | reverse complement strand
GGCTCAAGCCTGGCGAAGGCCGTTATCCTCAGTAACCCCTTATAACCTTATCGAGCTGTTTAAAGGCAGTATGGAAGCAACCAGGGAGATTTTCTGGAATGTCGGTCATGGTGTCGTCGCCGTCATGTACCTGCTTGCGCTTGCCGCCGCCATCGGCATGGCGCAGGGGTTCAGGCAGCGGCTCGCGATCTGGCGCCAGGGAAAAACCCTCGACCGCTTCGACCGCCCGGCGCAACGGGTGGGAAAATTTCTTAAGGACACCTTCAGCCAGCGAAAGGTACTAAGGGTCACGGATGGCGGGTTGCCTCATGCCATATTTTTCTGGGCCTTTCTTCTTCTTTTCGCCGGTACCGCCCTGGTAATGGTTCAGGCTGACCTGCTGGCCCCTTTGTTTCGCCTCAACATGCTGTCGGGCTCCTTCTACAGGTTGTTTTCCCTTACGCTCGACCTTGCCGGACTTGCGGCTATCCTGACGCTGGCCGCTCTGTTCATCCGGCGATTCCTGATCAGGCCTCCGGGGCTTGAAACCACTTCTGAGGATGCTCGCGTCCATGCGCTGCTATTTTCCATTCTTGTCACCGGATTTCTGATCGAGGGATGTCGGATGGCCGTCACTGAAATTCATGACAATCCGGGTCTTGCCGTATGGTCTCCGGTCGGTTACCTGTTCGCGAGACTTTTTGCAGGTATGGGCGAGGGTGAAGTGCGAACCCTGCACAAGGGGCTGTGGTGGTTTCACCTGCTGCTCGGCCTGGTTTTCGTTTTGGTGATTCCACGGACAAGGCTCCGTCATATCATTACTTCAAGCGGTAACAGCTTCCTCGAATCTCATGAACCGAAGGGAACCCTTGAGGCAATCGACCTCGATGACGACAGCGTCCAGAGGTTCGGGGCTTCGGTTGTCGGCGATTTGACCTGGAAAGACCTGTTCGATGCAGATGCATGCACGTTGTGCAAACGGTGCCAGGACCGTTGCCCGGCGTATGTTACCGGCAAGCCTCTGTCTCCGATGAAAGTTGTAAGGCAGATAGGCATGCTTGCCGAATCTCCCTCCGGGCAAGGTCTGATAGATACGGTCACTCGCGATGTGATCTGGTCGTGCACGACCTGTGGGGCCTGTGAGGATATCTGCCCGGCCGGTATCGAACCCGTGGGCAAGATTCTCGAGATGCGGCGCAGTCTCATGCTCATGGACGGCGAGTTCCCTGGAGACGAAGCACGGAGAGCCTCTGACGGAATCGAGGTGAACGGCAATCCGTTCGGGCTGGCGTACACAAAGAGGGGCGATTGGGCCAAAGGCCTGCCGGTCAGCATCATGGCTGAGGAGAGTGACGTCGATATCCTCTATTTCGCCGGTTGCTACGCCTCTTTCGATCCACGCAATCGCCAGGTGGCAGCGAGCTTTATCAGTATATGCTCTGCCGCCGGCGTGAAGGTAGGCATGCTCGGCATGGAGGAGCGCTGTTGTGGTGAGCCGGTCAGGAAACTGGGCAACGAATATCTCTACCGGATGACGGCGGACCTCAACATCGACGCGTTCCGCGCTTATAAGGTCAAACGAATCGTGACTGCCTGCCCTCATTGTTTCAATACCCTCGGCAGGGACTACAGGGCGCTTGGGTTCGATGTTCCCGTCGAACACCATTCGACCTTCATCGAAAGGCTTATCAGGGATAAACGGCTGATGCTGAAGCCGGAGCCTTTCGGATTCACCTATCACGACCCCTGTTATCTCGGGCGTTATCAGGATATCTACGACGAGCCGCGCTCAGTGCTCAGGGCGGCCGGAGGGCAGCTGGTCGAGATGGAGTGCACAAATCGCGCGAGTTTTTGTTGTGGAGCGGGAGGCGGTCGTATCCTCGCTGAAGAGAAACTGGGGCGAAGCATCAATGCCGAACGTGTTCGTATGGCACAAGAGACAGGCATGTCCTCGCTGGTGTCTGCATGTCCGTTCTGCCTCACCATGTTCGAAGAGGGGATCAGGAGCAATGGGCTGGAGTCGACGCTCAAAGCGCTCGATCTGGCAGAAATCGTTGCCGGAAAGATCAGGGGCTGAGGTTTTTTCGAACGGATGAGAGGCATTATTTTAAAAGCTTCCAGCACTCTGTCTCACACCATGTGCTTATGCATCAGCCAAACCTGGCTATCCTGACAAGGCTCTTGAAGGCCATGCCGGGCAAACCACAGTCCGACATTGTCTTTTTTCAACGAACGGAATAACAAAACATGCCGATATCCACCGAATTACAGCAGCGGGTGTCCCGCTTCCAGGAGAAGCTGAGAGGGAAGGGTGTGCAGGCGGCGTTGCTGCTCATGCCTGTCGATATTTATTATTTCACCGGTACCCGCCAGAACTCTGCGCTTTGGATTCCTGCGGACGGCCAGCCGATGCTGCTGGTTCGTAAAAGCTTCGTCCGTGCGAGGCAAGAGAGCCCGATCGCCGATATCCGTCCATTTCCTTCAAGCAAGGATCTTCCGGCAATTCTCGGTGAAGCGTATGTCACTGTTGGAATGACTTTCGATGCCGTACCTGTCCAGCAGCATGTATACTATTCCAAAGTGCTGCCCGGTCGGAACTTCGTCGATATTTCCATGATCGTTCGTGAACTGCGTTCGGTCAAATCACCCGCCGAGATCGAACTGCTCCGGTTCAGTGCGGAAAAGTTCTCCTCGGTCCTCAGGGAGGTCCCGGCCTTTATCAGGGAGGGGATGCGCGAGCTCGACCTGGCGGCCGAACTGGAGTACCGGTTGCGCAGGATCGGCCATGAGGGATTTGTGCGCATGCGGGCCTTCAACCAGGAAATCTGCGGCGGAGTGGCTGTTGCTTCGGGTGCGACGAGCTATGGATTCTTCGACGGACCTGTGTCGGGCAAGGGGCTTTCGAGCGCATCACCCCAGGGAGCATCAATCGATGAAATCAGGTCACACGTGCCGATTCTGATTGACTTCGTAGGAGTCTTCAACGGCTATATGGTCGATATGACCCGTATATTCGTGATCGGTTCGCTTGATCCCGAATTACAGCGGGCTTTCGATGTCTCGCTCGAAATCCAGGAGGCGGTGCGTCAGGCGATGGTGCCGGGGGCGATCTGTGAAGAGATCTACCGTCAAGCTGCCGCGATGGCGGAAAACGCCGGACTCGGCGGAAGTTTCATGGGCATGCCGGGGGAGCAGTCCAGATTCGTCGGTCACGGAGTGGGGCTTGAACTCGACGAGCTTCCTGTTCTCGCCCCGGGATTCGCCATGCCGTTGATTGCCGGCCAGGTGGTCGCAGTGGAACCCAAGTTCGTCATACCGGGCAAAGGGGTTGTCGGAATTGAAAACACCTTCGTCGTCACGGAACATGGCGGTGAGAGGCTGAGTGATTTACCGGACGGAATCGTAACGATTTGAGGAAATCGTGCAAAACAAAAAGGCCCC
Organism: Chlorobaculum sp.; assembly: GCA_035560975.1. Taxonomy (GTDB): domain Bacteria; phylum Bacteroidota; class Chlorobiia; order Chlorobiales; family Chlorobiaceae; genus Chlorobaculum. Next base: position 16,931 of record DATMYL010000043.1, on the reverse strand, counting down.
GGGAAACCGGAGCCTTTTTTCGAAATGTGCAATGACCGGTATTCCTTAGAAGGAGTACCTGATGCCTGCCAGCAAATTGCTGCTGGAAAGCGAGTGTTTTATATCCAGGATGGTGACATCTGACGGAGATAAATAGCGATAACCGAGATCGACGGTCACTTTTTCCGATGCCTTGATGCCTACGCCCCCGCCGATTTGCCATGCGAATACCGAATCGCTGTACGTAATGCTGTATCCGGATGCGGCTTCGTCAGAGAACTTCACATTTACATCGGCCAATCCCATACCAGCCATGAGGTAAGGAGTGATTCCGGGACTTTTCGTGGGAAAATCGACATACCCGTTGGCCATGAATGTCCAGGTTGAAAAATTCATATTAATGCCGTAATGGCTGGGACTGATACCGTTGATTTTATCTACATCGTTGGCCTGATGGCCGACGGCAAACTCAACACGGGTGCGTTTGCCCTCAAGGCCTACCGCTCCGTTAAAACCAAATCCGGAATTGTATTCGAGGACATCGCTTTCACCGTCGACACTTGATTTGTTCATCGATCCCGATCCAAGGGAAGCGCTTGCATAGGGGGTTGTCGCCTGGGCAAGTGTTGGAGCAGCGCAGATGGCCGCGACAAGCAAAGGGAAGCAGATTTTTTTCATAACTGTGATAATTAGGGGTTTATCATTGCGTGCCGTAGTTACGGTGTGATAAAATAAGTGAAATATTTGTATGTGGAAAGGGCGTAAGGCTGATTTTCATGCAATGGATGTTCTGAACGTCAGTTGTATTGGATAGATCACACGATGTAATTGCATGATCTATCGAATCTTTGTGCTTCAGTTTATTGAAATGCCGCCTCAGATGTCATGTTCAGTCTTTGCATCAAACGGGTTCCGGAGGTGGTGATCCGTTTTTGCCCCAAATCCGGCATTTACCCGGTTTGACGTGGATGGCTGTCCTCCAGGATAAACGAATGTGATGGATCGGCGATCGACGAAGTGTCCAGTTTCAATCGGCGATCTGGAGGAACACAGGTGACGGCATGGCATTGAAGAGCCCATGCGCAGGAGGGATCTTAACCCGGAGATTCGGACGGATTGTCGTTTCATCATACACGGCAAAGGGGATGCCGGCATAGAAAGCTCCATCGACGTCACGGGATATGGCGGGGAGCGCATGAAAGTCCAGGCGGACGGAATCGCGGAAATTTGCGGAAACTGTGCAAAACAAAAAGGCCCCGGAAAACCGGAGCCTTTTTGAGATTTGTATTGACAGATATTGCTTAGAAAGAGTACCTGATGCCGGCAATAATATTGCTGCTGGCGAGTGAGACACTGCGACCGTCAAAGTCTGCATCAGAGGGCGACAGATAACGATAGCCGATGTCTACGGTCGTTTTGTCTGATGCCTTGATTCCGACGCCGGCGCCGACTTGCCATGCGAACTCTGTAGAGCTTGAGGACGACCCCCAATTACCACCGCTGATCGATGCATCTGCCAGGCCGATTCCGGCCATAACGTAAGGTGACGCACTGGAGTTATTCATGTTGTAATCCAGATAGCCGTTGGCCATGAACGTCCACATGTCGATATGTGCGCCATTCGGTCCAATGAACACAGATGTGTCAACATCGTTGCGATGGTATCCAATCTCGGCTTCTACGCGGGCATTGTCTCCTTTAAGACCGACGGCACCGTTGATGAGGTACCCTGTCTTATACTCGATGGCATCATTTTCACCATCAACCTCCGAGTTGTTCAGCAAACTGAAACCGGCTGAAGCGCTCACGTAGGGATTTGTTGCAGCATTACCTAACGAAGGAACGGCGAATACTCCGGCAACCAATAACGGCATGATAATTTTTTTCATAGTCGTGCAAGTTTAGTTTAATCATCGAGACAGTACGTGTTCACGCCTAAAGTTATAAAAAACAATCATTAAAAGTGAAATGAAAAAAGAGTGGCGATTTTTGGACAGATCAAAAAACTGAAAACGGAATCTCTTCATATATTATTTTAAATAAATAGAATAGGTGTTCGCAATGTTGCCCGGATTTTTCGAAATGACGTAAATATGCGCAAGATATGGCCGGGTATTCGGTGAAAACGACCTCAATGGAGCGATGTGCAAAAAATGAAAATTGTTGAGTTCTTCCGTATTCGTCCGTATCCCGCCATAATCAACTGAAATTGGTAGCTATGAACATACTTGTCTGTATCAAACAGGTTCCTGACATGGGTGGGCGCTTTGCGCCGAACACCTTCGGGACCTGGTTTGATGATGCAGGTCTCGTCTTCAGGATGAACGACTGTGATGAATATGCGGTTGAAGAGGCAGTCAGGCTCAAGGAGCAGCTCGGAGGAACACCTGAAGTGACCGTACTTTCCATCGGACCGGCGCGGGTGGTTGAGACGATCCGCAAGGCGCTGGCTATGGGGTGCGATCGCGGTGTCCATGTCGACGATCCGTCCGCATCGGAACGGGATCCCTGGCAAATCTCCTCGATGATCGCAGGTCACGCCATGAGCCGGCAGTACGACCTTATTTTCACCGGTATGCAGTCCGAAGACCGCGGATCGGCCCAGGTCGGGGTGCTGGTCGCCGAGCGCCTGGGCATATCCTGCGTGACGGGCACGATAGGGTTTGGATGGAGGGACGGAATCGTGACGGCCGAGCGGGAACTCGAAGGTGGCCTGAGGGGGATGATGAGGCTGGCGGCTCCAGCGCTCCTTACTTGCCAGCAGGGACTCAATACACCGCGTTACCCGACACTGCCCAATATCATGAAATCGAAGAAAAAAGAGGTCGCAGTCCTGAGGCCCGAAGAGGTCGGGCTTGACGGGTCGCTGTCATCGGTTGCCGGTTTCAGGACTCACGAACATAAAGCCGCAGGGCTTGTCCTGAAGGGTGATTCGGGCGATATCGCAGACCAGGTCGTCGCCCTGCTCGACTCAAAAACGACGGTGCTTCGCCGGGGAGGTGTGCGATGAGAGCATTGCTGGTGGGGGAGTGTCGTGCAGGCCGGCTTGCTGAGGAAATTTCCGAACTCTCCGGATTTGCCGTTGCGCTCGGTGCTGAAGCATCCATGCTGCTCGTCGGCTCTTTGGACGACCTTCCTGCATTCGAGGGTCGGCTCTATTTTGCCGATTCACGAGAATACGGAGAGTACAATCCTGAGGCGCACAAACGACTGGTGATGGAGGCTGTCGGCCGCGAACGCCCTGATGCAGTGGTGTTTCTCCACTCCTCCTACGGCTGGGACCTTGCGCCAAGGGTCGCCGCAGCCATGAAAGCCGCGCAGGTTTCTGGGGTTACCGGCATCGACGGTGGAGGATATACTGTAGACAGTTGCAACGGTAAAATGAAGCGGACAGTCAGCCCCCTGACTCCGAATGTCGTTCTGACGTTGCAGTCCGGAGCCTTTTCTTCCCCGAAGTTATCAGGGGTGCCCGAGGTTGTCAGAATCGATGCCGATCCCGGATCGAAGGTCGAATTCCTCGGCTGCACGCAACCGGAGGAGGTCGTGGATCTTTCCCGTGCCCGGGTGATCGTCAGCGCCGGGCGCGGCGTCGGCAAACAGGAGCATGTCGATCTCGTTCGGGAGCTTGCCGCGGCCTTCGGAGGTGAGGTCGGAGCCAGCCGCCCGGTCGTCGACGCAGGATGGCTCGAACGGAGCCGGCAGATCGGAATCACCGGCCAGTCCGTCGCTCCGGAACTCTATGTGGCATGCGGTATATCGGGAGCGATCCAGCACGTCGCAGGCATGAAAGGGTCCGGCTTCATCCTTGCCGTCAACACGGACCAGGACGCCCCCATTGCAGAAGCGGCCGACGTGTTTGTCGTTGCGGACCTGGTGCAGTTCCTGCCCGCCCTGACGGCAAGGCTCAAAGCCCGTCATGGCGGCAGTTTCTGATTCAGGCGCAGGATGTTATTTTGTTCAGCATGAAAACGACACCAACCACAGGGACCCGGAGATGATTCAGGATCAATACGCCTTTACGATCGAAATGGATGTTCGCGACTACGAGTGCGACATGCAGGGCATCGTGAATAACAGTGTTTACCAGAACTATCTGGAACATGCCCGGCACGTCTATCTCAAGACTGTCGGCATCGATTTCAAAGCCTTTACTGAAAAAGGTATCAACCTGGTGGTGATCCGTGCCGAACTGGACTACAAATCGTCACTGCAGAGCGGCGACAGGTTCGCCATAGGGCTGAACCTGGTGCGCGAGTCGCCACTGAAGTTCGCCTTTTACCAGGATATCCTCCGCCTGCCGGACATGAAGCCGGTCGTGAAGGCCCGCATCGTCTGCACGGCGCTCAACGGACGGGGCCGGCCTGAGATTCCGGTGGAACTTGAACGACTGATGCTGGTTAGCTCATGAGATGAGTCTACTCACGAAACGAAGCCGCTGAGATTAAGATGGTATCGTCCATTCGCATCGATGGTGAGCAGCTTCAGATCGAGCAGTTTTTTCAGGTCACGCCGAGCGGTCATCTCCGAGACTTTTTTGTACATCATGGAATAGGGCATGCTATGCTGAAGCTCGTGAAGCGAGAACGGAGGTCGTGATGAATCATCAAGCAACAGAGTAAGCAGATCGTTTTGTCTTTTCGAGATCTTTTTATTGCTGACAAGAAAATGCAGGTAATCTCTCATTGCCAATATCCTGATGAAAAAAGCGATACGATTTTTCATCTGCCGTAACGATTCGATCACTCCGCGCAGGTTGAATTCAAGGAATGGCGTGACATCCTCTTTTGCCCTGATGCTGTCCGAGAAGGCACGATAATAGTCGTCCACATGCCGGTAATAGTAGCTTGAGAGCATCTTGGGTACGTAGCGTATTCCGGCTGACTGGAGAAGCCGCGCTTCAATCAGCCGGGCAACCCGCCCGTTGCCGTCCCAGAACGGGTGAATCAGCGAAAAGTGGTAATGGGCCAGGGCAGCCCTTACAAACACGTTTTCGTTGATAAGGTCGGCGCTGTTGATCCAGTTAGTGAACTCCTGCATAAGCGTCTGGACGTCTTCGATGATTTTCGGTGGTGTGTAGATGCCGCCGTGCGTTTTATCTCCAACCTTGACCATGCCGTTAAGGTAGACGCCGGGGATGTTGTTCTCATACGGAAGACCGTTGGTGATCTGCCGATGCAGATCGCGGATATGATTTTCATCAAGATCAAGCTCAGGAACAGGTGAAGTCAAAGCTCTTGTCAGGGCAAGTGCATTGGTCATCGAAGGCTTTGCTGTTTCCTGTTCAAGCATTCGATAGGCGTTGATCAGGTTGGTGATCTCAAGCCTGTCTTTTGCCGTGTGTCCGCCATCGGGTATTTTTCCTTCATCAAGAGCTCTTACCTCTTCGGCATTGAGAGTGTTTCCTTCAATGGCGGCTGTGCCGGCGATAGAACTGTACAGAAGCTCAGGATCGATCTGTGACGACCACTTCGGCAGAATCGGCAGATCATGGATGGCGTCGCACAGCGTTTCAGCTTCGACGAGCAGTTTCTCGATACGAGGCCGGTTATACTGATTGCAAAAGATGAACTTGCCTGATTTAAAGGTCATGATCTCTTTCATGATACTGAAAATGTTAGCGATATTGTTATACTCAAAAGTATTTATTATAAGCTAATAGCAGAATAGTGCTGTTCATTTTGTTAGATATTTGTTAAAGAAAATGTAACAAATTTGCATCCTTGATTGATCATGCCGCTGCTTCACTGGATTTTTACAGAAAGAGTGGTATCATGGGTCCTGTTTTAACTCTTGATTATCCTGTTTATGAAACCACTCAAAGAGGTCGCCGGGTCCTACATGGCCCTTGCTGATGCGCAGCGACAGATTCTTGAAGGATCTTATGAAGAGGCGGCGGCGAACTGCCGCAAAGCGATGGAGATTTCCAGGAGCATGCCTCCTGAAGAGGCCTTTGACCACATCGGATTCGACGCATTCTGCCATGCAGGTCTTTCGGAAGCCCTCGCCAGGCTCGGGATGTTCGACGAAGCCCTTCGTTCAGCCGACAAGGCGCTGCACCATTTCAATCGACGCGGGGAGCTCAACCAGGACGAGGGCAAGCTCTGGATTGCTTCCGTCTTCAGCCGGGCGCTCGCGCTGGACGGGCTCGGGCGCGGTACGGAGGCCCTCCTCGAATTCCGAAAAGCCTCTGAAATGGTTGCCGAGCGCAAGGGAGATACTCCAGGTAAGGAGGCTCTCCTGGCCACCGCAGCCGAACGCATCGCACAACTCGGCACATCGTCAAAAACAGGGAAGCCTGCAGGATATAAGGCGTGGTGGGAGTTCTGGTCGTGACCGTCAGGAGCGACATACGGAGCATCCTTGTCGTCCGCCTGAGTTCTATCGGGGACATCGTCCTGACGACGCCGCTGCTCGACGAGCTTCGGAAGAGTTTTCCCCAGGCGCGCATCGATTACTGCACCAAGGCGGCGTTTGAATCGCTGCTTGCCTTGAATCCGGCTCTTTCCTCGGTATGCACTCCCGAGAGCATACCGGCGACCGCCTACGATCTTGTGGTGGACCTGCAGAACAACGCCCGGTCAAGGGCGATGGTCCGGAGCCTCAAGGCAGGAATGGTCCGGCGCTACAGGAAGAAGAACTGGAAGAAGCTTCTTCTGGTGCGTCTCAAGCTGAACCTTTACGGCGAAGGCTACTGTTCTGTCGTCGAGCGTTACCGGGCTGCGCTCGATGGGCTCGTGGACACCGTCGATGCGCCATGCACGCTCCATCCATCTCCTGCTGACAAACTCTTCGCCGCAGAGGCAATCGGCGAAGGGCGACCTGTTCTTGCGATCTGTTTCGGTGCGAACCACTTCACCAAGCGATATCCGGCCGAAAGCTTTGCGGCAGTCATCTCTGCAGTTTTGGCCAGCAGGCCTGTCCGGATAATCCTGCTCGGAGGGAAGGAGGACATCCCGGAAGCCGAAAAGATCATGGCTGCGCTTCCTGAATCCGCCCTCAGGCAAGTTCGCCCGATGGCCGGCGCCACGACCCTGATGCAGTCTGCCGCCCTTCTTGCCGCCTCCGACCTCGTGCTCAGCAACGATACCGGCCTCATGCATATGGCGTCGGCTTTCGGCAGGAAGCTGTTCGTGATTTTCGGCTCCTCGGTCGGGGCCTTCGGTTTTCTGCCCTGGCGCACCTCTTATGAGCTCTTCGAGACCAACGGGCTCGACTGCCGGCCATGCTCCCATATCGGTCGTAACGCCTGCCCGAAAGGCCACTTCCGATGCATGCGGGAGATACCTGCGGAGCGCTTCGCAGCAAGAATCATCGAAACGCTAAGTCAAAATGAGGGATGAACATCTCGACGTGGAACATCAACGGCATCCGTGCCCGTCAGGAATCGCTGCAAGCGTGGATCGCACGTCGTCAGCCCGATATCGTCGTTCTCCAGGAGGTCAAGGCGCTTGAAGCAGAGATTCCGGAATGCATCGCAGGGCTGGCCGGCTACATGAAATTCTGGAATGGCTCCTCGTTCAGGAAAGGGTACAGCGGGGTCGGTATCCTGGTAAAGGAGGGCGCTTGTCCCGGTCTGCAGTGGGAGGTGCCTGCTTTCGATGTCGAGAACAGGACCGTCGTACTGCACTGCCCGGATTTTTCCCTTGTCGGTACCTATGTGCCGAGGGGAGACGGTCCGGTGCATTATGCAGTCAAGCTTCGATACCTGGATGAGATGAAGGCCTTCATAGCCGATCTTCTTGCCCGGGGCAGGGAGGTTGTCCTTGCCGGCGATATGAACGTCGCCCTGAGGGATATCGATGTCCATCGTTCGCAAAACAAACCGGGGGCAACGGGACTGCGTCCTGAAGAGCGCGCGGCAATCGACGCCCACTTGTCTCTCGGCCTTCGGGACATCGTCCGGGAGTTGAATCCGGAACAGAAGGATCTGTTCACCTGGTGGCCGAACTGGAAGTTTGCCCGTGAGCGAAATCTCGGGTGGCGGATCGACTGCGTATACCTGTCTCCAGGCATTGCCGGAAAGGTATCGAGCGTCGCTGTCGATCTTGACGAACGGAGTTCGGACCACGCTCCGGTATGTGTTGAAATCCTGTTCTGACGCGGCCCGCAGGGCTCTGCAATGCACAGATATTTGATATATAAGATGCGTTGGAATAATAAATAAATTAGCGTACCTTTGAGGTTCAAAAACGCAAATGGTGTTCATGGCCTCCATGAAGCCGCGGAGCAGGGATTGCGCAATACCTGATTTCCGCCATTTGCACTATACTGTCATCACATAACAGAACAATTGCGCTATGAATAAATCAAAGCAATACGAATGCACCGTCATAATTGACGGCGGCCTTCAGGATGATGCCATTGCTGCCGCGATGGAGTTGGTGAACAAGACGATCACTGACAAAGGCGGCGTGATCCACAATGTCCTGGACGTCGGAAGAAGGAAAATGGCCTACCTCATCCGCAAGTCATCCATCGGATCCTACGCACACATCGATTTCGAAGCCGTTCCTTCGGCCATTGCAGAAATCGAACGGGTGTTCCGCTACGAAGAGAATATCCTGCGGTTCCTTATCATACAGCTCAGTTCTCCGCTGCTCGAAATGCGCGCGCGCGTCGAGAAGTACAGCGTTATGCTTGGCAGCCCTGAAGATCAGGTCGAAACAGAGCCTGCGGCTGCAGCCAAGAAGTGAAGTCAGATTACGAGCGGTTGTGTACGAATGATGAAATGATCCCATCTGAGAACAAAAAGGAGAAGATGTCATGGCGGAATTGAAAATGCCTGAAATCAACAGCGTCATAATTGCCGGGAACCTCACCAAGGATCCGGTGTTCAGACAGACTAATTCAGGCGGGACGCCAGTCGTCAACTTTTCCATTGCGTGTAATCGCAGATTCAGGGACAGCAATCACCAGTGGCAGGAAGATGTCTGCTATGTCGGAGTGGTAGCCTGGAACAAGCTTGCTGAAAGCTGCAGGGACAACCTGAAAAAAAGTTCGGCAGTGCTCGTCGACGGTGAATTGCAGAGCCGCACCTGGAAAGCCCAGGACGGCACGTCACGGACCGTGGTCGAAATCAAGGCCAGGAGGATTCAGTTCCTCAACAAGAGGAAGAAAAATGGAGAGGAGGACGAGGAAGGGTTTATCGAGGATGATACACATGATACGCATCACGGCACTGTCGATGATGACGGGCAAATGTACGAGTATAAATACCTCTCTTCCGACTGAGAAGAACATGCAAGATAAATACTGAACAAGACCTATGAGACAAAAACCATCACAGGCACAGGGCAGCAAGTCATTGGGCAATGCTCTGGCATCGAAAAAGAAAGTGTCGAAAAACCAGGTGGTCTTTTTTGACTACCGTGACGAAAGGAAGCTGAAGCGGTTCGTTAACGACCAGGGCAAAATCATCCCCCGTCGCATTACCGGACTGTCGGCAAAAGAGCAGAGTCTTCTTACCCACTCGATCAAGTGGGCAAGGTTCCTTGCTATTATTCCCTACGTCGCCGACGAATACAAATAAGTGGTCGTCCACAATTGTTTAATTATTCAGAACGAGGAAACAGGCCGTGAAAATAATTTTAAGAAAAGATGTGGCAACCCTTGGCGACGCAGGTGAAGTCGTTACCGTCAAGAACGGTTATGCCAATAACTACTTGATCCCGCAGGGATATGCCATTCGGGCTACCGAAGGAACCATCAAGGCTCTCGAAACCGAGAAGAAACAGCAGACTCGCAAGATCGAGCTCCAGCGCAAGAGTGCCAGGGATCTGGCCACGAAGATCGAGCAGATGACCCTGAAAGTCCAGGCCAAGGCCGGCGAGTCGGGCAAGCTGTTCGGAACAGTGACCGCTTCGGACATCGCCGAGGCCCTCAAGGCGCAGGGTGTCGACATCGACCGGAGGAAGATCACTCTTGAAGCTCCGATCAAGTCTCTCGGGAAATATGAAGCCGATGCGAAGATTTTCCTGGATATCACAGTGAAGCTCAACATCGAGGTCGAAGCCGAAGGCGCAGGCGAGTAATCTGCCCCTGAAGCCGGTGCGGGAGGAGTCCCTTCCCGTCGGCCAGCATCTATCAAGCCTCATGACTTTCGGGTCATGAGGCTTTTTTTGTGCACATTTGTTGCAAAATCTGCAGGTCTGGCGTACAATGCAGAAGGACGGCATCCCTTACTCTCGAGCCGTTTACTGAGCAGTATCCAGTCAAACAAACATGGGAGAGCATTATGAATCAAACTCTTCTTCAGGAGAAATACCCTATTTACATTCTCGAACTTGACAAAGAAGAGACGAACTGTAGGGATGTCGACGAAATCATCGCTTATTACACGAAGAAGGTAGATGAGCACCCGGTTGCGACATTGATCGGGGTTTACAACCATTACGGGCATACCTCGGAATTGCCCGAAGGCAAAATCAGCGAAGAGATCAAGGATGCAAAGAATATCATTTTCTGTTTCGGGAAAGAGCTGATGAACCCGGTATCGCTTGCCATACGGCCAAAGTCAATTGGAGTAGCCGAGCTTGGCGACAGATTCATCATCAGTTTCCTCGAGGCGCCCAATCCCATGGCTAACGAGGCGATGGAAGGCTGGACCCTGGCTCTCAAGGACAAGTAGGCAATTGGCGCCCCATCTTTCATAGACAACAACAAAGCCTCATGAGCAGCCCTCATGAGGCTTTGTTGTTTCGTGCAAAAATCTGTCGTAGGTTTAATTTCAGCAAGATTTCTCGTGTGCTGCCGTTGCACCCATGGTATTTCATCACTCATAACGGAGGTAGGAATGAAACGAGCCGAGCAGTGGTTTTGCAGGAGATCGGCAGTTGCCGGGTTTCTGCTGGTTATGTCGCTTTCCGGCGGTTGTACCACTACAAAACAGTACGCAACCCTTGCTGAAGCAGGTTCGGCATACACCGAGGCCGTATCAGCACTTGCAGACAAGGCGAGTGCGTTAGAGGTGGAAGCATCCTCATACCAGCTCCTTAACGAACGGAGAGTCCTTTCGAGCCAGTATAAAGACAAGGCCCTGAGAGATACCCTGACCGCTCATCTCAGCGCAGCTGAAACAAGCGATTACAGGGCGATCCAGAAAAACCGCCGTATCAAGGATGTCGCGATGAGCCTTCAGGCCTATTTCGACGGGCTGAAGGCGATGGCCACCTCCTCTGCTCCGTCCGACATCGGTAAAAAAACAGGCGATCTCGTCTCGAAGCTCAATATCGCGCTCAAGAATTCAGGTAACAGCATCCCTGACAGTGATACCGCACTTGTTTCTCCGGCCTTGACCCACATGACTGAAGCGGTGCTGAAAAAAGAGCTGACAGGCAGAAGAAAAACAATACTCAATGCTCTGTCTGTGATTCGGCAACTGGATGAAGGCCTCGAGCGGACATCGACCGGATATGGCGCCGAAGTGGACAAATCATTCAAATTCATGCTCGTGAAATTGCCCTTTACCGATAGCAAAAGAGAGGATCTCATGCAACTGGGCGGAATGGAGCTGTGGCTTCAGGAGCGGCGAAAGGTCATGCTTGCGAGCTCAAACGCAGACGAGGCCAAAGCGATGATCGACGCCTCGAGGAAGAGCTACGACGCGTTCAACGAAACGTTCAATAAAATGACAACCGGCAATGCCGAAGTCTCGCTGGACGATCTCAGCAAAACAGTCGATGAAATTAAAGCCTTCAACACCTTCGTGAAGAACCTGTAAAAGGAGCACGCAATGAACACGGAAGAATCTGTTGCAAATCCTTTGAGGGAATTGTCAGACTTTGCCGCATCGTTATCGGACGATTACCTTGAAGGGCAGTTGGGAAAATCATCGATGAACAGTAGCGAAAAATCCCTTATACGTACGAAGTATGGTGCAATGCGGAGGGATTTGTCGCGAATCCGCCTGGGCTGGGTGCTTTATGAGAAGGAGGTGCGGAACGATATCGAGGTCCAGCTCGATCGTTTCATGGTACTGTTGGAGAAGGGCCCGGAGCAAAGAGAGGCGCTTGTCCGTCAGTTTGAAGCGGTCATCGAAAAAGCCGGTGAGATCAATTGCTTCGATAAAAAGCTGATGGATGAGCTTGCACAAATCTGGCCCATCGTAACCTTGCCGGAAGAGCTGCCGGCTTTCACAAGTGGCCGGTTGCCCTCACCGTCCGAATGGCCGAGGTACAGACTGAAAGAGATATTCAGGAAGAAGCAGACGGAGTGCGATGAGTTCTGGCTGGAGGTATACAACGATGCGTTCCGGCTGGAAATAGAAACAGCAACCGATGCGATCAAAAAGAAAAAGGATCAATTGGACGCCATCGTAAAGTCGATCGATCTGGGGATCACGCTGTTGACCGCCGTGAACAAAATTCTCGGTCTCGCCGCAGTCGTTTAGTCGAATCGTTTACGCGGAGAACTGGCTCAGCATGCGTATATCGTTTTCGAACAGGAGGCGGATGTCGTCGATTTTGTAGCGGAGGAGCGCCGTACGGTCGACTCCCATGCCGAATGCGTAGCCTGTCCATATCTCCGGATCGATGCCGCAATTGCGCATGACGTTCGGGTGGACCATGCCGCATCCCATGATTTCGAGCCAGCCCGATTTCTTGCACACACGGCAACCTTTTCCGCCGCACAGGTAACAGGTGACATCGACTTCTGCGGACGGTTCGGTGAACGGGAAAAAGCTCGGCCTGAACCGGAGCTTCACGTCGGTGCCGAACATCTGGCGGGCAAAAGAGTAGATTGTGGCCTTCAGGTCTGCAAACGACACGTTCTTGTCGATATACAGTCCCTCCAGCTGATGGAAAACGCAGTAGCTTCGCGCGCTGATGGCTTCGTTCCGGTAAACCTTGCCGGGGCAGATGACCCTTATCGGCGGTTCCTGGTCGAGCATGACCCTTACCTGCACCGGAGAGGTATGCGTCCTGAGAAGGACGTCACCGCCACTTTGACCCCGGGTAACGAAAAAGGTGTCCTGCATGTCTCGGGCAGGGTGGTTCGGGGGGAAGTTCAGCAGGTCGAAGTTGTACTCGTCCAGCTCGAGTTCCGGGCCGGTTGCGATACTGAAGCCCATGGCGTTAAAGATGCGCTTCATGTCGCTGAGCACCTTCTGAACAGGATGCTCGGATCCGCAGAACGTCCGTCGTCCCGGCAGGGAGAGGTCGATTGCCGGTTGGGATTCCTGCGCAGCTCCTGCCAGCCGCTCTTCAGCTTCGGAAACTTTTGCGTCAGCTGACAGCTTGAGCGAGTTAAGCAGTTGCCCTATGCGCGGCCTGTCAGCAGGTTCGACGGTTTTGAGCTGGGCGAAAAGCCCGGCAATACGTCCTTTCCGGACCGTGAACTCAAGCTTGAAAGCTTCGAGTTCTTTCAAGTCACGGATTTCGTATGTATCGATCTCCTGCTGCAGTGATTTAATGCTTGTCTCCATAGGGCCGCTTTACAAATGATTAATCGAGAGCCGTCTTGACGATCAGCGAAAATGCTGCAGGATCCTTGACTGCGATCTCGGCAAGGGCTTTGCGATCGATCTCGATGTTCTTCTTGTGGATGGCATCCATCAGCCTGGAGTAGGAGACGCCGTTCAGGCGTGCGGCTGCATTGATTCGCATGATCCACAGGGCGCGGAAGTTTCTTTTCTTGACACGGCGATCGCGGTATGCGTACTGCTCGGCTTTGTCGACGGCGTGCTTGACGACGGTCAGGACGTTTCCGCGTGAACCCCAGTACCCTTTCGCTTTATTGAGAATCCGTTTTCTTCTGGCCTTTGAGGCTACTGAATTATTTGATTTAGGCATCGTTTTGTCGAATTAGTGTTAATAACAGGCTTAGGCCAGGATCATCCTTTTGATCAGGCTCTCGCGGGTCGAATCTACCAGAGCAGACTGGTGAAGGCGGCGGGTGCGCTTCCTGTTCTTGTGTTCGAGGTTGTGGGAGCCGTTCATGCGCTCGCGCTTGACTTTTCCTGATGCGGTGGCTTTAAATCTTTTGCATGCCCCGCGATGTGATTTCATTTTAGGCATAATCGTCGGTTTTAATGATATAAATCGCTTTTCTGTATAGTTCTATTCGTCTTCGAACTCATCATCGGGTTCTTCGGGAAGAGGGGCCAATGTCGGCAGCGGAGCCAACAATCCAGCCTTGGCCCGTCTCTTTTCAAACTGATCGATTTTTTTCTTGTCAGGTTCGAAATAGACGAAAAGCTTCTTGCCCTCGAACTTGGGGTCACCGTCACGAGTGCCGACAGTGCTGAGCCTTTCGGTCAGGCGTTCTGCAAGATCGAGCCCCTTGTCCTTGTAGATGATCGAGCGTCCGAGGAACACGATGGTCGCCCTGACGCGGTTGCCCTTGCGGAGAAACTCCTCGAGGTGCGCGGTCTTGAAATCGAAATCGTGCTTGTCGGTATTCGGATGGAACCTCAGCTCCTTGAGGGAGGTCGTCTTCTGCTTTTTCTTGAGGTCCTTATCCTTCTGGGCCATCTTGTAGATCAGCTTCCCGTAATTCTCGAGCTTGCATACGGGCGGCTGGGCATTCGGCTGAACTTCAATCAGGTCGAGGTCGCGCTCTTCGGCAAGCCGTTTTGCGTCCAGGGTTCTCATGACCTGCATGGAACCGTCTGGAAACACGACCCGTACTTCTGGTACGCGGATCTGGTCGTTGATCCTGTAGGTGAGTTTCGGTTTCTGGCCGGATGTCTTCTGTTTTTTCATTCGATCGTTGTTGGTTTATAGACCCAGGATGCTGATTGCATTTACTGATCAGGATCGTTGATCAATTTCCTCACGCAGTTTCGCGATGAGCTCCTTGACTCCGAGGCGACCCTCGTCCCCTTTGCGATGGCGGCGCAGCGAGACCTCACCGGCCTCCTGTTCGTTCCTGCCGATGACGAGCATGCAGGGGATTTTCGAAACTTCTGCCTCACGAATCTTCTTGCCGATCTTTTCACTCCGAAGGTCGATTTCCGAACGGATGCCGGCGTCAAACAGGGCCTGCTGGACCTCTTGCGCGTACTCGTGCACATCCTCGGCGATCGGAAGCACGACGGTCTGTACAGGGGCGAGCCAGAGCGGGAAATTGCCGGCCGTATGTTCGATCAGCACACCGATGAAACGCTCCATGGAGCCGAAAGGCGCACGATGGATAACCACCGGGCGATGCTTCTGGCCGTCGCTGCCGATATAGGTAAGGTCGAACCGCTCAGGCATGACATAGTCGACCTGTACGGTGCCAAGCTGCCATTTACGGCCAATGGCGTCCCTGACGATGAAGTCGATTTTCGGTCCGTAGAAGCTTGCTTCGCCGATACCGATGAAATATTTGATGCCCATCCTGTCCGCAGCTTCCTTTACGTCCTTCTCAGCCTGCTCCCAGACCTCGGCCGTGCCGCCGTACTTGGCCTGGTTTTCCGGGTCGTGCAGCGAGAGCCTGGTTTCGACATCGTCGAACCCGAGGGTGTTGAACACGAAGCGTGTCAGGTCGATTGCATTGCAGATCTCGTCGACCAGCTGGTCAGGGCGGCAGTAGATGTGGGAGTCGTCCTGGGTGAATCCCCGGGCGCGCACCAGGCCGTTCAGCTCACCCGACTGCTCATGGCGGTACACGGTGCCGAACTCTGTAAGGCGGATCGGCAGGTCGCGATAGCTGCGCATCGACGAGCTGTAGATCAGGTGATGGTGCGGGCAGTTCATCGGCTTCAGGAGGTATTGCTCCTCACGGCCGGTTTCGTCCCTGTAGGTCAGGGGCGGGAACTGCGAATCGCTGTAATACGGATAGTGGCCCGAGCGTTTGTAGAGCTCGATGTTGCCGATGTGGGGCGTATAGACCGGGACATACCCGCGCTTGCGCTGTTCGCCTTTCAGGAACGTTTCGAGTTCGTTGCGAATGATGGCCCCTTTCGGCAGCCAGATCGGCAGGCCGCTGCCGACCTCAGGGGTCAGCATGAAAAGGCCGAGCTCTGAACCGAGCCTGCGGTGGTCGCGTTTGCGGGCCTCCTCCATCCTGGCGATATGCTCCTTCAGGAGCTTGTCGGACGGGAAGCTGATCCCGTAGATGCGCTGCATGGATTCGCGTGACGAGTCACCCCTCCAGTACGACGACGAGACGTTGGTCAGGAGGACTGCCTTGATTTTTCCGGTAGCCGGCAGATGCGGGCCGCTGCACAGGTCGGCAAAACCGTCCTGATGATAGACGGAAACCGTTTCGACATCTTTCAGTGTCTCTTCGAGGATCTCGACTTTGTACGGGTCCTGGCGAGTATTCCTGAAATAGTCGACAGCCTGCTGGCGAGGCATCTCCTCGCGTCTTATTGTGATATCCCGGCCGCTGATCTCCAGCATTTTCGCCTCGATGCTGCGAAGGTTCTCTTCGTTGAAGCGTTCCGGATAGGAGATGTCGTAATAGAACCCCTGTTCGATCGCCGGTCCTGCACCGAATTTAGCACCCGGGAACAGCTCTTCGATAGCCTGGGCCATCAGATGGCTCGAACTGTGCCAGAAGATCTCTTTACCGGCAGGGCTGTCGAAGGTGACGATCGAAATGGTTGCGTTTCTGGTGATGGTGGTATCCAGGTCGCACAGCTTGCCGTCGACGGTTACGCCGAGAGCATCCTGGGCAAGTTTTTTGCCGATGGACGAGGCTATGGCCAATCCGGTTACACCGGCCTCAAAGGTTCTTTGAGAACCGTCAGGCAGGGTGATGACCACCGGTTCACGGTAATCCGTTGTTTCAGACATTGAATTTATTCTGTCCATAATCATGTTTCCGGGGGAAGGCTATGCCTCGCCGCCCGCTCCCGCATGGGGAGAAATCTTTCACAGCCACTTTACGTCAGTATTCGCCGGTCGGGAGGGCTGTGTTTCCACTGTTCTGTTGCCCCGAACCGATAAGAAGGCCTGAATATTGCGAAAAAAAATCAACTTCTCCAAATCATGAGATCTCCCGCAGCAACTCGGGCGTCACGG